>JBBEEK010000001.1:0-9349 GCA_040880825.1 Chthoniobacterales bacterium
CATAGCAGAGCATGGCGCAGCCGTACCAACCGATCATGGCGGCGCCGATGCCGCTGGTGATGTGATCGTAGCCGGGGGCGATGTCGGTGGTGAGCGGTCCCAGCGTGTAAAAGGGCGCCTCGTCGCACCACTCGAGTTGCTTGGCCATGTTTTCCTCGATCATGTGCATGGGAACATGACCGGGGCCTTCATTCATGACCTGCACACCATGCGCCCAGGCGCGGCGGGTCAGATCGCCTTGGGTCTGCAGCTCGGCGAACTGGGCTTGGTCATTGGCATCGGCGACTGATCCGGGGCGGAGACCGTCGCCGATGGAAAAGCTGACGTCATAAGCGGCCATGATTTCACAAATGTCATCCCAATGCGTGTAGAGAAAGTTCTCGGCGTGATGGGCGAGGCACCATTTGGCCATGATGGATCCACCGCGGCTGACGATACCGGTCATGCGGCGCGCGGTGAGGGGAATGAAGCGCAGCAGGACGCCGGCGTGGATGGTGAAGTAGTCGACGCCTTGTTCGGCTTGCTCGATGAGGGTGTCGCGAAAAATTTCCCAAGTCAGTTCCTCGGCTTTGCCCCCGACTTTTTCCAGGGCCTGGTAAATCGGCACGGTGCCGATGGGAACCGGTGAATTGCGCAAGATCCACTCGCGCGTGGCGTGGATGTTTTTGCCGGTCGAAAGATCCATCACCGTGTCGGCGCCCCATTTGGTGGCCCAGCGCATTTTTTCGACTTCCTCCTCGATGGACGAAGCGACTGCGCTGTTGCCGATGTTGGCGTTGATTTTGACGAGGAAATTGCGGCCGATGATCATCGGTTCGTTTTCGGGATGGTTGATGTTGGCCGGGATGATGGCGCGTCCGGCGGCCACTTCGTCGCGGACGAATTCCGCGGTGATCTCGTGCGGGATGCGTTGGGGGAAGCGGCGGAATACGCTCGGAGTGTAGGGCGAGGGGCTGGCCGCGCGGCCGTCATCCTGGGCCGAACCGAGGTGTTGTTTGTCGAGTTCTTGGCGGTCGATGTCGTTGGCCAGGTCGGCCATCCTGGCGCGGCCCATGTTTTCGCGGATGGCAATGAATTCCATCTCGGGGGTCACGATGCCTTGGCGGGCATACCAAAGCTGGGTCACGGGATGACCGGCCGAGGCGCGCAGCGGGCGGCGGCGGAGGCCGGGGAATTCCTTGGGGCCGGATCCGTTGCCTTTGGCGTGGTGTTCGGCGTGGACGGCGGAGAGGTAGCCGTTGTCCGCCGGGCGCAGGGCGCGGCCCTCGTATTCTTCCACGTCACCGCGGGCCAAGAGCCAGTCGCGGCGGGTCGCGGGCAGGCCGCGGGTCACTGCGCCGCGGAAGTCTTCGTCGCCCCACGGTCCGGACGTGTCATAAACGCGAACGGGCTCGTTGGCTTGGACTTTTCCGTCGAAATCTTTGGTCGGGGCCAAGGAAATTTCGCGGAAGGGGACGCGGATGGAGGGATGGGTGGTGCCGTGGACGTAGACGCGGCGGCTGTTGGGAAGTGTATTCATGGTGATAGATGGGGCCGGGGAGGCACCTGACCATGAATTTGCTTCGCTCCCTGCGCCGGCATGACCCGGATCAAGTTCGAAGGGTCACCCGCCGTGGCGGGACTCTCAGCCAAAAGGCTCCCCTGCTGGCTCGCAGTCTCGAATGCGTCGGGCGTCTTGGAAAGCACGAACCCGAAGTTGGGGGGGCGGGCCGAGCCGAGCGGCCTCCGCGGGTGCCGCGAGAAAAATTTCATCTTCCTCATCTGGCCGTCATTTTTCGCGGCTAAGGTCGCTCGTGATGAAAACAAAACTATTCTTAATGGTCTGGACCGCCGCCTTGCTGTCGGCGGCCGGTGCATGGGCCAAGGATTTGCGGTTGGAGGACTGTCCGGCGGCAGTGCAGCAGGCGGTGCTGGCCAACTCCCGGGACGGGCGGGTCGATGAAATCGAGTTGTCGCCGGACGGCAGTGCTTACGAGGTGGAGATCAATCTGCCGCGCTTGCGCGAGCGTCAGTTGCGGGTGGCGGCGGATGGCACCATTCTGCAGACAGTCGAGGATATCGATTTGGGGGAAACGCCGGAACCGGTGCGTCGCACGGTGGAGGCGGAAATGACCAACGGCGGGCGGCTCGAGGAACTGGAAAAGAAAATATCCGAAAAGGTCACCACCTTTCTGGTGGAAATCGATCTGCCGGATGACCGGGATCTCTACTTGGAGATCGCGGATAATGGTTCCATTTTGCAGCGGCTCGTCCGAGATTGATCATTTCCCCGCGTCCGCCACGGGCGGATGGTTGCCCTTATGCGTTTGCTCATCGTCGAGGATTCCGCCCGGTTGCGCCGGACGCTGGCGCGGGCCATGTCACTCTCCGGCCACGCGGTCGATGAGGCGGGCGATGGCCGGGAGGCGGACAGCTTGGTGCGTCATAACCGCTATGACGCAATCGTGCTCGACTTGATGTTGCCGGGGCGGGGCGGGTTCGAGATTTTGTCCGCTTGGCGGCGTAGCGGTGTGACGACGCCGGTGGTAATCCTCACGGCGCGTCATGAGGTGGACGACCGGGTGCGCGGTCTGGCCCTGGGGGCGGATGACTATGTGCCCAAGCCGTTCGCCATGGAGGAACTGGCGGCGCGTCTCGAGGCGGTGGTGCGGCGCGACCGCGGGCAGGCGGATTCGCGGCTGCGGGTCGGCGGGGTGGAAATTGATTTGGCCGCACGCGCCGTCCGCCGCGGCGATGAGGTGGTGGCTTTGACCGCACGGGAATTTGCGTTGCTCGAGTGTCTGGCGCGGCGTCCGGGGCAGGTGCTGAGCCGGGAGCAGATCGAGGGCCACCTTTACAATGAATCGGACAGCCCGGTGAGCAACGCAGTCGATGCCGCGGTCTACTCGCTGCGCAAAAAACTGTGTCCACCGGGCACGCCGCAGGTCATCCGCACGCGGCGTGGGTTGGGTTACGTTCTGGAGGCGCCGTGAAATCAATCCGTCGTCAACTCACTGGGGCGATTGCCGCGGCCACGATCATTTCGTTGGTCGCGGGCGGCTTGATCCTCTACTTCGCGCTGCGGGAGGCGCTCTACGCACGTTTCGATTCCGAGTTGTCCACCAAGGCGCAGGCGCTGGCCAAGGCGTCCGAGTTGGATGATCTGGCCTTCGAGATCGATCTGAACGTGCGCGAGTTTGCGGGCTTCGGTGCGCCGGGGCTCGGGGATTTTTTTGTTATCCGGGACAAAGATGGCGCGGTGCTCGAGCGCTCCCCGTCGCTCGGTTTTGCGGATTTGCCGGATTTTGCGACCTCGACCGGCGAGGACACGGGGTTTACCGCCACCGTCTTGCCGGACGGCGCGCCGGGACGGGCCTACTGGAAGACCTTCCAGCCGCTGGAGGATGATCCCGATAAAAGAGTCGGCCGGCCCTACCGCGATGCTCTTGAACGCTACCGGGACTTGCGCATCGTGGTGGCCAGCGACATCTCCGGATTATACGCCACGTTGCGCACGGCGGCTTTGATCATTGCCGCGGTGGCGGCGGGGGGATTGCTCGTCACGCTGGCGATTTTCCATCGTGTGGTCAGCGCGGCGTTTCGGCCTTTCGATCTCGTCTCCTCGGAGGTGCAGCAGATTGACGTGCGGCGACTTGACCGCCGCTTGCCGGTCGAGGGGCTGCCGCTGGAGTTGCGGGGTATGGCGGCCAAATTGAATGAGCTGCTCGGGCGCCTCGAAGCATCCTTCGCCCGGGAGCGCCGCTTCACCAGCGATGCGGCCCACGAATTGCGCACGCCGTTGGCAGAGTTGAAAGCCATGGCGGAACTGGGGGCCCGCTGGCCCGCGGAGTTCACGGCCGGGCAGGGGGCGGAAATGGGCCGGGCCATCGCGGAGTTGGAGGCTTTGCTCGAAAAATTATCACAACTGGCGCGTGCCGATGCGGCGGTCGGCGTGCAACGGGAGTCGGTGGATCCGGCCGCCTCGATCGGCGAATGTCTCGCGCGGTTCGAGGCGGATATCGCGGCCAAAAAATTGCAGGTCGACCTGCGGGTGTCCGGCGGTGCCTGGCAAACCGATCCCGTTTTATGGCGGGCCATCGTGACCAACCTGATCGGTAACAGCATGGCTTATGCGCCTGAGGGCACCGCTTTGCTCGTGCACGCTTCGCCACGGGAATTTTCCGTCACCAACGAAGCGCCCGACCTCCAGCCCGGGGATCTGGAGCATCTCTTCGACCGGTTCTGGCGCAAATCCTCCGCGCGCAGTGACCGCGCGCACTCGGGACTTGGCTTGTCGGTGGTCAAGGCGAGCGTCGAATTGCTCGGCGGATCTTGTCACGCGGCGTTGGACGCCGGACGATTGACGGTTTCCGCCGTCTGGAAAACATGACGAGTAGAAATCACCGCAGATGCACCGCGTGGTGGGCGGGTGTTTCGGCTTTGTTGCTGCTGGTGTCGCCCGCGCGTGCGGAAGTCGATGCCGCGGCCGGGTGGTGGCACGGGCAGCATATGACGGGTGACTGGTTCGGGGCGCGGACAGCGGTGGAAGATCGTGGGGTTGATTTGCGCGGGCGCTGGCGGGGGATTTATTTCGGTATCCTCGATAGCGAGCAGGGGGCGGGGAATGCGTTTGCGCAGGAGTTGTCGTTCTGGCTGGATCTGGACGCGGCCAAGCTTGCCGGCTGGGAAGGGCTGCGGGGTTTGAGCGGATTTGTCGAGGGGCGTTGGCGGGATCCGGGCCCGGAGGCCAACCCGAACACTTATGTCGAGGCCGACAGCTTGTTTAATCCCTCGCGCTACGCCGGCGGCACCGGCTGGCGGCTGATGAACTTCGGGCTGCGCTATGCCGTGCCGGAATTTGTCGGGGTCAAGGACGGGCTGGTGGTGACTGCCGGCTGGCTCCAACCGCAGAAGGAATTCGTGACCCAGCCGTTGGCGCGGCTGTTCGCCAACAATGCGATGGGGAGTGCCGAGGGTCTCGGGGGCAATATCCCCTACGGCTCGAGCTTTTCCACTTGGGGTGGCGTGCTCGAGGTCCGGCCGGTGGAGCGGTTGTATATCAAAGGCGGATTGTATATGTCCTACTTCAACCCGACCGATCCGGCGAACCGCGGCCTGCATTTCCACGGCAGCCGGAGCGAGGGCAACGGGTTGTTCTTTATGGGCGAGACGGGGATCACGCCGGAATTCGGGGCGGAGCGCCTGCCGGGCAGTTACTCGTTCGGCGGGTATTTTTACGGCGAGGACAACGAGGAATTCGGCGGCAACAAATACGGGTTCTATGGGCAGGGAGAGCAGATGGTGTGGCGTGAGGACGGCGAGCAGGGGCTGCGGGCCTTCAGCCTTTTCTATTTCGCGCCGCCGGAGAACAACGACTTTTCCTTCTACACCCAAGCCGGGCTCGTCTACCAGGGGCTCGTGCCGCAGCGCGATCGTGACCTGCTGATGGCCGCTGTGGCGGTCGGGCAATACGGGGACGCCGCCGCGCCCTCGGCGGGTCAGTCGGTCTTCGTCGAAGCCGGCTATCAGGTGCGGCTCAACGACTGGGCCTTCGTGCAGCCCTTCGTGCAATTGGTCACCCGTCCGGCCGGGACTTCCGCTGTGGGGGACGCGGCTATTCTCGGGGTGTTTCTCGGGGTGGATTTCTGAGCGGGGGCGGCGGCGCTGCTCCAAAGCTGCACGCCAAAGCGGCTTCACCCCGTGCCCGTTGAATCGGATGCGCGGGCCGTCTCATGCCAAACCTCAAAAGGTCTTGGACTTCCGGAGATGGTGTTCTTGGACGGGTCCGCTAGCCCAGTGGGCCGCTGCTTTCTTGATGCGACTGACCCTACTGGTGCTGGTGAAAAGTCAAAAAGCTTTTCGTGACTGGTATGACTACCCGCCGATGGCCGACCGATCGTTGAAAAAATGTTCGAGTTTGGTCTCATATCGCCGAATGTTGGGCAAGCGGCGGCGTCCGTGCTAAGGTTTGGTTCCTCTCTATGTCGGCTTCCGAAATCAAACCGCCCCGTTGGTTCAACACCCTGCTGTGGGGCAACACGGTGACCCTCTCCTGGATGTGGGGGTTGGGGTTGTTTTTCTCGGTGCAGTTCACCACGCAGTTCGGTCTCATCGGGCTGCTCAGCTTTGCCATCCCGAATTGTCTCGGGTTGATCGGCTTCGGGCTGGTCGCCCACCACCTCGCACGGAGGCAGGCGGGCGGGTCGGAATCGCTGGGGAAATTTTTTACCGCCTGGTCGCGTCCGTTCCGGCTCATCTTTTTCCTCTATCAGTTGCTGGCCATCACCCTGACCATCTTCGCGCTGATCCGCTACGGGTGGATGCCGCTGGGGCTGGAGCCGGGAATCCTCTTCCTGCCGCTCATCCTGCTCGTCATCCTCGCGGCGGGGATTCTTTTCGGCGAGGAGTTCAACATCCGCCGCATCAAGTGGAGCCACGGTGTCATATTCCTCATCATGGCTGGCGCCATCGCCATCCTGTGGTCGGCGCCCGCGCGTGTGCTGCCGGATTTCTCCGCGGTCAAAGTGGAGAAATTGCCGACCAACGACTGGAATTACTGGGGCTACATGGTGCCGATCTTCATCGGGTTCCTGCTCGGTCCATGGCTGGATTTGCAGCAGTGGCAACGGGCCATCCAGATGCACCGCGAACGGGTCCCGGTGGCGGCGGCTTACTTGGTCGGGGCCGTGGAGTTTTTCTTGCTGCTGCTTTTCCACGGCCTGCTCGCCCTCTGGGCGCTGGGTGCGGGGGCCGGCCGCTTCCTGCACGGCGGGCTGGGCGGCCATGTTTACGGTCATGATTCCGTCATGCGCCTGCTCTTCGAGCGCGCGGCGGATCACCCGTGGATTTTCGGGGCCTATTGCGTGTTTCTCTGCGCCTGCGTGCTGACCACGCTGGACAGCGGCTACATCGCGCTGCGTTGGTTCCTGCAGAGCAATGTGCGGGCCAGCGTGAGCGCCATTTTCGCGCTGGTCCCGACTTCGCTCGTCACCTCGCCGATCCCGCTGTTCCTTTTCTGCGGGATGGTCGCGCTGGCCGGCGCGGCGCTCGGGTTGGAGTTGGAATACTTCATGATTTTCTATGCGACATTTTTCGTCGGCTATTCGGCACTGGCGGTAGCCCGTTGCTACGTCAACACCCCGGCCAACCGCATCCCGCAGGTCAAGATGTTCTGCCTCGGCAGCCTGGCCGTGGTCATTTTCGCCTTCGGTTACCTCCTGGGTTACCCCGTTTTCATGATCATCGGCTCGCTCCTGCCGCTCGGCTATGTCATCTGGACACTGGCCAAGCCGACGGCGTCGGAGGATTTTGTCAGCGATGCCGAAGAACTCGGCGCGCCGGCCGACGAGATGTCCTTGCTGGCTGCGCCGACCATGCAATCTGCCGCGCCGGCGGTGCGGGCCGCGGCGGGAGCGCCGGCCACGCTGACCGAGACAGCGAGGTCGCTGGTCGAGGCGGTGCAGCATCCGTTGGGCGGGCATTTCGAGGGCAAGTGGTTCGTCCACTCTTTTGTCGCGACCTACGCGGACACCAACTCGGTGGGCAACGTCTACTTCGGGATGTATGCCATGTGGGTGGGTAAGACGCGCGAACTGTTCTTCAACCGCGTCATGCCGAAGTTCAATCTCAAGGACACGCCGTTCTACATCCTGACGCGTTCCTTCGAGCACAAGTTCGTGCGCGAGACGCGCGAGTTCGAAACGGTGAGCGTGCGCATCCGCATCGCCGGCTACAACCGGAAGTTCGTCACCTTGGAGCACGAGATCTACGACTCGCAAAGCCACCTGCTCGGCAAAGGACGGCAAAGTCTGCTTTTCGTGTCGTCGTCGGACTACAAGATGATCGACGTTCCGCCCGAGATGCACACGGCGTTCATCCCCTACGTGTAGGATTGTCGCGTCGCCGTCCCCGGCGACGTAACATCCGGACCGGACGAGGCCTCAGTAGCTGTGCGGGGTCAGCTTCACTTTGCCACGGAAGATGTAGCGAATGCTGACGGTGTCGGCCGTGACGATGGGCACGCCGATGATGGCCATGATGAGCATGATGAAGTGTGTCTTCCCGGTCGACACGGCGTTGTGTGCACCGATGGCGCGGGCAGTTCACGCAGCGGAGCCTTTGCCGGTTTCAAAGACGATGAGACGCCGCGCCGCCAATGCCACCTTTGACCGACCATGAAAGGGCGACTCCGCCTCATGCGTGGTTTTGGGAATGGATCTCACTCCTTTTGTAAAAGACGACTTGATCGATCCCGTGGAATTAAGCTGCGCGATGATCCTCCGATTCGAGAGCGATGTCCGCGGCGCGCTCCTGCCTTTTTCCAAGCGGCCAATTTGCGCTGGTGGGCATGGGGCAAAGCTGACAAAAAAACACCCGAGCTATTTTGGCGATGATCGACCCACCCTTGACTCTAGCCATTGCGGAATCTTTTCTGCAGCCGATGGGGCCGGTCGCGGCGGACCAGTTGAGACATCTCAAAATCGTGATCCTTCTGACTTTGATCGCGGTGGTTCCCGTTTTGTTGGCCACGCCGTGGATTCTTTGGAAGTATCGTCGAAGCAAGCCGACGGGCAAATATCGCCCGAACTGGGAGTCGAACCCGGTCCTTGAATCGTTGATGTGGGGCGTGCCGATTCTCGTCGTTACTTTGATGGCGGTCAGTCTGTGGCACATGACCTTTCGCCTCGACCCCTACAAGGCACTGGGCAAAGACCCGCTGCAAATCCATGTCATAGGACTCGATTGGAAATGGATTTTTATCTATCCGGACGAGGGAGTTGCGCTGGTCGACGAGTTGGTCGTGCCCGAGGGGCGCGCGGTCGAGTTGACTTTGACGACCGACACCGTGATGCAGAGTCTGCGGATTTCGGCCATCGTGGGTCAGATTTACGCCATGCCGGCGATGACCACGAAATTGAACTTCCTCGCTTCCCGTCAGGGCGAGGCCATGGGGATGAATACGCAGTTCACCGGGAACGGATTCTGGAAACAGAAATTCCGGGTTTATTCGGTCTCCCAAGAGGAATACGAGGCCCGGATGAAGCGGGCGCAATCGAGCGACCTCGCGCTCACCGCCGACACTTACGCCATCCTGGCCATGCAGGGAACTTCGGAAGAGTCAAAAAAACCCCTCGGCATCGAGGACCGAGAAGGTCCGATTGAAATGGTCCTCGGAGATTCGAAAATTTTTCAACGCGTGCTGGCCCGCTACATGGTCGAGGATATGACACCGGAAAGCCAACCGGGCAGCCCGTCCTACGACCCCGCGAAATCCCCCCTTCCGGCCGCGACGGACAAACCTATGATGGAAATGAAAATGTAAAATGCTCGAGGCACTTTTTGGCAGACTGACTTGGGACTCGATCATTCT
>JBBEEK010000002.1:0-1544 GCA_040880825.1 Chthoniobacterales bacterium
ATTTATTTCACGCCGCCGAAGGATGCGACGTGGGACGGGCTTTACCGGGAGTTGGCGGCGACTTTGCCGGCGGGGATCGAGGTGGAGTTCGATGCGCGGTATGCGGCGATGTTCAGTTACAAGGCGAAGAATTACGCGTTGTTGTCGGAGGACGGGAAGTTGTCGATCAAGGGGGCGGCGCTGAAGTCACGGGGGCTGGAAAGATTTCAGCGGATCTTTATTGAGCGGGCGGTTCGGGCGCTGTGCGAGGGCAAGCCGGAGGTGATCCCGGACATGCATGCGGAGTTCGCCAAGGCGCTGAGGGATCGGACGTGGGAGCCGGAGATGTTCGTCAAGACGGAGGCGTTGCAGGATTCGCCGGAGGCTTACCGGAAAAAGATCGCAGCCTCATCGCGGAATCGTTCGGCGGCGTTCGAGTTGGCGCTCAAAAGTGAGCGGAAGATGCAGGCGGGGGACCGGGTGACGTATTACATCACGGGGACGAAGAAGAGTGTGACGGCTTACGAGAGCGCAAAGTTGGTCGAGGGTTGGGATGCAGGGAACCGTGATGAGAATGTGGCTTACTATGTGGCGAAGCTGGATGATTTGGCGGGGAAGTTTGAGGCGTTCGTGCCGGCCAGTGCGGGTGGGGATCGGTTGTTGTAGGGGGAGATCGGGGAAGGCGCAGAGGGCGCGGAGGGGAGGAAGTTTTTTGGAGGGCGAGGGTCCCCGCGAGCCGCGGGAGAAGGGGTGAATGGTAAATGGCGGCGGCCGAGGACGGCCGCCCTCCAAGAGGCTATCGGCCGCGAAGGATGCGCTGTATTTCGTCGTGGTTGCCGATGGCGAAAAAATTCAGCTCGCGAGATTTGGCATTCGGAATGAACAGCAGCCGGAGGCGGAGTCCGCATCGGCATTCAAAGATGCCCGAGCCGAGTTTGCGCAGTCCGATGCCTGCATGACGGTGCGGTTCGCCCCAGGCCTCGAGCACGGAGCCGAGGACATCGCCCAACATACTTCTCTCCGCAGGTGCGAGGTCCCGCAGGTCTCGGACAAGGCGAGCGGTGAGCTTAATCTGCCAAGAGTTCTTCGATGTCGCCGGTGAAGCGGCGGAGGCGTCCGGCCTTGCGGTCTTTCGCGATTTCTTCATGAGCTTTGGCGGTCAAGCGGGCGACATCATCCGCCGTTGCGCCGTATTCGCGCATGGCGTAATCGGACGACTCCACGGTGACGGGGCGCAGGGCGATGACATGTTCGCCGTAGAGGATGCCGACATCTTGTCCTTCGGCGGCGGCTTTCAACCAGGAGGTCAGATTGGCGCGGGCTTTGGTCGGACTGAGTGTGGTCATGAGACTACGATAAGACGTTGACGCGTCGCTGGCAAGACGCTTGCGGCGGCCGAGGACGGCCGCCCTCCAGATCAACGGATCTCAATCGCCTCGCACTTTTCCCGCCATCCGTCGAAGCGCCATTTGTTGGGGAAGTCGCGGCATTGTTGGGGTTTGACTGGCTGGATGGTGCAGGTGTTGAGGCCTTGGAGGAAGATGCAGGAGCCGTCGGGGTTGGAT
>JBBEEK010000003.1:0-1536 GCA_040880825.1 Chthoniobacterales bacterium
CCGTGACCGGCATGGGCAGGCCCGTGCCCCATTGGTCGCCGAAGCGGCCGGTGTTCTCATAGTCGGTGCCGGAGGAATAACGCACCGTGCGGTATTTACCCTCATCGGGGAACGGATCTTCTTTCGAGACGGGTGCTTCGTAGCCCAGCGGGACGGTGCCGGAGACAGGTTCGCGGTTGCCGCGGCCGTCGGCGAAGAATTCGCTCGGCACCTGCGCCTTGACCTTGGGCTGGTGGTCCATGTCGGGGAAGATTTCGATCGGCGGTTTCCCGCTCTTTTGCCCGCGGAAGCCCGCCACGGCGAGGAGGCCGACGAGAAAGAGTCCGAGACCGATGAAGAAGTAGCGCAGCATATCAGTCCCCGTAAACCAGCGTGATGTGTTTGCCGCCGACGCTCTCGAGCATGGCGCGCGTCGATTCTTCGTCGAACTTCGGATCGGTCGCCTCGATGGCGACAAAGAAGCCGTCGTTGCTCACTTTCTTGAAAAGGTTCCAGTTGAAGATCGGATGGTTCCAGCGCGGCAGACCGTTGAGCGCCAGCATGCCGAAGGTGGCGGTGAAAGCGGAGAGAAGCACGGTCAGCTCGAACATGATCGGGAAGAACGCCGGCACGGTGAAAAAATCGGTCGGCTTGCCGGCCACGATGAGGGGATATTCGATCGACGACGGATAGAATTGCAGCAGCGCCGCGATGGTCAGGCCCGAGATGCCGCCGATGAAGACGAGCGCGCTAAGCCAGGATTTTTTCAACCCCATGGCGTGGTCCATCCCGTGGATGGGGAAGGGCGAATAGACGTCCCAACGCGAATAGCCCGCATCGCGGACCTTCTCCGCCGCGTGGTAAAGCGCGGATGCGTTAGGCACCTCAGCACCCATGGCGAAGAGTTGCGATTCGGGATTGCCGGCGATTTGCATATCAGTGCGCGCCTCCCTTCAGGGCCATAGCGGGTTCGTCAATGGGCGCATCGTGCACATGATGCGGATCGGCTTCCGGCAGGACCGCTTTCACTTCGAAAATACAAATCATCGGCAGCCAGCGGATGAAGAGCAGGAAGAGCGAAAGGAAAATGCCGAAGGTGCCGACGAACGTCCAAATGTCGACCCAGGTCGGATAGAACATGTTCCAACTCGAGGGCAGGAAGTCGCGGTGCAGCGAGGTCACGATGATGACGAAGCGTTCGAACCACATGCCGGCGTTGACGAACATGCAGACGATGAAGACCGACAGCACGTGGCGGCGGAAGAAGCGGAACCAGAACAGCTGCGGCGTCACCACGTTGCAGAAAATCATGGCCCAGTAGGCCCACCAATACGGGCCCGTGGCGCGGTTGATGAAGGCGTATTGCTCGTAAGCGTTGCCGCCATACCACGCGATGAAGAACTCCATGGCGTAGGCGTAGCCGACGATCGAACCGGTCAGCAGGATGATTTTGCACATCTTGTCGACGTGGTCGTCGGTGATCAGGTCGTGCAGACCGAAGATGGCGCGGGCCGGCAACATGATGGTCAGCACCATGGCGAAACCGCCGAAGATGGC
>JBBEEK010000004.1:0-9166 GCA_040880825.1 Chthoniobacterales bacterium
CTACCGCCGCCCCGTGGCAATCCCGCGGTGATCGCTCAGCCGGAGCCATTCAGAAGAGTTTAACCACGGATAGCACAGCGGAGGCTTGGCGACACGGCCCGTAGGCAAATAGCACTGATAACAGAGAAAGCAGGAGAAGAACAATAGACCGGAACACTTCACCTTTCGGTGACCTTCCTCTCGTCCTTGCCTCCACAATATTCCTTCTGTAACCCAGTCGTGAAATCCGTGTAATCCGTGGTTCCAATGCATTGATCCGCCTCAGAACAACTCATCCTGCTGCGGCCGCCCGGCCTCCTTGGCCACCTTTTCGTATTCCGCCAGCAGGCTGCGGAACTCGCACTTTCGCGCCAACTCCGCCACCGCGGCCGGATCAGGACGGATCTGCAACTCCTCCGGCGCCACCGGCAGCGGCAAATCGTCATCCAAGCGCACCAGCTCGAGATTATCGCGCACGCGGCCGGCCGCGGCCGCCACTTTGTCGCGCAGCTTCTCATTCGTGATCGCCGAAGCATCCGCCGCCAACCGCGCCGCCGAACCGTGCTCGCGCACCAACTTGGCCGCCGTTTTCGGACCCACGCCATCCACACCGGGGATGTTGTCCACCGCATCACCGGTCAAGGCCAGCACGTCGGGAATTTTTTCCGGCGGCACCCCCCATTTGGCCTCCACCTCGGCCGGACCGAGCAGCACGAAGCCGTCCTGCGGATCCTTGAGGTCGCTCTTGTTCGTCGAATAAACCGCCACCCCGTCACCGACCAACGCCCAGATGTCCTTGTCGTTGGTTGCGATGACCACGTCGGATTTGGCCCGCCGCGCCGCCGCCGCATAGGACGCGATAAGGTCATCCGCCTCGTGCCCCGCGAGGCTCACGTTGTGCAGTCCGAGAGCGGCGACCGCTTCCTCGATGACCGGAAACTGCACCTCGAGGTCGCCCGGCGTCTCGTCGCGCTGCTGCTTGTAGGTCGGCAGCAATTCCATCCGCCGCTCGGGCAACCCCGCGTCCCAAACCACGGCGGCCGCATCGGGTTTCACATCCGTGAGCATTTTGCGCAGCGCTTTGACGAAGCCAAACACCGCGTTGGTCGGCTCCCCGCGCGAGTTGCTCAGACCGCGGATGGCAAAAAACGACCGGTAGGCGTAGTAGTGACCGTCGACGAGCAGGAGGCGCATAGCATTAACCTAGCCGGACGGCCCATCGCCGAACAGTTCGAGTTGCCCGGCCCGGGCCTCGCCGGCCGGGGGCCATCCGAGATGCAGCCGGGACGCCAGCCGCCGCACCGTTTCCACCGCCATCCCCTCGTAGTGGTTGTTGGCGAAAACATAGATCGCTTCCGCCTCCGCATGGTGCCGCAGCTTGACCGCCCAGTGCTCGAGCGCCGTGTCGCGCGGCCAGAGCATTTGCCCGTAACGGTGCGTCTCCCCGCCGTCCGGTCGGTATTTCGTGCGAAAATCCCCGAGCAGCCGCACGTAAAGATGCCGTGCCGTGACCGGACGAAATCCGAAGCCGGCATGTTGCTGCGCGTCGAGCGGCAGATTGTCCGCCCAGACCCACGCCACCCCGCGCTCCTCCAGCATCCCCGCCGCCCGCGGCGTGTTCCAACTTTCGTGGCGGAACTCGACCGCCAGAGGCACGTCCACCGGCCAGGCCCGCAAAAAAACCCGCAGGGATCTCTCCTCGTGCGACCGCGCGTGAAAGGACGGCGGCAACTGCAGCAAGGCACAACCGAAGCGCTCGCCCAATTCGTCCGCCAGATGCCGCATCATGGCGATCTCCGGGGCCGGTTCCTCCAGCCGCTTTTCGTGGCTCAACGTTTTCGGCAGCTTCGGGCAGAAACGGAACGAGGGCGGCGTCATCTCCGCCCAATGCGCCACCGTCTTGGCCGAGGGCACATGGTAAAAACTCGAATCCATTTCCACCGCCGGGAAATGCCGCGCGTAATATTCCAGCCAGCGGTTGCGCGGCAGACTGTGCGGGTAAAACACATCGCGCCAGTCATCAAAACTCCACGCGCACGTGCCGGCGAAAACCCGCTCGGAGCGCAGCGCGGCGGACACCGGTCAGGCCTCCGGCAGCGGCGGCAAGGCTTTGTTCCGCCCGCGCCACCCGGGCAGCCGCACGCTCTGCCGTCCTTCGATGAAATAAGCGATGGCCGCGCGCCCCAGCGCATAGGTCCCCGCGCCGGCCACGCCGCCGGAAATCATGTGACCCCAGACCGGCAGGATTTTCACCGCGGCACGCGCCGTCTCGCGGAAAAGCAGCCCGGCGCCGAACCCGAGGCCGAGCGAAGCGGCGAACTCGCCGGCCAACCGTGGCGAAAATTCGCGTCCGCTGACATAGATGATGAGCGAAACCATGAACATTTGCAGACCGAGCAAAATCGGAAAATCGGCCAGCGGGATCGGTTGCATGCCGATGACCCCGGCCACCGCGCCGAACGACTTGAGCACCGTCGCAGCCAAACGCGCCTGCGCACCGCGCGCCCCGAGAAACCGCGCCATCTCGAGCTGCGCATCTTCCGGCAGATAATCACACAAGCGGTCGCCCAGCGCCGAACGCGCCTCCGCACCGAAACCCGCATCAACCCCGCCACGCGGCAGGTGCGCGGAAAAAACCACCGGGGCCGAAGCTCCCGCGGACGCCAAGGCCGCGAGCACCGCCGCCGTGTCCTCCGGCCCGCCGAGCGCCACCACGGCCAGACCCGCCGGACTGCTGCCTTCACGCGGCGGTGCAGACGCCAGCGCCTCCGCGGCACGCTTCGCGTCTGCCGCCAGCCCCGCGCCCGCCGTGCCGACGAACAAAAACAAGTCGGCCGGCTGACCCTCCGTCAGACCCGAACCACGCAAATCGGCCAGATCGACCGTGCCCGTCCCGCGCACCGCCGTCCAAGGACCGCGCAGCAGCGGCGCGTGCAGCACGGTGCGGCCGGCCAAAGCGTTGAGGAACGACGGCAACTCGAGACCCGGATCACCAAGGACGGCCAGCCGCGGCGCACGTTGGCGCAGGAAGATTTCCTTGATCGGATCCAGCTCGCGCATCACCGGTTCCTGCAACGAGCCCGGCAACTTGCCGAGCAAGGCAGTCAGCTTTTCGTAGGCAGAGAGCAGGGCGGGGCGACTCATGGCAGGGGGAATCTCAGCTGACCATCCGGTCGGCCGCGGCGTGCAACTCGTCGGCCACCCGCTGCCGTTCTTCCGGATCAAGCCGGTCGATAAAAAGAATGCCGTCGAGATGATCCACCTCGTGCTGCAAGGCCCGGGCCAGCAGCCCCTCGGCCTCGAACTCGACCGGTTGGCCGTCCAAATCCAGCGCCTTGAGCCGGACCAGCGGCGGACGCTCCACCTCACCGGCCACACCCGGGATGCTCAGGCAGGCCTCGCTGCCGCTCTCGCGGCCCGGACCGCTTTCCAACTCGGGATTAATCAGCACCATCGGCATATGTTTGTGCACCGGGCGCGATTTGCCGCCGATGCGCAGGACGCTCGGACGCTTCTTCGCTTCGCGCGTGTCGAGCACGACAATGCGACGCGCCACCCCGACCTGATTGCCGGCCAAGCCGCAACCGTCGTGCGCATACATGGTCTCGAGCATGTCGTCAGCCAGCCGCCGCAGCGGCTCGTCGATCTTCACGATCGGCTCCGCCTTGGCGCGCAGCACCGGGTGACCCAGTTTGGTGATCTCCAACATAACCTACTGTTGCCCCTCCTCCGGCGGCCGCGCAAATGTCGGGAGGTTACGCAGCCCCGCCTCGCGCCACGCGTCGATGATGCGGATGATCAACCGGAACGGCACGCCCTCGTCGGCCTGCAAAGCGATGCCCCGCGCGGGATTTGCCTCGTTGGTCGTGCGCAAAGCCGCGGCCAAGCCTTCCAGCGAGACCGGTTGACCGTCAAGTTGCATGGTCTCCTCGTCCTTGACCTCGAGCAGCACCGGTTCTTCCTTGGTCTCCGCCGCGGCCGCGCTCTTCGATTCCGGCAAAGCGATCTTCAACTGCGGCAGGTTTTTTTTGAAGGTCGTCGTGACGATGAAAAAAATCAAGAGGATGGCCAGAATGTCGATCAACGACACGATGATGACCACCGGGGCGCGCCGTTTTCGCGTGTAGAATCCCGTGGCCACGACGGTTTACCGGTGTTCCGGGTAGCACTTGGCCTGCAGATCGGTCACCAGACCCTCCATGCTCACCGCCATGGTCTCGATCTTGCGCTGGAAATAATTGTGGGCCACCAAACTCGGCGCGGCCACGGACAAACCCACGATCGTCGTGTTGAGCGCCTCGGAAATCCCCCGCGCCACCGCCACCGGATCCCCCGCCCCGCCGCCGCCGAGGTTGGCGAAAACGGAAACCAGACCGGACAACGTGCCGAGCAACCCGAGCAAGGGCGCCACACCGGTCGTCATCTCCAGCACGGCCAACCCGTTTTCCATCCGCACCACTTCGTGGCGCGCCCGCACTTGCACAGCCTCGATGTTTTCCTGCCGCGGCCAGTTGAGGTGATCAAGGCAGACGCTCACAATGCGTCCGAGCGGCGACGGGTGCAACTTGGTCGCACGCCGCAGGCCGTCGAGCGAGTCGCCCGGTTGCACGCGCTCGATGGCGTCCTCCAGCCCGGGCGGCACGATGAGACGCTCGCGCAGGGCGAAGGCGCGCAGGAGAATGACCGTCCCCGCGCCGATCGAAAGCAGCAAGAGCACCAGCATGAAAAAGCCGCCGCGTACAAAAAAATCCACCGCTCCCGGAAGTGCTTCGCCCATAAATTAGTTCGTGATGATGCTGAAACTGTAGTCGATTTCGATCTGCCCGCCCTCCAGCGCGGGCAGCACGTCCGGCGGAATCGGCGGGATTTCAGAAGCCAAGATAGACTCCAGGGTCACGATTTCAAAACTTTCATTCGATGTGTTGCTCGTCACCCGCGGACGCCGCACCTTGCCGTCCTTGTCGATGATGAAAACGACCGACACCGTCCCGTAGCTGAACATGTCCAAGCGCGAGCCGATGTAGTAATACCAACTCGATCCGATGGCATCGCTGATGGCCTTGCGATAGCGCCCCAACGGCGTCGCGACCGCCTCGACCGAGGGACGCCCCGCGTTGCTCAAACTGCCGCGCAGGCGGGTCGGCCGGGCCTGACGCTGAAAGGCCGGACGCGCCGGCGGCGGGGACGGCGGTTGTGGTTGCTCGCGCGGCTCCCGTTCCTCCTCGCGACGCGGCTCAGCCATGGCTAGCAGGGCGTCGGGCTCGGACGGCTTTTCTTTCTCGGGCTCTTCCGCCGTCGGTTCGGCGGACTCCGGAGGCGCCGGCGGCGTGGGTTCGGACGGCGGGGTCTCCGGCGCCGGGGCCGCGTCAGTCGGTTGCGCCATGGCCAACTCCGTGGTCTCCAACTCGAGCGATGGCTGCTCACGTCCGTCCACCGTCGGCACGGGCAACTCCCCCGCCGCCGCCTCGGGCGCGGATGCCGCGGTGTTGCGGTCGGATTCGAAAACCGCCTGCTCCGGCGGCGGCGCTTCCGGCGCCGTGGTCTCGACAAACATCGGCCGCGCCGCCGCGGGCGGCGGCTCGATGATCGTGATCTCGATCTCCTCGATTTGCTCCGGCGGCGGCGTGAACTCCACCACGTAAACCCAGGCCACCGTCAGGATGGCCGCGAGATGAAGAAAGACGGACAACAACACGGCCATGCCGACCGCCCGCCGCGCCGAACGCTTTCTGCTCCACCACGCGCCGTTCATCGCCGCGCCATCCTTTGTGTCATACGCCCATGATGAAAAAGGTATTGCTGCGCGTAGCCGGCATGCGGACCGAACCGCCGCGCCAACCGCCGCTCAAGCGCGAGCGGCGTCGGCTTTTGGCGTCCGCGCCAGTAATTTTTCTGCAGGATCCGCGCGATCCACGTGTCGACCGGAAAGGCCTTCAACCGCTCGAATCCGAAAAGCATCACGCAGTTGGCCACCTTGCGTCCCACCCCCGGCAGACCGCAAAGCGCTTCACCCAGCGCCGTATCCTCCAGCCCGCGCCACGCCCCGAGGTCCGCCTCGCCGGAAGCGACCCGCTGGGCCGTGGCCCGCAGGTTTTTCGCCCGGTAACCCAGCCCGCAGGCGCGCAACTCGTCCTCCGTCGCCGCGGCCAAGGCCGACGGCTCCGGATACGACCGCAGGTCCGTGCCGCGCACCGCACGACCGAACCGCGCACGCAGCGCGTGCGACATTTGGCGGATGTGGGCGACTTGCTTCATGGATGAAGTGATAAAGGTGGCCAGACACTCCCAGGCCGGCTGACGAATCATCCGCAACCCGCGGCAAAAGTCCAAGGCTGCAAGCATCGTCGCATCCTGCGGAAACCCCGCATAGATCGCCTCCAGATCGTGATCCATGGAAAAGTAGCGCGCCACGGTCACGGGATCACCGCGCAAGATCCGCAATCCGCTACCCTCCTGCCGCACCGCGGCGAAGGCCCCGCCGATGAGCCCCTCCCACCCGCCATCCGGTCTCTCGCGCCAATGGAAAACCTGCCCGCAATCGAGGGTGGCCCGCAGATTGATTTCCGGCTCCATGCTCCAAGCTCCCTGCGCGCCCCCGGCGCACTACATCAACTTGACCGGCAGGAAAAATTGCAGCACGCCCGCGCCCGTGGTCAGTCCTTGCGAAACGTCGAGACCGACCAGCAACGCCTTGCGCACGTGCAGACTCTGCACCTGCGTCATCGCGAGCAAAGCCGCCGTGAGGCCGCCGAGGTCCGGTTGGTGGCCGACGAGCATGACCGCGGGGAATTCCGCATACGCGTCCAACTCGTCCATCGCCTTCCACGGATCCATCCCGCAAGCCGCCCACGGCACTTCGACCAGTTTCGCGTCCGGCAGCTTCGATCCCACCAAGTCCGCCGTCTGCCGGGCCCGCACCACCGGGCTGCTCAGGATGACCGCCGGCGCGATGTCGCGCTGGGCGCAAAACTTCCCGACCCTCGCCGCTTGCTCTTCGCCCTTGGCCGTGAGCCGACGTTCCCGGTCGCTTGCCGCCAAGGCCTCGGCTTCGGCGTGACGCAGGAGATAAAGTTGCATGGCCGTCGTCGTCTCCCGCGTCACATCACCATCCCGCCGTCGACCACGAGCACTTGGCCGGTGATATAACCCGCCTCCGGGCCGGCCAGAAAAGCCACCGCCGCCGCGATATCATCCGGCGCACCGAAACGGGCCAGCGGGATTTTTTCCACCACCGCCGTGCGGATACTCTCGGGCAGCACCGCGGTCATGTCCGTCTCGATAAAACCCGGCGCCACCACATTGGCCGTGATGCCGCGGCCGCTCAGTTCGCGCGCGATACTTTTGGTCAACCCGATGAGACCCGCCTTGCTCGCAGCATAGTTGACCTGCCCGGCATTGCCGGTGATCCCCACGACCGAGGCGATGTTGATGATGCGCCCGCTGCGCTGTTTGGCCATGGGACGCTGCACCGCACGGATGAAATTGAAGGCCCCCTTGAGATTGGTATCCACGACCACATCCCAATCCTCGGAACTCATGCGCATGCTCAACCCGTCACGCGTCACCCCCGCATTATTGACCAGGATGTCCACCTTGCCGAAATCGCTCATGATGGCGCCGCCCAGTTCCTGCACCGCCTGGAAATCCGCCACGTCCACCGCGTAAGCCTTGGCCGCACCCGGGTGCTCCGCATTGATCGCCTCCGCGGTTTTTGCCGCGTTAGCTTCGGTGCGACTGACCACCGCGACCTTGGCCCCGCCGCCGGCCAACCGTTTGGCAATAGCCTCGCCGATGCCCCGCCCCGCGCCTGTCACAATCGCCGTCTGTCCTTCGAATGTCTTGCTCATGCCCAGTCATCCAACACCAAGCCGCCCCGCCGCTCAACCCCCTTCGCGCTGCAGAACCACGGTCCGTGTGGGAAAGGCGAAACCGAACCCGGCCACGTCGAACTTCTCCTTGATCGCAAAATTCAGCTCTTCGAGGGCGGCCAGAAAATCCTGCATCGCCATGGCCTTCGACCAGTAGACCACCTGAATGTCGAGGGAACTGTTACCGAAACTTTTCCAGTTCACCCAGACCTCGGCCGTCTGCGGATGCGCCAGCACGATCTCCCGCAGCAACGCCACCGCCTGCTTCATCTGCTCGGCGCTCAGGTCGTAGACCAACCCGATGGTAAAGACCTCGCGGCGCGTCGGACGCGCACTCAGGTTCACCACTTCCGACGTCGTGATGTTCTGGTTGGGGATAGAAACAAGGAAACCCTCCGGCGTCCGCACCCGCGTGCTGCGCAGCCCGATTTTTTCCACCGTGCCCTCGGTGAGGCCGATGCGGATGAAGTCGTTGACTTGGAACGGACGGTCGACCAGCACCGCAATCGAGCCGAAAAGGTTGGCCAGCGTCTCCTTCGCCGCCAGCGCCACGGCCAAACCACCGATCCCCAAGCCCGCCAGCAGGCCCGCCACATTGTAACCAAGGTTCTGCAACACGAGCAGGACCGCGATGAAGTAAAAAAACACCTGGCAACTCTTGGCCAGCACCGGGGCCAGCGTGGCCCGCGTCCGCGCTTCCACCGGATCCTTGGTGTGCCCGGCCCAACCGCGAAAAGCCACCCACACCGCCCGCCCCGCGACGAAAGCCGCGAGCAAAGCCAGGGCCACTTTCACCGCCTGACCCAGCCAATACTCCACCGCGTCGGGCAGCTTCAACATTTCCAACCCCACCGCCACCGCGATGAGCAACAACCCCCAGCGCAGGAGCGGCACCAGCGTCTTGAGCACCTCGATCTTGACCACCGCCGCCCCATCCGACCGCGCCCGCGCCAACCGTCCCCGCAACAAACGCGCCATCACCCAACTCCCCACCGAAGCCAGCAAGACCAGCCCGACGAAGAGCCCCGCCTCCCACCAATCCGCTTCCGACCAAATTCCGCGCATGAAAGGAATTCATTAACCGCAGAGGCCACCAAGGGCACGGAGAAAAAGCCCGGAAGTAGCCGGTCCACCGCCCCCTTCCCTCTTTTCCACCTTATCGCCGGCCCCCTCCTTCACCAAAACACCGCCCACCCGCCTCACGCCTGCCCCTTCCCACCGAATCACCGAATTACCGAAACACCGCCCCACCGCCTGCCTCCCGCCTCTTGCGCCTCTTCGCGGCTATTCCCTCCCTCCCCTCCCCATCCGTGCCATTC
>JBBEEK010000005.1:0-1529 GCA_040880825.1 Chthoniobacterales bacterium
AAGGCGAGCACCTCCAAGCCATGGCCCCCGTGGTCAGCGAGAGCCAAGAAGAAGCGGTCGAAAACATCGAAGCCTAAGCGCCGCCTCTCTTTTTCCCCGGTAGGGCCGGCTGGCCCCAGCCGGCCGCTCTCTTTCCCAGCTCATCGGCATCCTGCCCATGACGACCGAAGCCATCGGCAAGATGCCGATGCCACTGTCCGCCCCCGACGGCGGCCGCGGACGGCCGCCCTCCATTGCCATCCACCCCCCCCCATGCTACGTATCTCCTTATGGCAACTACGTATTCCATCACCGAAGCCCAAGCCAAGTTCCCCGCCGTGGTCCGCGAAGCCGCCGAGCAACCGATCCTCATCACCCGCCGCGACAAAGTCGTCGGCTACCTCCTCTCGCCCGAACGCTTCGAAGCCATCCTCGAAACCATGGAAATCCTCGCCAACCCCGAAGCGATGAAAGCCATCCGCGACTACGAGGCCGGTAAGACGAAGTTCTATCCCTTGTCGGTTCTCGACGAGAAAGAATGAAGGTCAACGTTGCGCACCAGGTCAGCGAATACATCAAGCGCCTGGCCCCCGACTCCCGCAAACGCCTGCGCCGCGCCATCCGTTTGCTTGAAGCAGAGAAGGGTGACATCAAGGCGCTTGAAGATGATTTGCACGGCTACTACCGCGTGAAGGTCCGGTCCTACCGCATCATCTACGCTTACCGTGGGACCAAACGCCCCGGACCACCCGAGATCGACGTCCTTTTCTGCGAGCACCGCTCAAACGTCTACGAAACTTTTTCAGCCATCGCCGCTATCCGTCTCGAACTGTAGCAGCACCAGCCGTTCACTCATCCGCCCCGACCACCCTCCCCGAGTAATCGCAAACCCCCCGCTTCTTCGACCCGCGCACAAAGTCGAAAAACAACGTCGCCTCCGGCCCCCAAGTTTCCTTGCCCGCCTCTTCCAGCGCCTGACTCACGTTGAGGTCGGACAAATAAAGCAACCGGAACGCCCGCTTGAGTTGCATCCGCGCCTCGGCCGACAACCCGGCCCGTCGTAGACCGATGGAGTTGAGCCCGATTACCTGATTCAGCCTCGAAACAACAACGTAAGGAGGGATGTCCTTACTAAAACCGGAATCCCCCTGCACCATGGCCAAACAGCCAACCCTCACGAACTGGTGAAACGCCGAACCACCGCCAAGAAAGGCTCCGTCGGCAACACCCACATGACCCGCCAGAAGAACATTATTGGCCACAATAACACGGTCGCCGATCCGGCAGTCATGCCCCAGATGACATCCTGTCATAAGAAAGTTCCCATCCCCCACCACCGTGTCGCCCTTTTCCGCCGTGGCCCGGTTGATCGTCACATGCTCGCGGATCGTGTTGTTTTTCCCGATCCGCACCCCCGTATCCGTCCGCTTTGTCTCAAACCCAAGATCCTGCGGATTCGCCCCCAAGATCGTCCCGTGCCCCACCTTCGTCCCCTCGCCCAGCACCACGCGGTGCTCCAAAATCACCTGCGCCCCCAGCACACAACCCGG
>JBBEEK010000006.1:0-1524 GCA_040880825.1 Chthoniobacterales bacterium
GGGACAATCGAGATTTGAGTGGGTAATGTTCCGAAACTTAGGAAAATTCGAATGTGATTGAATCCAGCAGGTCCGTGCTGATCGGCCCTTGTAGGAAAGTTGTCCACAAGGTTCCGACGCGAGAATGGGCCACTTAAAAGCTCGTCGGAGCGGCGGGTTCTTGTGGGCAACTTTCCGAAGCCCGAACGGTCACGGGAGCTGCTTTTCTGCTGGATCGCCGCAGCTCGGTTAGCGATGCTCCCGTCCATGGCTGTTGAACATCTCTTTACTCAGGCGCTGGGCTTGGCGTCTCCATGGAAAGTCGTCACCTGCGACTTCGATCCCGTCGCCAAGACGCTGGAACTCGTCATTGATTTTGAGCGGGGGGCTCGCTTTACCGATCCGGAAACTGGCGAGGTTTGTCCGGTTCACGACACCGTCCACCGCAGCTGGGAGCACCTCAAATTCTTCGAGCACCGGACTACAATTCGCGCCAGGGTCCCCCGAATGAAAACGCCCGCAGGCGCGGTCAAGACCGTCGAGGTGCCATGGGCCAGACCCAATGGCGGATTCACCCTGCTAATGGAGGCCTATTTGCTGGCCATGGCCAAAGTCCTACCTGTCGCCGAGGTGTCACGACAAACTTCAGTCAGCGAGGACCGCATCTGGCACCTGATTCGCACCCGCGTCGGTGAAGCTTGGCAACAGGCAGATTGGAGCGGTGTGGAACGGCTGGGAGTGGACGAGACATCCACGCGCAAAGGACACAAATACGGAACGGCATTCCTTGAAATCAAGGGCAAGGAGACCGAACGAGGCCATGGAGCCTCCAAGGTCGCCAGACTACTTTTCTTCACTCCGGGCAAGGACAAGGAGACCTTCTCGGAGTTCGTCGCCGAACTGAAAAGACGGGTCTTGCCCACATCTCAGATCCAGGAGATCGCCATGGATATGTCCAGGGCATTCATTGCCGGCGCAGGCGAGCACTTTCCCGGCGCGCAAATCAGTTTCGACCGATTCCATGTCATGAAGCTCTGTGGCGAGTCGCTGGATAAAGTCCGAAAGGAGGTCGCCAGCGAAAACGGT
This sequence comes from Chthoniobacterales bacterium, assembly GCA_040880825.1. Taxonomy (GTDB): domain Bacteria; phylum Verrucomicrobiota; class Verrucomicrobiia; order Chthoniobacterales; family JACTMZ01; genus JACTMZ01. The sequence goes on from JBBEEK010000006.1 coordinate 1,066, forward strand.
GGCCTGCCACGCGGGGCGATGTGGGCGTTGCGCGGCAACCCCGAAAACCTCAAGGAAGAACAGAGACAACTTCGCCAGCAGATCTGCAAGGAACACGGCAAGATCGCGCGGGCGCTCTCGATCCGCGAGTTCCTCGCCGACCTGTGGAACTATCAGCGGCGTGAGGATGCCGAGAAGCACCTTGAGGCGGTCATGTCCTGGTGCAGGCGCTCGCGAATGGAACCATTCGTAAAGCTCGGCAGGACACTGAAAAGGCACATGGACGGCATTTTGGGATACTTCAACAATTACACGACCTCAGCTGCAATTGAAGCTGTCAACGGCCTACTGCAGCTCGCACGCAGAAGAGCCCGAGGTTACCGAACATTCCGCAACTTCCAAGCTATGGCATATTGGATAGCTGGCGGCCTAACCATTCAAACTCGTCCAACTCCTACCCACTAAAAGTTCAGGAGCGCC
>JBBEEK010000007.1:0-1520 GCA_040880825.1 Chthoniobacterales bacterium
GGCCAAGTCGACCACGACGGCTTCCGCCAACTGATCGAAGCCCAAATCGCCGGCGGCGTGGACGGCATCGTCCCCGTCGGCACGACCGGCGAATCCCCCACCCTCTCGCACGACGAACACCGCGACGTCATCGCCGCCGCCGTCAAAATCGCGGCCGGGCGCATCAAAGTTATCGGCGGCACCGGTTCCAATGCCACCGACGAAGCGATCGCCCTCACGCAAGACGCCGAAAAAGCCGGCGCCGACGGCGCCCTCATCGTTGCCCCGTATTACAACAAGCCCTCCGACGAAGGCCTCTACCGCCACTTCCGCGCCATCGCCGAAGCGACGAAACTTCCCATCATCCTCTACAGCATCCCCGGACGCTGCGGCATCGACATCGGCGTGGATGTCGTCGCCCGCCTGGCCAAAGATTGCCCCAACATCGTCGCGATCAAAGAAGCCGGCGGCACGGTCGAACGCGTCAGCCAACTCCGCCAAGCCGTCCCCGACTCCTTCGAGATCATCTCCGGCGACGACTCCCTCACCCTCCCCTTCATTTCCGTCGGCGCCGTCGGCGTGATCAGCGTGGCCTCCAATGTCGCGCCCGCTCAAGTCAGCGAACTCGTCCGCGCCGCGCGCGACGGACAAATGACCCGCGCCGAACAACTCCACCGCCGCCTCTACCCGCTTTTCAAAAACCTCTTCATCGAAAGCAATCCGTCGCCGACCAAATACGCGCTTTCCCTCACCATGGGACTCTCCCCCGAATTGCGCCTCCCGCTGGTCGAAATGTCCGAAGAAAACCGTCAGCGCGTCCGTGCCACCCTCGCCGAACTCGGACTCCTCCCATGAGCGCACCCCTCCGACTCTGCATCCACGGCGCCAAAGGCCGCATGGGCCAGGCCCTCATCCGCTGCGCGGCCGAAGATCCCGATCTCCAAGTCACCGCCGAAGTCGACGCCGGCGACGACTTCGCCGCCGCCCTCGCCCAAAGCGATGCCGTCATCGACTTCTCCGCCACCCACATCACCCCGCAAGTGGCCAAAGCCTGCGCCGACGCCGGCAAAGTTCTCGTCATCGGCACGACCGGACACGAATTGCCCGAGCGCGAGCAAATCAACCAAGCCGCCAAAACAATCCCCCTCGTTTTCTCCCCCAACTTCAGCGTCGGCGTGAACACCCTCTTCTGGCTGACCCGCAAAGCCGCCGAAATCCTCGGCCCCGGCTTCGACCTCGAAGTCGTCGAAATGCATCACCGCCTGAAAAAAGATGCCCCCTCCGGCACCGCCCGCCACCTCGCCGAAATTCTGGCCGAAGTCCGCAAACTCGACTACGCCGAATCCGCCCGCCACGGCCGCGCCGGTATCGTCGGCGAGCGCACCGAGGACGAAATCGGCATCCACGCCATCCGCGGCGGCGACGTGGTCGGAGACCACACCGTGATCTACGCCGCCCCCGGCGAACGCCTCGAACTCACCCACAAAGCCTCCAGCCGCGACACCTTCGCCCGCGGCGCCCTCCGCGCCGCCAAGTGGGCC
>JBBEEK010000008.1:0-9026 GCA_040880825.1 Chthoniobacterales bacterium
ATTTTTGGATATTGCCGACGGCGACCTGCAGGAGATTGCGGAAGTAGAAGTAGAGGAACATGGCCGGAATGCCGACGATAAGGCCGCCGGCCGTGGTCAACATGGCCTGGCCGATACCGCCGGCCAGATCCTGCGGCTCGCTCTTGCCGGCCGCGAGTTGGTCGAAGCTCTGGATCATGCCGGTCACCGTGCCAAGCAGTCCGAGCATGGGCGCAATGGTGGCGAAAATGTTGAGGTAGTTGACCCAGATCATGAGGCGCGTTTCCTCCTGCACGAGGGTTTCGCCCGCGGCCTGTTCCATCGACACTTTGTTGGCCAGGTCGCGCTCGAAATTCACCTTGAGCAGGGCGGAGGACATGGTGTTGGCAAAGACGTTGGGCGAAGATTGACATAACTCGTAAGCGGCATTGGCGTCGTGGCGCTGCATGGCATGCGAGACGCCATCGACCTGCGTTTTCGGCATCATCTTCTTCTGGTTGATTTGCAGGAAACAGTAGACGCCGACCGCGATCGTGCCGATCGAGCAAAGCAGGATCGGCCACATGAGCGGGCCGCCGGCATTGAAAAGATCGAGCAGACTTTTTTCCACCGCCGGGGGCGGACCCGGGGGCGGGGCGGCATCAGTGGCGGCTTCTTCCTGCGCCAGGGCGACGCCGAAGGCGGTGAAGGCCAGTGCCATGGGTAGAAGCAGGCGGAGGGTCAGGCGGGGTTTTGTCTTGTTCATGATTCGGGTTCTTTCTCTTGCAACGCCTCCCGGGCAGGTCCGGCGTAGCGGGTTTGGGGATATATGGACACGATGTCGCTGGCAACTTCGCGGGCCGCCGCGGTATCGCCCGCCAGCAGGTAGGCCTCGTGCGCCAGCCAGAGGCCTTGGGCGGCTTGGTCGTGCTCGGTGCCGTGGAAAAGGAACGGGTAGAGCGACAAATCGAGGGCGTCGTTGAGCAGTTGGCTGCGCTCCTCGCGCACCGGCGGGTCCTGACTCCATCGCGGATTGTCGTCAAGCAGCTCGCGCAGTGCAGCAATGCGGGTCTGGGCGAGAAGCAATTTTGTCTCGAGCAAAAGACCCGGATCCTCGGCTTGCTCGGCCAGCACCTGCGCTTCCGCCGAGGCCTCCTCGACCCGACCCAACCGCAGCAGGGCTTTGAGTCGTCCGCGCGTGGCGGCGTCGCGGTCGGTTTCGTCCCACGCTTCCTTTTCGATGCGTTGAAAAATGGCCAGCGCCTCGTTGTGGCGAGCGGGGTCGGTCGAAAGCAGCAGGATGTCGCCGTAAACCATGCCGGCCTTGGCGGCGTTGGATTCGGGCACGGAGAGAAACGGCTCCTGCCGCTGCCAGAGCACACGGGCAAAAGCCAGGCGACCGAGAGAGGGATCTTTGGTCACCGTTTCGAGGTCCGGGTCGGGACCGAAAAGAATTTTGTCCACATCGGCGCGGTTGATCGAAATGACCGCGCCCTGTTGTCCGGGCATGGGTGCCGGGATGCGCAATTGGAAAACCCGCTCATTCGCGCCGACGATGCGACCGCTACGCGTGTTGCCGTCGAGATATTCCACGGTGTCCTGCGCGACGGCGGGAATGGACGCGGCGGCGAGAGCGGTGATAAGGCAGAGTTTTTTCACGACGAAGTCTCCGCAGCGTCCGCCGGGGCGAACTTCTTGAGTTTCTCGCGGGCCTGATCCGCTTCGGGCAGCGCGGCGAGGTCTTCGCTGTTGGCCAATTCCTCGTAGGTCTTGCGGGCCGCCTCAAGGTCGGGGATCTGCTCGAAGGCCTCGCCGCTGCGCAGGTAGGCCTTGGCCACGGTATCGCGCCATTTGCCGTAAAGGATGTAGATGCGCTGGTAGTAGGGAATGGCCGACTGCGGGCGGTTGCGCTGCATTTCGAGCTCCCCGAGCGCGAGCAGGGCCTGGGCTTTGAGTTTGCCGGACACATTTTCCGCGGCGAGAAGCCGGGTGTAGGAATCGACCGCTTCGTCGAGGCGGCCTTCGCCGACTTCGATCCGCGCACGCGTCTCCAGCACATCACCCATCAACGAAGACCACGGCGTGTCGCGCTCGATGCGACCGTAGTAGTCGAGGGCTGCTTGCGTGTCGTCTTCTTCGAGAGCGAGCTTGGCCAGGGCCCCCAGCGCCTTGTCTTTTTGCGGTGCGCGCGGGTGCCACTTGAGCAAGTCGCGGTAAATTCCGGCGGCCAAATCGCGGCGGCGCTTGCCCTCCGCCCCGTCGGTTTGCGCCGCGGCTTCGAGCATCTGGGCCTCGGCACAGTCCGCCAGCACGGCGGAACTCGTGATTGGTGCATCGACCAGCACGGACGCCTCGCGCAAAAGGGCCTGCGAGAGGTCGGGGTCGGACTTTTTCACGGCTTGGGCCAACGCCCAGATAGTCCGCACCGCGAGCACGTTTTGCTCCTCGGACTCGGCCTGGGCGCGCAAGGCCCGCAAGTCGGCGAGGTAGTCGAGTTTCTCCGAGTCACCTTGATACAGCCGCCCCAGAGCGAGGAACAAATCCTCCACCGCGTAGGACGTCGGATCGTTGCCGAACTTTTTGATAGCGGACCAATATTCCTCCTTCGCCTTGTCCATTTGATCCTCCTGACGCCATGCCGTGCCGATGAAGAAAAGCGCTTCGGCCGAACGGGGACTCTTGGGATACTGCTCGAGGAAAGCCTGCATCAGATTGCGCAGCCCTTCGTGGTCCTCCTCCAGCTTGAGCACCTTGGCCAACTTGAACTGTGCTTCCTCGTGGAAACGTCCCGATGTCTCCGGCACGCTGGCGTAGACCTCTTTGCCCTCGTCGGACTCGGCTTGCGCAAGCAGGGCATCGCCGAGAAGGATGCGCGCCTCGGCCGATTCCTCGCCGTCCGGATAGGCGAGCAGGTAAGCTTTCAATTCTTCCTCGGCGGTCTCGTATTCCCGCATCGATTGCGCGCCGTAGGCGTGGCGGAAAGCCGACGGGCCGAGCAGCGCCCCTTGGGGATATTCGATCGGGATGGCGCTGAGAACTTCGCGCGCTTCGGGAAACTTCTTGGCAAAGGCCAGCGCCGATCCCTGCCAGTAAGCGGCCGATTCGCCGAGCTCGTCGTCCGGGTATTTTTTGCGGAATCCGGCGAAAAGCTCCGCCGCCTCCTCATTCTTCTCCGCCAGCAACTGCGTGAAAGCCTGCATGAAAAGCGCCCGCGGCGCCTGCTCGGTCTCGGGAAACTTTGTTGCCAGATTCGTGAAAGTGGCCAACGCCGCGTCGTAATCCTGAGCCTGCTGCTGCGCCATGCCCTGCAGATAGAGGACCAGCGGTAGCTGCTTCGACTTGGGGAAGCGCCCGGCGAAAAGTTGCGCCCCCTCGACGGCTTTGTCGTAGCGCTCGATGGCCATCCAACTCTGCAACGCGGTCATGGAAGCCTGCTCGACCACCGCATCCGGCGGCATTTCGCTGAGCATGTCATTGAGCAACAAAGCGCATTCGCGGTAGCGCTCCTGCTGGTGGAAAGCGCTGGCCATACGGAAACGCACGGAGGCGTCGAAAGACGGGATTTTCTCGAGGTTTTTCAGCTCCTCCTCGACTTCGCGTGCGATCTGGCGGGCCTGCGCGCGCTCGAAAATATCCGGATTCGGCGAGGCCTCAAGGGCAGCCAGTTGTTCTTTGATGTCTTCCAGTCGGCGTTGCTGGTGCGCGATCAGGCGCTCGCGCGTCCAGATGGTCTGCAAGGCCCGGATGGCCTCGCGCGGCTTGTCGTCTTCGAGATATTTTTCGCCGAGCGCCATGGCCAGAGTCTGGAAGGTGGCGATCTGCGTGATGCGGTCCTGCCGCGCGCCCTCTTGCGCGAGCAACTCGAGCGCGGCGGCGTCCTGGCCGGTTTCGATCAGACTGTGCAACTCCAGCACCGTGGCGCGTCCGCGGTGGATACTTTCGGGATTTTTGCGGATGACATCCAAGGCCTCGGCCGCCTCTTTCTTTTTCCCCTCGACGACCAGCGCGGTCGCCGAAAGCAGCGCCGCATCCTGCCGGCGCCGCGAGCGGGGGAATTTTTCGATGAACTCGTCGAGCACCTCCCGCGCTTTGGCCGCCTCACCAAGCTGGATGAGGCTGACCCCGCGCCAGAAGGCCAGATTCTCCTGCTTCTCGGGCGCCATCTCTTCGAGGGCCTGCGCGGTTTCGATGGCCTCGAGCGCCGCGTCGAACTTCTGCGTCTGCAACAAAGCGGCCGACAAATTGTAGCGCACGTGGGGCAAGGTGGGCTTGGCCTCGGCCGAGGCGCCGAAGTCGCGCAGGTAGCCCTCGTAGCCGGTCACCGCTTCGGCGTAGCGCTTCTCGTTGTAGGCTTTGTCGGCCCGAAGGATTAGATCACGCGCGGTGCCTGCCTCCGGCGCGGCCTCTTCATCCTGCGCCGAGAGCGGTCCGCCTGCGGCCATGGCCAGCGCGAAAGCCAGAATCAGGTGCGGATATCTCGGCAAAGCCAACACCCGGTAAAAATGCCCCCGCGGAGGCGACCGGCGCGAGGCCAAAATTGCATTTCCGCCCGCTGGCAGAGTGGCAATATGCTTTCTATGCCTGCCGCCCCCCCACTCGAGACCGCCGTCCTCACGTCGATCAGGCAGCCCGAGTCCGGCTCCTTTGACCAAATCCTGCCGCAGTTGCACGCGTTTCATCACGCACACAATGCCCCCTACCGTGCCTTCTGCCAGAGCCTCGGGGTCGGTGAAATGGTGACCCATTGGCGGCACATCCCCTGCGTCCCCCAGGCGGCCTTCAAACACGCCGACCTGCGTAGCTTCCCGGCCTCCGAGACGCGCAAAACTTTCCGCACCAGCGGCACAACGGGCGAAGGCTATGGACAGCACCATTTTCGCACGCTGGACATCTACGAGACTGCCGTGCGCGAAGGCTGGCGGCGCGCCGGGCTGCCGGCCGGACCATTTCTCGTCATCGCCCCGCATCCCGACGAGGCTCCGTATTCTTCGCTCAGCCACATGCTGGCCACCCTGGCGCCGCGCGAAGCTTTCGTGGCGCCCGGCGGGAACATCGACCTGGCGCGCCTGCGCAATGCGTCAGGCCCGGTCTGTCTGCTCGGCACAGCTCTCGGATTTTTGCATCTCATCGAAAAACTGGGCGGCGACCGCCTGGCCCTCCCCGCCGGCTCGACCGCCATGGAAACCGGCGGCTACAAAGGGAGTGGACGCGATATCTCGCGCGCCGACCTCTACGCCATGATCGAAAACAAGCTCGGCCTCGCGTCCGGGGATCTCATCAACGAATACGGCATGACCGAACTCAGCTCGCAATTCTACGCACGCGGCCCGCACGGTTGTCACCACGGTCCGCCATGGGCCCGCGCCGTGGTGGCGGATCCGGTCACGCTGCAAGATGTCGCCGACGGCGAAACCGGCATTCTTCTCATTTACGACACGGCCAACGTCGGCTCCATCGTCGGTCTGCAAACGCAAGACCTCGCCATCAAACGCGGCCAGTCCTTCGAACTCCTCGGGCGTGATCCATCCGCCCTGCCGCGCGGCTGCTCTCGTGCCGCCGATGAATGGTTCACGCGATGAATACCCCCGCCCGCGCCCGCGCAATTGCCGAAGCCGCCGAGCCGTTCCGGACGCTGCTCGGTCCCACCTCAGCCACCGACCTGCTCGGCTGGCTGGAGGCCGAACTCGGCCACGCGGAGGTGCTGGACCGCTGGGTGCCCCATGGATCAATTCAAAGCAAAGCCCTCGCCCCCACAACGATTGCGCACGTGGTCAGCGGCAACACGCCACACGCCGCGCTGCAAAGCCTCATCGGCGGACTGCTCCTTGGCAGCCGCAACCTGATCAAGCTTCCCCGCGGCGGGCTGCTCGAAATCGAGGAATTCGTCGCGCGCTTGCCGTCCGAACTGCAGACCTCGGTGGCAACAGCGGAGGAACTGACCGACGCCTGGTTGCTCGCTGCCGACGCGGTCATCGTCTACGGCTCCGACGAAACCATGGCCAAGTTGCGCGCCCGCGTGGCGCCCGGAAAAATTTTCATCGGCCACGGTCACAAGGCGAGCCTCGGCATCGTGTGGGAGGATCCCGGCTTCGCTTCGTGTGCCGGCGCGGCGCGTGATGCTTCGCTGTTCGACCAACAAGGTTGTCTCTCGCCGCAGGTTTTTTACGTGCGTGAAAACTCGACGGGTTTCGCCCGCGCCTACGCCGAGAATCTCGCTTCCGCCATGGACGTCTTTAACCGCACCCATCCGCGCGGCCCGCTGGCCATTGAGGAGAAAGCCGCCATCGCCAACCTGCGCGCCGCTTACCGCTTTCGTGCCTCCGGCGATTTGCGCGTCGCCCTCTGGGAAGGCGGCGGCAACATGGATTGGACGGTCCTTTATGAGGAAGACGCCTGGTTCACCGCCTCGCCTCTCAGCCGCGTCGTCTTCGTCAAACCGCTGCCGGAGAACCTGGCGGATGCCATGGGGCCGGCCCTCGACCATGTCGGTGCCGTCGGCCTGTGGCCCTGCGAGGAGGGGCTCGCCGACCGCTTTGCCAAGCTGCGGCCCTCGCGCTTTTGCCCCATCGGGCGCATGCAGGATCCGCCGTGGACTTGGCACAATGGCGGGGTCGCGCGATTGGCTTCTTTGGTCAAGTATGTTGATTTCGAGCCGTCGAGCAGCTTGACTGTCTGACCGCATGGCCAAAGAAGCAGCAATTCCCGCGCAGGGCGTCATCGTCGAGGTCCTCCCCGGCACGATGTTCCGCGTCAAACTAGCGAACGACAAAATCGTCCTCGCCCACATCGGCGGCAAAATGCGCAAGCACTTTGTCCGCATCGTTCCCGGTGACAAAGTGCAGATCGAAATCTCGCCTTATGACCTGAGCAAGGCGCGGATCACCTACCGCGAGCGGTAGCCTTTGTAGCGGCGGCGTCTCCGCCGCCGGTCGTTTACCGACAACAGCTTTCGCCGACAACGCCACAGCGCTACCGGTCACACTCGCCCATCACAAAGTCGATGCTGCCGAGGATGGCCGGCACATCACTGACATAGTGGCCGGGCAGGAGCGAGGGGACGATGCTCAGATTGGCGAAGCTGGGGGCGCGGATTTTCAAACGGTAGGGCACGCCGCCGCCTTTGCTGTGGATGTAAAAGCCAAGTTCGCCTTTGGGATTTTCCGCGCCGAAGTAAACCTCGCCGACCGGCGCGTCGATGCCCTGCGTGGTGATGATGAATTGATGGATAAGCTCCTCCATTTTGGTCATCACATCGGTCTTGGGCGGCAGGATATTCTTCGGATCCTCCACGTGAATCGGCCCGGAGGGCATTTTGTCGAGCGCCTGGATGAGGATGCGGGCGCTTTGCCGCATTTCCGCCATGCGCACGAGGTAACGGTCGTAACAATCGCCGACCGAGCCGACCGGCACGTCGAAGTCGTATTGCTCGTAGCCGAGATACGGGTGCGCTTTGCGCAAATCATGATCCACGCCGGATCCACGCAGGTTCGGACCGGTCAGGCCATAAGCGATGGCGTCTTCTTTCTTGATGATCCCGACGTCCTTGGTGCGATCCAGCCAGATCGGATTGCGAGTCAGCAACTTGTCCACCTCGTCAAGACTCGGCAGCAACTCGTCGATGAACGCACGCACCTGCTGATCGAAGCCGGGCGGCAGATCGCGCGTCATGCCACCGATGCGGGTGTAGGACGTGGTAAAACGCGCGCCGGTCAACTGCTCGGTCAAATTGTAAACCACCTCGCGGTGCTTGAAGGTGTAGAGAAAGACAGTCATCGCCCCGATGTCCATGGCGTAAGCCCCGATACCGAGGAGGTGCGAGGAGATGCGGGCCAGCTCGCAGCAGACGACACGGACAGCCTGACCGCGCGGCGGCAATTCCCAGCCCATGAGTTTTTCCACGGCCAGCGCGTAAGCCACGTTGTTGGCCAGCGGCGCGAGGTAATCGAGCCGGTCCGTGTAGGGCACGAATTGGTTGTATTGCATGTTCTCGGCGATCTTCTCGTCGCCGCGGTGCAGGTAGCCGATGTCGGCATCCGCTTTGGTAATGATCTCGCCGTCCAGCTCGAGCACGATGCGTAACACCCCGTGCGTCGAAGGGTGCGATGGACCCATGTTGATGGTCAGGGTCTCCCCGAGCAGTTCCCCTTGGGCGCGCGCTTCATTTTCCGCCGCGAGGCTGCGGGCCGCGGGATCGGGTGACTCGAGAACAGTAGACATAGTGGGGATTGTTACGTTTCCCGTCTGCTTTTGGCAACTTCCCGCGATGCAGCCCGTCACCTTGATCCGTCCCGGAAAGCACGGCCGCCCCCGGCCGTGGTCACCGGCGCCCTCGCTCATGTGGCCGCCGCCAGCTCATCCTCCACGCGCAAGCGCAACTGCCCGCAAGCCGCGTCGATGTCGTGGCCTTTTTCGCGCCTGATCGTCGCGACGACCCCGCCGGCGCGCACGGTGCGGACGAATTGGTCCATCCGGTCGGTCGACGGACGTTCCCACGTCAGACCTTCGACCGTGTTGTAAGGAATAAGGTTCACTTTGGCATCGAGCCGCCGCGCATGCTGGGCCAACAGGCGCGCCTGCTCGGGCGCATCATTGACCCCCGCGATGAGGATGTATTCGAAACCCAGCTTTTGCTTCCTCCGCGCGGTGAAATAAGCGCACGCATCGAACAATTCTTTGAGCGGATACTTTTTGTTCACCGGCATGATCTGCTCGCGCACCTCGTCTGTCGCGCCGTGCAGTGAAATGGCCAACCGCACCGGCACCGGATGATCCGCCAACTCGCGGATCTGCGGCACGAGCCCGCTGGTCGATACCGTGATGTGCCGCGCGCCGATCTCGAAGCCCCACGGGGCGTTGAGGATCTCGAGGGTGGTGGAAAGATTTTTCCAATTGGCCAAGGGCTCACCCATACCCATGAAGACGATGTTGTCCACGCGTTCGCCCGTGGCTTGCTCTGCGGCCATGACTTGCGCCGTGATTTCGCCCGGCGACAAGTTGCGTTTCCAGCCGCGCAGGCCGCTGGCGCAGAACTTGCACCCGTAAGCACATCCGACCTGCGTGGAGACGCA
>JBBEEK010000009.1:0-1499 GCA_040880825.1 Chthoniobacterales bacterium
AAGCCGAGGCGGTAGACGACATTGTCCAGACGGGTCTCGAGCAGCTGCAACAAGGTCACGCCGGTGACGCCGCGGCGGGAAAGCGCGGTTTCGAAGTAGCGGCGGAACTGGCGCTCGAGCACGCCGTATTGGGCTTTGAGCTTCTGCTTTTCGAGCAGGGCAAGGCCGTATTCCGAGGTCTTGCGGCGCATGCCTTTTTGTCCGTGCATGCCGGGCGGATAGCTGCGGCGCTCGAAATGTTTGGGCGAGCCGACGAGAAAAACGCCGAAGCGGCGGCTCAGTTTGGTTTTGGGTCCGGTGTAACGTGCCATAGGAAAGTTTAGATTTTACAGGTTTCAGTTTTCCGCCGGGGCATTACACGCGGCGGGCTTTGGGCGGACGGCAGCCGTTGTGCGGGACCGGGGTGACGTCTTTGATCACGGTGATTTCCAGGCCGATGGCTTGGAGGGCGCGGATGGCGGATTCGCGTCCGGCCCCGGGGCCTTTGACGCGGACTTCGACTTCCTTCACTCCGTGCCCCATGGCCTGGCGGGCGGCATCCTGCGCCACGAGCTGCGCGGCGTAGGCGGTGCTTTTCCGCGAGCCTTTGAAGCCGACTTTACCGGCACTGGAGGCACCGAGAACGGCGCCGCGGGGGTCGGTGATGCTGACGATGGTGTTGTTGAAGGTGGCCAGCACGTGGGCGATGCCTTGCAGGATATTTTTGCTGCCTTTGGCTTTGACCACTTTGGCCGGGGTGATCGGGGCGTCGAGCGAGAGCATGTCGTCGACCGGCGCCGCGGCGGCCTCCTTGGCCTCGCCTTCTTTTTTCTTGGCGGTTTTCCCCTTGGCCGCTTTCGGCTTGGCGGGTTTTTTCTCCGCGGCGGGTTTGGCTTCGGCGGTGGCGCCTTCGGCCGCCGCTTCCGCTTTCACCTCGGCGGCGACTTCTTCCTTAGCCTCGAGGGCGGCCTCTTCCTTGGCCTCTACGGCTTTGGTTTCGGGCGCTTCGGGATGATGCTCCGCAGTTTCGTCTTTGCGGCGTGCGTCTTGCGATTCGCCGAGATTTTCTTTCTTTTCGTCGCTCATACTTCGTGGGGCTTAGACTTTGCCGGCTTTGGCATCGGGGTTTTTCTGCACGCCGACCGTCTTGCGCGGGCCCTTGCGGGTGCGGGCGTTGGTGGATGTGCGCTGTCCGCGCACGGGGAGTCCGCGGCGGTGGCGGATGCCGCGGTAACAATTGATGGCCTGGAGGCGCTTGAGGTTGCCTTGCAGTTCACGGCGCAGGTCACCTTCGATCAGCACGTTGTTGTTCGTGATGATGTGGATGATCTGCGAGATCTGCTCGGGCGAGAGGTCTTTGGCGCGGGTGTTGGGATCGATGGAAGCTTCGGCCAGCACGCGCTTGGCGGTGGTCGGTCCGATGCCGTAGACATACGGCAGGGAGGCTTCGATACGTTTGTTGGGTGGGATTTCGACCCCGAGGAGGCGTGGCATAAGCGTGTTATCCTTGTCTTTGTTTG
>JBBEEK010000010.1:0-1479 GCA_040880825.1 Chthoniobacterales bacterium
GGGCGGGTGGAGGCGGAAACGCAAGCGGAAAGGTCTGACCCCCTAGAGGGTGCGGCGGAGGCGGGTGAGGCAAAGGGCGGGGGATTTTTGGAGCGAGTGTTGCCAGATGCGGATGACTTTCCATCCTTGAAGTCCATCCGGTTCCGATCACGGCATAGCCCTTAGCATGAACTCGTCGAACAGCGGCACGGTGAATGCCATGTCGCCGTGAGCGGGGCTGTAGATCATACCTTTTTTGATCAATTGCGCACGCACGGGACTGAGGCTGTTGATCTTTACTTGCAGCGCGCCGGCAATGTCGCTGCTCCGGTGCGCCCCTGGCCCCAAGCCCGCCATCGCTCGCAAAAACCGCTTCTCACCGGGTCTCAAACGGTCAAAGCGCACACGGAAAAAGTTCCGGTCGAGACGTCGCACGACCGCGGGGGTTGCTTCGCGAATGATATGCAGAGTGATGGGTGATGCGGATGCGTGGTTCCATGCTTGGTATCCCCATTCCTGGAGGAAATACGGATAGCCGCGCGTCAGCCGGAAGATCTCCATGAGTGCCGCCTTTTCGAATCGCACGCCAGCCACCTCGGTCGGATCCTGCAGGGCTTTTGCGGCATCGGCCTCGGAAAGCGCCCCGATATCCGGGAAGCTGAAGAGTCGCTCCGCATATGACTTCGATTCCCCGGCCAAGCCGGGAAGAATCGGCAAGCCCGCGCCAAGTAGTGTCATAGGCAATCGCCGCTGCTGCATTTTGTGCATCGCCATGATGAGAGCGCTCAACTCCACGGAGCTGAAATACTGCATCTCGTCGATCAGCAGCGCCACCGGGCACCGGCGTTCCCGGGCCGCTTCGGCCACGGCAATGAAAAGTCCGGGCAAGTCACTTTCCAAATCTCCGCTGTCCGCCGTCCCCTGCTCAGGTTCTATATCGAGGCCGATTTCGATTTCGCCCACCTTCATCTTCACGCCGTTGAGGAAGCCCTTCAGCACGGCCAGAGCGCGCTTGGCCTTGTCGCCCGCGCCGGCGACACGGTTTAGCTCGAAGAGCAATTTTCTCAGCGGCGATGCCAAGAGTGCCGCCAGCGACTTGTCCTCGTGAGCCTCGAGGGCGACGGTGCGATATCCGGTATCGGCCGCCATGCGTTCGATTTCGTTAAGCAAAACCGTCTTGCCCACGCCCCGCAAGCCTGTGAGCAGGATACTCTTTTCCGCACGACCTTCTTTGACGCGGCCAAGCAGCACCCGAGCCTGCTCCAGAATGTCTCCGCGTCCGACAAGTTCAGGTGGAGGAGATCCAGCTCCAGGCGAGAATGGGTTCTTGATGGCATCCATGGGGCTTCTTTTCTAGGGATTTATAGCTAAGTCTAAGGGTATTTCACTAGAAATATTTAGAACCGTGCGTGTGATCGGCCGTAAAAACAGCGCGGCGGAGGCGTGTGAGGCAGGTTTGGGGGGATTTTTGGAGCGAGTGTTGCCAGATGCGGATGACTT
>JBBEEK010000011.1:0-1471 GCA_040880825.1 Chthoniobacterales bacterium
GATCGTGCGGAAGCGGCCGAGGGTGAAGCCTTGGGCTTTGAGGGTGCGGACGAAGACCTGGCGGTCGCCGCCAAATTCCTCGCGGATGAGGGTGTTGATGCGGTCCTCGACGACGTATTCGGGGATTTTGAATCCTTCGGAGGTGAAGTAATCAATGATGAGCTGGCGGTCGATGAGGTCTTTGAGCGCGGCGTCTTGCGACTCTTTCATTTTATCGCGCAGCTCATCGCCTTGGTAGAGTTCGGAGAGGGAGCGTTGGCGAAACATGAGGAGTTCGCGCACTTGGCCGAAGGTGATGGGGTTGGAATTGACCACTGCGGCGATGCCGTCGACGAGCCGGTCGGGTTGTTGGGCGAAGGCGGGAGTGGCCAGCAGGACGGCGAGGAGGGCCAGGACGCAGGGGCGGAAGCGGACAGAGGTGATCACAACTGCTGCAAGAGTGTAAGAATCTGGCGCAATTTCAAGGCGGGATCTTCCGATTCGAGCCGGGGGTGGCGGTGGCCGATCATGATGAAATCGCCCCCGCGGCGGAGGCGGAGGACATTTTCCTCTGTTTCGACCAGATCGACGCCGACTGCGGCGGCACGGAGGCGGATGGCGGCGGTTTTGAGGAGGTGGCGGGCGGGAGGCGGGAGGCGGCCGTAGCGGTCGCGCCAATGGTTCTTGAGCTGGTCGAGGGCGGGAAGGGTTTCGGCCTCGGCGAGGGCGCGGTGGGCGGCGATGCGTTCTTTCGGCTCGGCGATGTAGCCGGGCGGGATCCAGGCGGGGAGTTGTCCGGGGCGGGCGGTGGCGGGGTCGGACGCGATGAAGTCGAGGCGGACTTTGATGTCGGGGCGGCCGGGGGCTTTTTCGCCTTTGAGTTTGGCCACCGCGGTTTTGAGCAGGCGGCAGTAGAATTCGAAACCGATGGCGAGGATGTGTCCGCTTTGCTCGGTGCCGAGGATGTTGCCCGCGCCGCGGATTTCGAGATCGCGCATGGCCACGCGGAAGCCGGCGCCGAGATTCGAGTATTGCCGGATGGCGGCGATGCGTTGGCGCGCCTCGCTCCCGCCCATGAGGTCGCGCGGAAGCATGAGGTAGGCGTAGGCTTTGTGGTTCGAGCGGCCGACGCGTCCGCGCAATTGGTAAAGGTCGGCCAATCCGAAGCGGTCGGCGCGGTCGATGATGATGGTGTTGGCGTTGGGGATATCGAGGCCGCTTTCGATGATCGTGGTGCAGAGGAGGATGTCGGCCCGGCCGGCGACGAAGGTGGCCATGATGTCTTCGAGTTCATCTTCGGGCATTTGTCCGTGGCCGATGAGGATGCGCGCGTCGGGCAAGAGTTCTTTGAGGCGGGTCTCGAGGAGGCCGATCGATTTGACGCGGTTGTGCAGGAAGTAGACTTGCCCTCCGCGGGCCAGTTCGCGCTGGATGGCATCGCGGATGAGACGTTCGTCATAGCCGCAGATGACGGTTTCGATCGGGATGCGGT
>JBBEEK010000012.1:0-18445 GCA_040880825.1 Chthoniobacterales bacterium
ATGAGCTGGTGCTCCAAAGCGACCCGCCTTGGGGTCCGCACCAATGCCGACACGCCCGAGCAAACGGCCAACGCCGTTGCCTTCGGCGCCATCGGTATCGGCCTGTGCCGCACCGAGCACATGTTCTTCGAGGGCGACCGTATCGACGCCATCCGCGAAATGATCCTCGCGGAGAAAAAAGAAGACCGCCAGGCCGCCTTGGCCAAGCTCTTGCCCTATCAACGCGAGGACTTCACCGGCATCTTCAAAGCGCTCAAGGGTCTGCCCGCGACCATCCGCTTGCTCGACCCGCCGCTCCACGAGTTCCTGCCGCACGACCACGCGCAGCAGAACGCGCTGGCCAACAAGCTCGACATCAGCGCCGACAAAATCGCCAAGCGCGTGCACGACCTGCACGAGTTCAACCCGATGCTCGGCCATCGCGGCTGTCGCCTCGGCATCAGCTATCCGGAAATCTCCGAAATGCAGGTCCGCGCCATTTTCGAGGCCGCGGCCATCGTGCAGAAGAAGGGCATCAAGGTCCGCCCCGAAGTCATGATCCCGCTGGCCGGCTTCACCAAGGAACTCAAACTCCAGACCGAACTCGTCCACCGTGTGGCCGCCGAGGTGGCCAAGGAGAAAAAGGTTAAATTCGATTACCTCGTCGGCACGATGATCGAAGTGCCGCGCGCCGCGCTCGTCGCGGACGAAATCGCGCTCGACGCCGAGTTCTTCAGCTTCGGGACTAACGATCTCACCCAAACCACGCTGGCCATGAGCCGCGACGACTCCGGCAGCTTCCTGCCGGTCTACCAAGACCTGGAGATCGTGAAGAAAAATCCCTTCGCCAGCGTCGACACGCAGGGTGTGGGCAAGCTCATGCGCATCGCGTGCGAACTCGGACGCAAAACGCGCAAGAAGCTCAAGCTCGGCATCTGCGGTGAGCACGGCGGCGATCCGGACAGCGTGGAGTTCTGCCACGAGATCGGGCTCGACTACGTCAGCTGCTCGCCCTTCCGCGTGCCGATCGCCCGTTTGGCGGCAGCGCAAGCCGCCCTCAATTAAAAAACCGGGAATTTCCCTCCCGCCGTCCCGTCCCGCGCCCTGCGCGGGGCGGGATTTTTATTTTCACACCGCGGGCCAGCACTCATCTTGGTGCTTCTATGAAGTATCCCCTCGCCCTGGCCGCCATGATCTCACTGGCGGCCTCCGTCCCCGCAGGCACGACCCCGCCGGAGGCCGCAATTCCCGCGGAGTTCACCGTGGTCACCTACAATGTGGAAAATCTTTTTGATGCCGACGGCCTCGCCGCTTTCGAGGATTACGGCGAGAGTGACGCGGAGCACACTTACTCGGCCAAGCATGTGCTCAACAAAATGCGCGGCATTGCCGACGTCCTGAAAACCCTCAACAAGGGCCAAGGCCCGGAAGTCATCGGCTTCAACGAATTCGAAATGGATTTCAGCCCGGAGTCCGGCATCGAGGACTACGACGCCTTCCTCGCGAAATATCAGGACACAACCGCGGAGAAGATGTTGACGACCGGACTCAACGACGAGATCCGCGGCCTGCCGTCCGAGGCCCTTCTACTCAAGCACCTGGCCGACCAAGGCCTGACCGGTTACCACGTCGCCATCGGCGCGGATAAACCGGACCTCGGGGCCCTCTCCGGCGCGGCCAAGGGACGCATCAAGGCGCAGAAAAACGCCATCTTCAGCAAATTCCCCATCGCTTCCGTGCGGAGCCACCCGACGCAGGACGCGCGCGACATCCTTGAGGCGGAGTTGACGGTCGACGGCCAGCCCTTCCGCGTTTTCGTCAATCATTGGAAATCCGGCGCCTCCAGCACGGAATCCGAGGAGACCCGCCGGGCCAACGCGCAGACTTTGCGAGAGCGGTTGAACGAGATTTTGGCCAAAGATCCGTCGGCCGATATCCTCGTGCTCGGCGATTTCAACAGCCAATACAACCAGACGCAGATGTATCCGCACATGGTGCCGACCGCGGTCAACGACATTCTCGGCTCGCAAGGCGACGAGAAAGCCACCGCGACAGCGACGAACTTTTCCCTCTACAACCTCTGGTATGAGTTGCCGCCGGAGGAACGAAAGTCGGATCATTACCGCGGTTCCTGGGGCACGCTCATGCAAAAGATGATCACTCCCGGACTTTATGACCATGACGGCATCCAATATGTCGACAATTCTTTCGAAGTCGTGATGCTCGACGGCGTCAACGTGCACACCCCGCTGGGTCTCCCCCTCCGCTGGTCGAACGCCGGCGAAGGCCGTGGCACGAGCGACCACTTTCCCATCGCGGCGCGCTTCCGGGTGGTGACGGACGGTGACAAGGATCGCCGCAAGGAGTTGGCCGACCCCGGCACGGACGACGGGCGTGCCGAGTTGGTCAGCGTGGGTTACGAAGACCTCAAACCAGCCGATGTCCCCGCCTTCACTGCCGCGGTGGCCCAAACTCCCGCCAGCCATGTCGGCAGCTTCTTCCGCGTGCAGGGCCGCATCGTCGTGGAGAATCCGCTTACCGTGGAAGCCGCAGGCCAACGCTTCCTGCTTTTCTCCCACGACTTCGCCTTCCGCCGCGAGATCCAGAAATTCCCCGAGGGATCAAAGGTGGAGTTCCTCGGAGAGCTCAACCTGCACCGCGGCAAATGGCAGTTCATCATCGACCGCCCGAGTTGGTTGCTCAAGCGGCCGGATAAGGCCTGACGGGGGCGATCCGCTGGATCGGGCGCGGCGCGGACGGACTACTCGCCGCGTTGCTCGACCGGCACGTAACTCCGCGCGCTCGGGCCGGTGTAAACCTGCCGCGGGCGGTGGATTTTCATCTTCGGATTACTCGCCACCTCGCGCCAGTTGGCCACCCAGCCGGGCATGCGGCCGATGGCGAACATCACGGGAAACATGTCCACCGGGATGCCTATGGCGCGCAAGATGATGCCGCTGTAGAAATCCACGTTCGGATACAGCTTGCGCGAGATGAAATAGTCGTCGTTCAGCGCGGCCTGCTCGAGGTGCTGCGCGATGTCGAGGAGCGGATCTTGGATGCCCATGGAATTGAGCACGCGCTTGGCCGCTTCGCCGAGGATGCGGGCCCGCGGGTCGTAGTTTTTGTAAACGCGGTGACCGAAACCCATGAGGCGCCGCTCGCCCTTCTTGGCCGCCTCGATGGCTTTGTGTCCATCGTCACCCGAGGCGCTGATTTCCTCGAGCATTTCGATGACGGCCGCATTGGCCCCGCCGTGCAGCGGTCCCCACAAGGCGCCGACGCCAGCCGAGACGCTGGCAAAAAGATTGGCCCCGCTCGAGGCGACCATGCGCACCGTGGAGGTGCTGCAGTTCTGCTCGTGGTCGGCGTGGAGCAGGAGGATCAAGTCGAGAGCGTCGGTCACTTCCGGCTTCGGATTGTAGTCCCGGTAAGGCTCGGAGAACATCATATGGAGGAAATTGGCGGCGTAACGCAGGTCCCAGCGCGGATAAATGAAAGGCAGGCCGCGTTTGGTGCGGTAGGACATGGCGGCCAAGGTGCGGACCTTGGAAATGAGCAGGGCTGCCGCCCAGTCGAAGTGTTCTTCGTCGAGCTGCTCTTTGTGCGAGGTCATCTCCGGGTAGTAGCACCCGAGAGAGTTGAGCATGGCCGAAAGGATGGCCATGGGATGAGAGGAGTGCGGGAAGCCCTCGAAGAAGTGCCGCACGCCCTCGTGGACGGAAGCGCTCGATGAGACGCGGGCGCGGAATTTCGAGAGTTGTTTCGACCCGGGCAGATCGCCGTAGATGATGAGGAAGGCGGTTTCGAGAAAGATCGACTCCTCGGCCAGCTCCTCGATGCCGTAGCCGCGGTGCCGGAGGATCCCCTTCTCGCCGTCGATAAAGGTGATGTCGCTGCTGCAGGAACCCGTGTTGCCGTAGCCATCGTCATAGGTGATGTAACCGGTCTGGTCGCGCAGGGTCCGCACGTCAATGGCGTGCTCGTTCTCCGTGCCGACGAGAACGGGCAATTCGACTTCGCGGCCGCCGGGCAGTGAAAGCTTGGCGTGGTCTTTAATGGAGGTTGCGTCGCTCAAAATCGTTGGAGAGTAACCGGCCCGCGCCGGAGGTGGCAAACAAAAGGGGCCAGGCGGCCGCGATTTTTCCGTGGCGCGGCGGCGGTCAGGCTCCGGTGATGACCGCCTTGCGCATGTCGCCCTCGGCGAGGAAAGCGCGGTGTAGCGCATAGGCGTTGTCGAACGATTGCGGGGTGTGCGCCTCGCCGCCAAGCGCGAGATAGGCCTCGAGCAGCGGCCGGTAGGCCGGATCGGCGCACTTCTCGATGATGAGCCGGGCCCGCTCGTGCGGCGACCGTCCGCGCAAGTCGGCCACGCCATGCTCGGTGACGATGATCTGCACACTGTGCTCGCTGTGGTCGAGGTGCGAGACCATCGGGACGATGGGACTGATCCGGCCGCCCTTGACCGTCGACGGGCAGGTGAAGATCGAGATGAAGGCATTGCGGGTGAAATCCCCCGACCCGCCGATGCCGTTCATCATCTGGCGACCCATGACGTGTGTGCTGTTGACGTTGCCGTAGAGATCGAGTTCGAGCGCGGTGTTGATCGAGATGATGCCGAGACGGCGGACAATTTCCGGGTTGTTCGAGATTTCCTGAGGGCGCAGGAGGATTTTGCCGCGGAACTGCTCGAGGTCGCGGTAGAGGTCGCGCATGATTTCGTGGCTGATGGTCAGCGAGGAACCGCTGGCAAACTTGATGCGTCCGTCGCGCATGAGCTGGATGACCGAGTCTTGGATGACTTCGGTATACATGCTGAACTGGGGGATGTCGGGGTGGCTTCCCATGGCGAAGAGAACGGCATTGGCGATGTTGCCCACGCCACTTTGGATGGGCAGAAAATCCGGCGTGATACGTCCGGCCCGCAACTCGCCGGCGAGAAAGTCGGCGACGTTCGCCCCGATGCGGCGCGTGACCTCGTTGGGCTCGGCGAAGCCCTCCACCTCGTCGTCGAGATCGGTCTCGACCACGCCGGCAATTTTCGCAGGGTCGATCATGACGGTTTCCGTGCCGATCCTGTCCGCCGGATGGTAAATCGGGATGTGGGTGCGCGTGGGCGGATCTTCCGGCTCGTAGAGGTCGTGGAAACCGCGGAGCGCGGCGGGATGGCGTTTGTTCAGCTCAAGAATGACGCGCTTCGCCTGGTGCAGGAAGGTCGGGGACGCACCGACGCTGCTGGTCAAGGTCGCCTCGCCCGTCGGCTTGATCTCGCAGACCTCGACGATGGCCCAGTCCATTTTGCCGAGAAACCCGTAGCGCACCGCTTGCGGCAACTGCGAGAGGTGCATGTCGAAAAATTGCGTTTTGCCCGTGTTGATGCGTTTGCGCAATTCCGGGTCGCTCTGGTAGGGCGTGCGGAACTTGACCGCGTCGCTTTTGGCCAGCACGCCGTCGAGCGACGGCCCGGTGCTGGCACCGGTGATGACACCGATAGAAAACGGTCGCCCGGCCTCATGTTCTTCGATCGCGCGTTGGGCGATTTCTTTGGAGACCGCCTTGGGCGAACCGGCCGGCGTGAAACCCCCGAAACCGATGACGTTGTCGTTTTCGATGAGGGCCGCCGCTTCGGCGGCGGTCAATTGAGGGAAGCCAGCGATCATAATGAAACGAGCCCCACGCCGTGATTTGCACGGTTACGGAGGCTCAAAGCTCAAAATAAGACTCGGCGCCGCGCAGCACAACCCCCAATCGGGCGGAGCGACTTCAGCCGCGTTGCAGCGCCTGCTGGATGTCCTCGCGGCCGAGCCAGCCGACAAGCTGCCCGCCTGCATTGACCACCGGGAAAACCTGCTGCGCCGAGGTGCGGGCGATGGCGAAGGCTTCTGCGAGTGAAGCCTCCGCAGTGATGACCTCGAAATCATGGCGCACCAGCGGATCGATTTTCGCCGCCGGATCCCCCCGCAGCGCGCCGGCCAGTGTTTCCGCGGGCAGGACTGCCAGGAGGCGCAGCGAGGCATCGGTGACCGGCAGCATCCCCGCATGCCCGCCCATGGCCAAGCCGGCGGCGTCGGCGATTTTCATGCCCGGCGCGAGCACCGGGCCCATCGGACGCATGACCGCCGCGACATGCGTTTCCTCGGCATTCTCCTTGTAGGTCGCGAACGAGGCTTCCGCCCGCGCGCCGAAAAAGACGAACACGGCGATGAAAAGGAGGAACGGGTTGCCGCCGAACAAAGCCAGCAAAGCGAAGAGCACAGCCACCCCCTGCCCGATGAACGCGGCGATTTGCGTGGCACGGGCATGCTTCAATTGCATGGCCAGCAGCGCCCGCAGCACGCGTCCGCCATCCATCGGGAAAGCTGGCAGCATGTTGAAGACGACGAGGATGACATTGATGGCGAGAAGTTTGGTCAGCAGGTTGCCGCGGCCCTCGGCCATTTCCTGCAGATCGCCCATCCCGAAGAAGCGGCCGAGGACGATGTAGAGGCCGAGGGCAATGACGACATTCACGGCCGGTCCGGCCAGCGCGACGACCAGTTCCTGCCACGGCTTGTCCGGCATGCGCTCGAGGCGGGCGATGCCGCCGATAGGCAGGAGCGTGATGTCCGGCGTATTGATGCCGTAGGCGCGGGCCGCCAGCGCGTGTCCGAACTCGTGCAGGATCACGCAGACAAAAAGCAAAATGATGAACGACAGCCCGATGACCATGGCCCCGTAGCCGCCCTGCGCATAGTAGACATAGCCGAACCATGCCAGCAGCAGGAAGAAGGTGACATGGACGCGCACGTCGATGCCGGCGATCCGCGCCAGTTGGAAAGACCACTTCACGCGCGGGAACGTCCGCCATCCCGCCGCTCCCGGCAAGGCCAAACAAAATCCGCTTTTCCCGCTGGCCTCCCGGCTCGTGGCGGGTCATTTTCTGCGCGGTCATGACCTGGGAAATCGCCACCGTCTTGTTTCTCGTTGTTTTTGCGCTCGTGCAGTTCATGCGCGAGCGCTGGCCGACCGATCTGACGGGGTTGGTGGTTTTGGCCGCGCTGCTTGTTTTGTCGCAGTTGCCCTTCGAAAACAGTTTCCCGGAAGCGGCGAAGCTGCTCGGGGTCTTCGCCAATCCGGCGCCGATCACCGTGGCCGCGATGTTCGTCTTGAGCAATGCGCTGGAACGGACCGGCGCTTTGAGCCGGGTGCTGACGAAGCTGGAGCAGCTCGGCAACCTCGGCCCGCGCGGGCTTCTCCTTGTCATGATGCTGGGCACGGCGCTGGTCTCGGCCTTCATCAACAACACGCCTGTTGTGGTCGTCGGTCTGCCGATCGCCATTCATCTGGCCAACCGCGCGGGCGTTTCGGCCTCCATCTTTCTCATCCCCCTCTCCTACGCATCGATTTTCGGCGGCACCTGCACACTCGTCGGCACCAGCACGAACATCCTGGCCAGCGGTCTGCTGGCCGACGTCGGGGAGAAACCCTTCGGTATGTTCGAGACAGCTGCCGTCGGTCTGCCTCTCCTCCTGGTTGG
Organism: Chthoniobacterales bacterium; assembly: GCA_040880825.1. GTDB lineage: Bacteria > Verrucomicrobiota > Verrucomicrobiia > Chthoniobacterales > JACTMZ01 > JACTMZ01. The sequence goes on from JBBEEK010000012.1 coordinate 7,496, forward strand.
CACGGCTTATGTCGTTCTCCTCGCACCGAAGCTGCTACCCGAGCGCAAAACGCTGGCGCAGGATCTGACCGAGGGTGGCTTCTCCGAATACGTGGTCGAAGCCACGGTGCAGGACGGATCGACGGCCGTGGGTCGAACTCTGACCGAAGCCGGACTCGGGCCCCGCGCCGGCTTCCGCGTGCTCGAGGTGCTGCGCCGCGGCGAACCTTACTTCGAACCGCTCGACACGCTGAGCCTGCGGGCCGGCGACCGAATTGTCATCGCAGGCCCGCCGGAAGCCGTGGCCGGTATCATCGCCATGCCCGGTTTGCAGTTGGACGCGGAAAAAGATCTCGGGCAGGCGGGCGATGGCGTGGTCACCCACGAGGGACGCTTGGCCGAGGCCATCGTCGGTCCGCTCTCGGAGATCATCGGACGCAGTGTCCGCGAACTCAATTTCCGCCAGCGCTTCGGTGTCATCGTGCTGGCTATCCACCGCCGCGGAACAAATTTGAGCCGCGGCTTCGAGAACATCCCTCTCCAACCGGGCGACACCCTCTTGCTACTCGGGCCGGAAGGCGCGGTGAAGGGCTTGCGGGCCAACGCCGACCTGCTGCTCCTCGACCGCCCCCGCGTGCCGACCACCAGCCAGCGGGCGCGCACCCCCTTGGTCCTCGGCACTTTTGCTGCCGTCATCGGCGCGGCGTCATTCGAAATCGTCCCGATCGCGGTGGCGGCGCTGATCGGTTGTGTGTTCCTCATGGTCACCGGAGCGCTCAAGACGCGCCAAGCCTACCGTTCGGTGGACTGGGGACTGCTTTTTCTCATCTACAGCATGCTCGGACTCGGCGTGGCGCTGGAGTCGACCGGGACCGCGCAATTCATCGCCGGCCATCTCGCGACCATGGCCACCGACTTTGTGCCGGGCGCGTGGAAGCCGCTGCTGTTGCTTGCTGTCATTTTTATTCTGACCTCAACCATCACCGAGGTGCTCTCCAACAATGCGACGGTTGTCCTCATGATGCCCATCGCCCTGGGATTGGCCGCCGAGTTGGGGCTTGATCCACGGCCGTTCGCCATTGCCATCACCATCGCCGCCAGCGCCAGCTTCGCCACGCCGATCGGTTATCAAACGAATACCTACGTCTATTCCGCCGGCGGCTACCGCTTCGCCGACTTCGTGCGCTTCGGCCTGCCGCTCAATATCCTCTATTTCATCGGCGCAGTGCTCATCATCCCGCGAGTCTGGTCCTTCCACCCGTAGCCCGACTGGAGAGCGAGCGTCCCCGCGAGCCGCCGGGTGCCATCAGGCGGCGGCCGGGGACGGCTGCCCTCCAGCAGAGATGGATCGCGATCCCGAAAAAGAAACCCCGCGGATCGCTCCGCGGGGTTCGTGAATCAGTTGGTTGGTCGGCTCAGGCGTTTTGCGCCTTGAGTGTCGAGGACATCGAGATGAAGAAAAATCCGGTGAAGATCAGGTTGATCCCGAAGAGCAAGCCGAGCAGCCACGCGGCCGAACCGGGGAACCCGCTAAAGATCATCCAGGCCAAGACCAACGAAACAACGCCGCTCAGCAGCATCATCCACATGGTGCCGGTGCCGCTGAATTTGAAGGAGGCGATGATCGTAATGATCCCCTGCGCGGCGAAGTAAGCCGCAAGCAGGATGGTGAGGGTCAGAATGCCCGCGCCGACCTGGAAAAGGAGGAGCAATCCGGTCGCCAAGGTCAGCACCGCCCAGAGCCCGGAAAACACACGGGAGGCCGTGCTGGATTCCTTGCGCCCGAGGGCCGCGGCCAAGGCGTAGCCGCCGGCGATGAGGAGGAGAGCGGCGAACAATTGTTCGACCACAATGGTGCCGAGCAGCGGGAAGGCGATAGCCAGAGCGCCGAGCACGATGAGGAGGATCCCTTGGAACATGGTCCAGCCGGGAGATTTTTGGTTGGTTGCGTCAGTCATAGCGCGCACAACCTCTCCGGTCGCGGCCCGGGAGGGAAGCGCATTTTTCGCAGGACGTCAGCCGCAACAGTGTTAATCTCCCGCTTTCCCATGCCGGCCCGCCCCCGCCAACATCCCGCCGCCGGACGCATCAGCCTGCTGCGCCCTCGGGCCCGGCGGCGGCGCGTCCGCCGCCAGCGCACGCGTCGGCTCGGCCGGCTGGTCTTCGCCTGCTTTTTGCTCTGGGGATTGATCGCCGCTTTTTATGCCGCGTGGGCGTGGACGTTTGACTTGGCGAAGGTCGGACAAATCCCGGAAAGTTCGCTGGTGCTCGATCGAAACGGGCAGGTTTACACCCGCCTCTCCGGCGAAAACCGGCGCACCGTGCCGCTGGATCGAGTCAGCCCGTGGTTTGTCCGCGCGGTCATCGCACGCGAGGACTCGCGCTTCCTGCAGCACTTCGGGGTCGACCCGATCGGCATTGCCCGGGCCGCGGCGACCAACCTCAGCGCCGGCGGCATCCGGCAGGGCGGCAGCACACTGACCCAGCAGCTGGCCCGCAACAGCTTCCCGCTCGGCGGTCAGAACGCGCATCGTAAAATTCTCGAAGCGGCCCTGGCCCTGCGCATGGAGGCCGTGTTGTCCAAAGACGAGATCCTCACGCACTACATGAACCGGATTTATTTCGGGGCCGGTTTGTTCGGGATCGAAACGGCCGGCCAGGCCTATTTCCGCAAACCCGCGGCCGAACTGACGCTCTCCGAGTCGGCCCTCCTGGCCGGTCTGATCCGCAGCCCGAACCGTCTCTCGCCCTTCCGTGATCCGGACGGCGCGCTGGAACAGCGCAATATCGTGCTGCGTCAGATGCAAGATCAGGGCTACATCTCCGCCCGCCAGCGGCTCGAAGCCCAAGCCGAACCGCTCGTGCTGGCGGCGGCAAGGCCGCAGCCTCCCCAAGAAGATTGGGCCATGGAGTTGCTCTGGCGCGAATTGGAGCGCGTCCTGCCGCAGGATGTGCTCGATGGCGCGGGATTGAAAATTTACACGTCCCTCAACGGGGCGATGCAACGCGCGGCGGTCGAGGCGGTCGAGGCACAATTGAGCGCGGTGGAGTCGCGGGACGGCTATCCCCACGCCAAGAAAGCGGAGACCAGCTTTGTCGATCCGCAAAGCCGGGGGGGCACGCCGTATCTGCAAGCTTCCGCCATGGCAGTCGACAACCACACCGGTGGAATCCGCGTGCTGGTGGGCGGACGCGATTACGCGACGAGCAAATTCAACCGCGCCTACTTTGCCGAGCGACAAATCGGCTCGTCGGTCAAACCGTTCGTCTACGCCACGGCTTTTGCCGGCGGACTCCACCCGGACTCGCCGGTCAGCGATGACCGCCTGCAACCGGGCGAGTTGCCCAAAGCATTCAACAACTACAATCCGGCCAACAGCGATGACACCTACCGCGGCATGCTCCCGGCCAAAGACGGGCTCATTCTTTCCCGCAACACCATGAGCGTGCGTATCGGCGCCGCGGCGGGTATCGAGCGCGTCAGGGAGAACGTTCTGACCGCGGGCATCGGCCGCGATGTCCCGAAGTATCCGTCGATTTTTCTCGGGTCGTTCAGTGGCACCTTGCGTGCCTTGACTTTGGCCTATGCGGCGCTGGCCAATGACGGCATTGCGCCCTCGCCCCACCTGCTCGACCGCGTCGAGGACCCCCAAGGGCGCGTGCTTTACCGCCACCGGGGATCCATGCAGCGGATTTTGCCTTCGAATGTGGCGCGCCTGACCGCCGGCATTTTGCGCGAGGCTATGACACGCGGCACGGGACAAGTGGCCGCCGCGTTCGGTTTTCGCGGTGAGGCGGCGGGCAAGACCGGCACGACCAACGACTACAAAGACGCGTGGTTCATCGGTTTCGATCGCGAAACCACCTGTGGCGTCTGGGTGGGCTTCGACCAACCCAAGCGCATCGTCGACCGCGGCTACGGCGCGACACTGGCGTTGCCAATTTGGGTCAAAATCATGAACGCCGCCGCCGAAGGCAGCTAAGCGACGCCGGCGACGCGGCGCATCACGGCTAAAACGCGCCGGGCCGCGCCGGAATCGATGGACTCCGCGACACGCTCCATGGCTTCCGCCCGGTCCTCACAGAGGCCGGCCACGATGATGGCGGCGGCGGCGTTGATCGACACGATGTCGCGGGCCGCGCCTCGTCGCTCGCCGGCCAGAATCTCCTCGAGAATGACGGCATTTTCGACGGCGTCACCGCCGCGCAAGTCGTCGAGCACACCCTCCGCCACATTCCAGTCGGCGGCGGTCAATGTTTCGTGCGATGTGCGACCCTCACGGACCGCGGCGATGGTGGTCGGGCCGAGCGTGGAGATTTCGTCCATCACTCCTTGATCACCAGCCTTGCCGTGAACGATCCACGCATGCTCCCGCCCCAAGCCCGGAAGCACGTCCGCGTAAAGCGTGATCAGGTCTTCGCTGAAGACGCCGGTGAGTTGCCGTGCGGGGCGCGCCGGATTGAGGAGTGGTCCGAGCATGTTGAAGATGCTGGCACTGCCGCGGCTGGCCAAAAGTTTGCGGGCCGGCGCGACGGACTTGAAGGCCGGGTGAAAGCGCGGAGCGAAAAGAAAAGCCGCTCCGGCCTCCTCGAGCATGCCGTGCAGGCGCTCCAACGGGAGATCGACCGGAACACCGAGAGCTTCCAGCACATCGGCGCCGCCGCTGCGCGAGGTGATACCACGGTTGCCGTGCTTGGCCAATTTGGCCCCCGCCCCCGCCGCGACAAACATCACGGCGGTGGAAATATTAAAAAGCCCCAACTTGTCCCCGCCGGTGCCGCAGACATCGAGCAAGGGCCCGAGATCGGGCGGCGCCTCGAAGGGTTCGGCGTGCCGCAGAAACGCTTCGGCGAACGCGATGATTTCGGCGGGCGACTCGCCGCGGGCGTGGAGCGCCTCGAGAAAGTCCGCTTTATCTTCGTCGGATGATTCCGCCGCGAGCAGCGCGTCGGTAACCGCGGTGACGTCGCCTGCTTCGAGCGGGCGACCGGAACGGACAGCTTCGGTCCACTGCTTCATGGCAAGACCTCCGCTATCCGACGCTTCAATTCGAGCGCCGGCCATTGACCGGGAACCTGCGGGCGGTCGAGGTAACCGTAGTTGAGCTGCGAACCGGCCGCCGCGAGCGCGAGACGCGAGACGCGCCCGAGCGGCCCCATTCCCATCGTGGCGAGAGCGACATCCGGCAACGAGGCCTGCAACTCAAGCAGCACCGCCAGGTCGTGCGGATTGCGCAGCTGGGTGGCGATTTTGACAAGATCGGCGCCGGCCCGTCGTGCGGCGGCTGCGACTTTGCGGAGGCGGGCCAGTGACGGCGTGCCGCCAAAATCGTGAAAAGAGACAAGGCGCTGCAGCCCGAGTGTCTGGGCCTGCCGCAGCACGGGTGCGAGGGTGCCGACCGAGCGCAATTCGATGTCCACCGCAGCCGCTTGGGGCAGGAACTCCAGGAGCAAATCGCGCCGTCGGGACGCCGTGATTTTTTTCGCCCCGCCCTCGGCCGGGTGCCGAGCCGTCAGCAGAACGGGCACCCGCCAAGTCGGCAGCGCCGTCCGCAAAGCCGTGACGGCACCGGCTAGCAGGTCGAGCCGCACTTCCAAAAAGTCGACTTCTCCGCGCCGGAGCTGTCCGGCCTCGCGGAGCCCCCGCAAGCTATGAACGGTGGCCACGACCCGCGGGCGGCGGGGCGTGTTTCGGTTTTGCTTCAGTTTCACGGCAGACTTTTGCTTATATAGAAGGTTCATCCGTGCTGCGCCATGAGTAATTGTGCCGGCCGGACGCCTCGAACGATGATTTCCCGCAAACAAGAGGTTTCGCTGCAACTCAACCAGATCGCCGACGGCGCGATCTTGGCGCTGGCGCTCTATGTGTCCTACGCCATGCGGCGCTACCAGATCATCGACTTTGACGTGTTGCCGGAGATCCCGCCCCTGGAGGGCTTCTTGTGGATGTTCCTCGTCGTCGCGCTTTTCGGGCCGCTTCTGCTCGAGATGCAGGGCTTTTACCAATACCCGCTGGAAAAATCCCCCGCGCGCTCGCTCCGCCAGATCGCTTATGCCGGAGTGTGGCTCGGACTGATCCTCGGCGCGTGCGTGGTTTTCCTGAAACTCAGTATTCCCAGCCGCTCGGCCTTTGTCCTGTTTTTGCTCCTCGCTCCGCTCGGCCTGCTCCTGCGGGAGGCGGTCTACCGCGACATCCGCCTGCGCAAACTGCGGCGCGGGGCGCACGGCGAAAGCATCATCCTGGCCGGCACGCCGCGGCAGATGGGCGAGCTGGTCGCCTCGCTTTCGGCGGTGCAGCGGATGGAAATCAATATTATCGAGCAGATCAACCTCGAGACCGAACCGGTCGAGAAACTGGTCCAAGCCATGCACCAGCACAGCGTCGGGCGCGTCGTGCTGGCCTTTGGCGCAAGGGAGTCGGACAACCTGCAACCCGCGATCGCTGCGTGCGAGACGGAAGGCGTGGAGGCATGGGTCGCGGCCGATTTCGTCCGCGCCTCGATTGCCCGGCCGACCTACGACTCGCTCGGCTCCATGCCGATGCTGGTCTTCCGCGTCACGCCCGATCTCTCCTGGGCGCTGCTGGTCAAATCGGCCATCGACCGTTTGGGGGCCTTGGTCGGGATCATCTTGCTGTCCCCCCTGCTTCTGATCATGGCGCTGGTCATCAAGCTGACGTCGCCGGGCCCGGTCATTTTCCAGCAGCAACGAGCCGGGCAGCACGGGAGGCCTTTCACCATGTATAAATTCCGCTCGATGCGCACCGGCGCCGAGATGGAGCAGGAAGAGCTGAAGGCCTTCAACCAGATGAGCGGTCCGGTCTTCAAAGTCGAAAACGACCCGCGCATCACACCGCTCGGACGCTGGCTGCGCCGGACGAGCTTTGACGAGTTCCCGCAGCTCCTCAACGTTCTCCTCGGGCAGATGAGTCTGGTTGGACCGCGGCCGCTGCCCATTTACGAAGTCGACAACTTCGAACTCACCGCGCACCGGCGCCGCCTGAGTATGAAACCCGGTCTGACCTGTTTGTGGCAGATCAGCGGACGCAGCTCGGTCCGCGACTTCGACGACTGGGTGAAACTTGATGTCGAATACATCGACAACTGGTCCCTCGCCCTCGACCTCGGCATCCTTCTGCGCACCGTCCCCGTGGTCCTTTTCGGGAAAGGAGCTCATTGACGGAATTTCTCGAAAGTCGCCGCCGGCTGCTTTAATATTCAAAGCCTTCCTACGAAAGATGAAAAACCACCACTCCCTCCTCCTCCCGGCCGCCTGCCTCATGGCGGGCCTGTCGCTCGCCCAAGCGCAGCAAGCCAACACCGAATTCCGGATCTCCAAGATCACGCCCGACATGGTGACCACTCCGGACTACAACTACAGCTTCGGCCCCAAGGGCAAAAAGGTCTCGAAAAACAAAGACTTCCTTGAGGTGGAGGTCACTTTCGATTGGCAACCGCGCTTGAAAAAACCGGAGTTCCTCGACGAGGTGACGGTGAACTACTACATCCTCCTCAACAACAAGAGCCGGGAAAACCAGCAAGGCACGCTGCTCACCGGGTCCGTCACCCACGTCGCCATTCCCCAGGCCAAAGGACTCAACTCCGTCATGTATGTCAGCCCGCGCACGCTGGAACGCTTTTTCGAAGGCAAAGCGCCCAACAGCGCCTCCGCCGGAGTCGTCGATGTCGGCGTCACCATCACCCAGCAGGGCCGACTGGTCGCCGAATCCAGCTGGAAAGGCAAAGGACAATGGTGGAGCACTCTGCAACAGGTCAGCGGCTACGTCCTCAACAAGAACGAAACGCCGTTCGCTCCGCTGGCGTGGGATTACTACGAGGCAATCAAGGCGCGTCCGGCCGGCATGTAGCGCGGTTCTTCCTGCTTCATCCCGGCTTTCCCTTCTCATGACTCCTCCGGCCCGCGTTGCCGCCCTTGATCTGGGCATGCAGACCGTCACCATGGCGGTCTTCGAGCGCTCCGGAACGGGCGCCGTCACCCTCGCCGGCTACGCCCGCACCGGCCTGGTGGCCGATCCGTCGGCCGACGGCAGCCGCGCCGGGCAGCTCAAGATCGCGCTGGCCGAACTCAAGGCCAAACTCGGTTGGAAAAGTGGCCGCGTCGCCTGCGCGATACCATCCCAGGGAGTCTTCGCCCGCTTTGTCAAAATCCCCAAAGTGGAGCCGGACAAAGTAGGGCAAGTGCTCTATTTCGAAGCGCAGCAAAATGTCCCCTACCCGATCGAAGACGTCGCCTGGGGCTATCAAGTGCTCCCCGAGAGCGAGGAGGACAAACTCGGCGCGCTCATCCTCGCGACCAAACTCGACCAACTGGAAAGCACCGTCGAGGCCCTCACTTCGGCGGGACTCACCCCCGACTTGATCGAGACTTCGCCCGTCGCGCTCTACAATGCCTTCCGCTACAACTATCCCGACGCGCAGGGCTGTTCGCTGGTCATCGATATCGGCGCCCGGGCGACCAACCTGATCTTTGCCGAAGGCGACCGGCTGTTCATCCGCACCCTCCCGGTCGGCGGCGGCTCCATCAGCGCGGCCCTCCAGAAAAAGTTCGAGGGCCGCACTTTCAACGAAGTGGAGGAAATGAAATGCGCCGACGCCTTCATTCCCCCGCCCGGCAACTACGCGGGAGCCAAGGACGCCGAGGCCGCGGAGATGGGCAAGATCGCCCGCACGGTGATGACCCGCGTGCACAACGAGATCACCCGCTCCATCACCTTCTACCGCACCAACCAGCACGGCTCCGCTCCGATGCGCGTCTTCCTCGCCGGTGGCGGCGCCTCCCTTCCCTACACCCTGGAGTTCTTCAACGAGAAACTCTCCCTGCCCATCGAGTTCTTCAACCCGCTGCGCCGCGTCGGCGTGGCCGCGGGTGTCGACGCCGTCGCCTTGCCCGCCGAGGCCCAGAATCTCGGCGAGTGCACGGGCTTGGCCCTGCGCGCCCTCGCCGGCAGCTGCCCGGTCGAAATCGATCTGCAGGCGCCTTCGCTCATCGCCGCCGCGGCGGGCCGCCGGCGGCGCCCTTTCTTGTTGGCCGCTGCCGCGGTCCTCGTCGGGGCTTTGCTGCTCGCCGGATTGTATTATGACTTTGCCGCCCGCCGCGTGACCGCCCTGAATAACACGACGAAAGAGCAGACGGAGGTTCTCGGCAAGTTCAAGGCCGACCTCGACCAGCTGACCGGACAACGCCGCAAACTGATCCAGGAAGCCGCCGATCTGGCGGCCGCTCCCATGCTCCGCTCCGCTTGGGCCACCTTGCTCAATGAACTCAACACGCGCCTGCCGGCCCGCAATATTTGGATCACGCAATTGCGTCCGATGGTCGGCGATCAGGCCCTCGAACCCGGCGCGGCCGGTGCCGGCTGGAAGGCCGAGTCCGACCGCCGACGCGACCGCGATACCGCCGGCGAAGATGCGGCGCCTCCGCAGGTAACCGCTTTGCTCCTCGACGGGCTTTATTTGGAAAACGAAAACGGCCCGGCGGTGGTCGATGAATTCGTCGAGGCCCTGGCCCAATCCCCCATCTTCGGAATCACCGAGGAAAACAAAGCCGCCGCCGTCAAGCTCCGGGCCACCCAAAGCGGTAACGCGTGGGCCTACGATTACCAACTGGTGCTCCCGCTGGTGCGCCCCATCCCGCTGTAATGGACTGGTTCAAACAAAATCCCTTCCTCGGCATTCTCGCCGCCGCCACCGGCGCCGCGGTCTTGGCCTCGGGCTATTTCCTTTTCGACAGCCACAGCCGCTACGAGTCCGCCACGCAGGAATTCGAGGAGCTAGCCTCCACCCTCCAGCGCCTGCAGAACAACAAGCCTTTCCCCAATGAGGAGAATGTGCGGCGCAGCCGCGAAGAATCGGACTCCGCCCGGGCTATGCTCGAGGAAATCGGCCGGAACCTCGAAGTCGAGGTGCCGGCCACCACGCCTCAAGGCTTTCAAGATCAGCTGCGGCAACACGTCAACGAAATCACGGCACGTGCCGAAGCCAACGGTGTGGTGCTGGGCGAAGGCTTCTACCTCGGCTTTGAAGCCTACGAAACGCAACCCCCCGCTCCGGCCGCCGCCTCGCAGTTGGCCTTGCAACTGCGCTCCATCAGCGCTGTGGCCGACCTGCTGGTCGACGCCAAGGTGCGCGAAATCACGGCCATCAAACGCGCGCCCCTCCCCGTGGAATTGCCCGCGGAGCCGGCGACAGACGAACGGCGCGGCCGTGACTCCGGAGGCGACGCGGGTTCACCGGACGGCGGCCTGCCGGATTTGGTGCTCGCCCCGTTCGACCTTACTTTCGTCGCGGACCAAACCGCGCTGAGAGCGGCCTTCAACCGGCTTCTGGAAACCGAGCCGCCCGTCTTTGTCCGCCTCGTCGGCCTGACCAACTCCGCGCCCGAGGCACCGGCCAAAGCTGGCGCCGCCGACGAAGCGACCGCCGGCGAAATCAAACCCGTGCTCGGTCAGGAGACATTGCTCGTCAATCTGCGTCTGGCCGCGATCTCCGGTGGCCCGGCGGAAACCAAATAGCGCGCATGGATCAAATCAAAGCCCATTACGACCGATATCTCCTCGCCTTGGCCGGCCTCGTTCTGGCTGCGGTGGCGGTGATGCTGGCCTTGGCGGCGGGCGGCTTGAGCGAGCAGTTCACTCCGACCCCAGTCCAGACCGACGGCCAGCCTTTCGCCGATGATCCGAGCATCGTGCAACTCAACGCCGACCGTGCGCAGCTGGAGGAGCGACAGAATTGGGAGGAAAGCAAGGGCTCACTCTTCGTCAGCCGTGTTTACCTCCTGCGCGGCGAAAATCTCGTCGACATCCTCGAGAGCGATGTCGAACTCTTTCCCGGCATTGCCAACGCCTGGATCCTCGAGCACAACCTCGACTATACCGACCCCGCGCTTCCCGACGTCGACCCCGATGGCGACGGCTTCACCAATCTCGAGGAGTTCATGGCCAAGACCAACCCG
>JBBEEK010000012.1:18545-47183 GCA_040880825.1 Chthoniobacterales bacterium
TACAAACTCATTGACGTCACAGAGGAAAAAGCCATGATTCAAAACTTGGACACGGGCGAGCAGCATGAGGTGCCCTTCGGGACCCCCGCCGCCGCCGCGGAGGTCCCTATGGAAACGTCTGCCGAATGACTCACGCCGACCGCACCCCCTTTTCTGTTTGCCGTCTCGCTGCCCTAGGTCTGGCTGTCGCCAGCTGGGTCGTAATATGCGCCCCACCAACCCTCTGGTCGGGCTCGAGCGACTTGCCCGGACCGGCCACCGGCGTCGAAGCTCAAGCAGAATTCGAGATCGCCAAGCGCTTGCAACTCGCCCGGGATTACGCCCCCCAAGCCATGGCGCGCGGCTCCGAAGCTCTCATGCGGCGCGAATACGAGATTGCCTACGCCCAATACAAAGCCGCCGTCGATGCTCTGCCCGACGCGCCGAGCGTGCGTGAGTTGCGGGCCACCGCCCTCGACGGCTTTTCCAAAGCAGTCATGGGCTTGGCGGAGCAACGCATGGCCGAAGGACGCTGGGAGGACGCCGAGACCACCGTCAAAGTCATCCTCGAACCGCAATACAACCCCAACTACAAGCCCGCCCAGCGCCTCCTTGCCCGGTTGGAATCCCCGGATTATTTCAACAAAACCATCACCCCGGGCTTCGTCAGCAAAACCGAGGAAGTCAAAAAATTACTCCTCGATGCCCAAGGCCTTTATGACTCGGCGCAGTTCGACAAGGCCATGGACAAATATGAGCAAGTTCTGAGCCTCGACCGTTACAATATCGCCGCCCGCCGCGGCATGGAGCAGGTCAATCTTGGCCGCACCCGCGTGGCCGACGCCGCCTACAACCACACGCGGGCTGCGATGATTACCGAAGTCGACAAATTGTGGGAAACTCCCGTCAAACGCGCCGACCTCGGGCCCGCCGCCGTGCTCGAGCAACCGATCCTCACCGCCCGCGGCACACAATCGGTCAACCGGAAGCTCGACGACATTATCATTCCCCGCCTCAATTTCACGGACGCCACCGTGCGTGAAGCCATCGAATACCTTCGCGACGTCTCCGCGCAGCAGGATCGTGACCCGATGGACGCCAGCGACCGCGGCGTCAACATCGTCCTCAAACTCGACTCCGCCGCCTCCTCCCAAACCATCACCATCGACCTCGCCAATATCCCGCTGCGCGAAGCCCTCGACTACATCACCCGTTTGGCCAACCTCAAAATCAAAATCGAGCCCTACGCCGTTCTCATCGTGCCGCTGACCGAACAGACCGACACCCTCGTCACCAAGGAATACCGCGTCCCCCCGGGCTTTATCACCAGTCTGCCCGGCGGCGGGGGCACCGATGTCGGGGTGGGTGGCGAAACCGCAGCTCGCAGCCGCGCCAAGGACTTCCTCGAATCGCAAGGTGTCCAATTCCCGCCCGGCGCCAGCGCCAACTTCCTCGCCAGTAGCAGCCGCCTGATTGTCCGCAACACCCAAGAAAACCTCGATCTGGTGGACGCCCTCGTCGAAAGCTCGACCGGAGCCGTCGCCTCCCAAGTCGAGATCGAGTCGAAGTTCATCGAGGTCTCTCAAAACAATCTCAAGGAACTCGGGTTCGACTGGTTACTCGGGGCCTTTGCCTTCCCCGGTGGATCTGGCGTCTACGGCAGCGGCGGAACCGTGGGCAACCAATTCAACGCCATTTCACCACAGGCTGACGCCGCCGGTGCGCCTTACTATCCGTTTGTTTATCCGGGCACTTCCGTGCCCGTCGGCCAAACCCCTCTGACCGCAGGCAACAGATCGGGCAGCGCCGCGATTACGGCGAACGCCTTGGATGCCCTGCTGCTGGGCAACCCGCTGACCGGCCCCGCCTCGGGCCTTCTTTCGCTGGCCGGCATCTTCACCAACCCCCAGTTTCAAGTCGTGCTGCGCGCCCTCAACCAGAAAAAAGGTATCGACGTCTTGTCCGCACCTAAAGTCACCACTAAAAGCGGATCTGCAGCCACCATCGAAATCGTCCGCGAATTCCGCTACCCGGCCGAGTATGAACCACCGCAGGTGCCGCAAACCACCGGCTTTGGCGTGCAACCGGTAACGCCCGCTACCCCGACAACCTTCACCATGAAGCCCGTGGGTGTCCGTCTGGAAGTCGAGCCGACCGTCGGATCCGACAACTACACCATCGACTTGCGCCTGCTGCCTGAAGTCACGGAGTTCGAAGGCTTCATCAACTACGGCACACCCATCTTCAACCAGGGCATCGAAGTGACACCGAACGTCATCAACTACCCGGTCTTCAGCCAACGCAAAGTCGAAACCTCCGTTAGTGTCTACGATGGCCAGACCGTCGCGCTGGGAGGATTGATCCGCGAGGACGTCCAGAAAGTCACCGACAAAACACCGATTCTCGGTGACGTGCCCTTGCTCGGTGGCCTCTTCCGATCCCAAGCCGACCAGCACATCAAAAGAAACCTGATTATTTTTGTTTCCGCCACATTGATGGACCCGGCTGGCCAACCTCTGGCCATGGCCCAGCAGGATCTCGCGGCAGGCGCAATGGAAGATATCCCCCTGGACACTGGCACTCCCGGAGGTGCGCCTATCGAACCACCTTTGCCCTACTGACGCCATGAACCGCCTTCTCTCAACTCTCACTGCGGTATGTATGTTCGTGGCCATTTCCCAAATCCACGCCGGCTCCACTGGCCAAGCCACCACCGGCGGTATCGAAAATCTTTCCGACCGCGAGATCACCCGTCGTCAGGAGAATATTCTCCTGGCCGAACAAGCGCTCAAGCGAAGCGAAACGGAACTTCAGCGCAATAATATCGAGGCTGCTTACAATGAAGCCAAGCAAGCCGTGGATCTTCTTCCCGACGGCTCTTCCGCCCGCAGTTTACGGGCGCGCGCCCTCTCGCGGTTCAGCTCGACGTCCGTGCGCTACGCCGAGTATCTGGTCAGCCAAGGAGAATACGCCAAAGCCGCCGCCGTCGCCAACGAAGTCCTCGAACCCCGCTACAACCCGAACTACCGCCCGGCGGCTGTTTTCCTCGATCGCCTCAACCAGCCGGACTATTTCAACAAGGCCATCACCACCGAGCTTGCCGCCGAGCGTACGCAGGTCGGAACACTGATCAACGAAGCCGTTGGTTTATACGACTCCGGGCGCTACGACCTCGCTCAAAAGCGCTACCAGCAGGTCTTGGAGATCGACAAATACAATGCGACCGCCTTCCGCGGACTCGAGCAGGTCGAACTCGGCAAACAGCGCTACTACGACAGCGCCTACAACGAGACGCGCTCCCGCATGCTCTGGCAGGTGGAAAAAGCTTGGGAGCGGCCTAAACGGCGGTTTTCCGAAGCACGGACCACCGACTCGGCCGCCGGGCAGGAAGAGCGCCGCGGCACGGAACTGATGGTCGCCCGCCTCAACCGCATCATCATTCCCCGGATTGATTTTCGCGATGCCACCATCCGGCAAGCCGTGACCTTCCTCCAGCAGCAGAGCCGCACGTCGGAGGCCTCGGGGGCGCCCGGTGACGGTGCCTCCGGCATCAATATTGTGCTCAAACTTCCCCGCTCTGGAGCCGTTGCGCCCCCTGTCACCGATGAATTCGGAGAGGCGGCCGCACCCGGCGCCGTGCCTCCGGCCGATAGTCGCATTACGCTCAACTTGACCAACGTGCCGCTCTATGAAGCGCTCCGTTACGTGGCGACGCTGGCTGGGCTTAAGGTCAAGGTGGAGCCCTTTGCTGTCTCGATTGTGCCGCTCTCGGAGCTGACCGATACTCTCGAGCAGCGGGAATTCAAGGTTCCCCCAGGCTTTATCACCGGAACAGGCGGAGAAGCCGACCCAACCGTTTTTGCCGGTCGTGCCGCCGATGACGAGGGTGGCCCCCGCCTCGCCGTCCGGCAGAATGCCAGAGATTTTCTCGAGTCCCAAGGTGTGGCATTCCCGCCCGGAGCCAGTGCCAACTTCATCCCCGGTAGCAGTCGATTGGTCGTGCGCAACACGGCACCCAACCTCGATTTGATCGAGTCCCTCGTCGACGCCGCCATGGGCGAACAACCCACGCAGGTTGAAATCGAAGCGAAGTTCGTCGAAGTCACGCAAAACAATCTCAAGGAACTTGGCTTCGACTGGACGCTCGGTCCGTTTTCCGTCGGTGGCTCCGGTGTGTATGGCGGGGGCGGCAGCACGGGTGCTGATGGTCGAGCCTACCCGTTCGTCTATCCTGGCACATCCGTTCCGGTTGGCGTCAATACCGTGACGCAAGGATTGCGCACTGGCAGCGGAACCCAGCCTTATTCCGCCCTCTCAGTTAACAGCATTAATGCCTTGCTCGCTCGAAGTCTGGGGGTCGGAACTGCGGGCGCCCCGACTCCGGGTATCTTCTCGATTGCCGGCGTTTTCACCAACCCTCAGTTTCAAGTTGTCATTCGTGCGCTTAATCAAAGAAAAGGCGTCGATTTGATGGCCGCTCCCAAGGTAACCACCAAGAGCGGGCAGAAGGCAACCATCACCATCAGCCGCGAGTTCCCCTACCCGCAGGAATTCGAGCCGCCACAGATTCCTCAAAGCACCAGCGGTGGAGCAATTGTTGCCGGTGGTGGCGGGCAGAACCGTGCAGACCCTGTCGTTACACCCAGTTTCCCGACGGACTTTACCACGCGCAACCTTGGCGTAACTTTGGAGGTCGAGCCGCAAATCGGTCCTGACGGCTACACCATCGATCTCAATCTCTCGCCCGAGGTTGTCGACTTTGACGGATTCATTAACTACGGATCTCCTATTTCCGTGCCCATTCAGTCGCTGCTTGGGCAAAACCTGACCTCCACAACCTCTGGAGACCTCACCGTTTTTAGCTTGATCGATATTTTCAGCGCCACCACCCCTCGTATCTTGACCGAAAACGTCATCAACCAGCCCATCTTCAGCACCCGCAAAGTCACGACCAATGTCAGCATCTGGGATGGCCAGACGGTTGCCCTCGGTGGCCTGATCCGCGAGGACGTGCAAAAGATCAACGACAAGGTGCCGATTCTTGGGGACATCCCGCTGGCTGGCGCGCTCTTCCGCTCCGAGGTCGAGCAGAAGATCAAAAGCAACTTGATCGTCTTTGTCACCGCGCGACTCATGGATGCCGCCGGGCAGTTGCTGCGGCCGGAAGATGACTCGGATCAGGAGGAGATCGTGGAGCCGCTCGGGTTGCCCCCGGAGTTGCCGCGTCCGGCCAGCGGCGTCACAGCCAAAGGTTTTCGCCAAAAGTAATCTCCGCGCCCCGCGCGCTCTGCTTCGCCGACCCGGCGAATTTTCAAGCCATGCTTCTTGCTCTCACCGGCGGTATCGCCACCGGAAAATCAACCTTCCGGCAACTGCTGGCCGCGCGGCATTCCTTCGTGGTCTTCGATGCCGATGCTTGCGTGCATGAGTTGCTCTCCGCTGACCGCCCGGCCATCGACGCGGTGGTCCAACGCTTCGGGGCGGGCGTTCTCGGCCTCGACGGCTGTGTGAGCCGTCCGGCGCTGCGATCCGTTGTCTTCCACGACCCGGCGGCCCGCCGCGACCTCGAGCAAATCCTGCACCCTCTGGTCCGCGCCCGCTGGCAGGAGCAGCGCGGCGATTGTCTGGCTTCGGGCCGGGACTTTCTCGCGGATATCCCCCTCCTCTTCGAGACCTCGGCGGAAGCCCACTTCGATGCCTCCGTTCTCGTGGCCGCCTCGGCCGGGACCCAGCGGGCCCGCCTGGCGGCCCGAGGCTTGGACCCCGCCACCATGGAAGCCATGCTTGCCAGTCAGCTCCCACTGGGCGAAAAGATAGCCCGTGCCACCTCCGTTGTCTGGAACGATGGCACCCCGGCGGCTCTCGGCCGCCAAGCCGACCTTCTTCTCAAGCGTCTTTCTTTGCTTCAGCCATGCCGGACCTAGCCCCGCCCAGCGCCCCCGCCGACCGCGCCATTTTCCCGCCCGACGCCGCTTCCGTGGCCGGCGTGCGCTTGGATTTGCGTGCAGTCCAATCGCTTTCACACGCCGAATTGGCGGCGCTGCTCGAACGTTACAGTCTGCGCATCCGCCCCGACGGCACCAAGCGCCACCTCGTTTTCGATCTGACCCGCTTCCTGCTGGCTTCCGGCGCGGAAATCACCGCCAGCGGCATGATCGAGGACCTCGGCGACCATGCCATGCTCCGCTGGCCGTGCTACAACTTCGCCGCCGGGCCGGACGATCTCTTCGTTTCCATCAGCCTCATCCGGCAGTTCCATCTCAAAACTGGCCTCGAGATCACAGGCACGCTCCGGCTGCCAACCGAGCGTGACCGCTACTGTGGCTTGGAGATCATTCTTTCCATCGAAGGTCTTCCGGCCGCCGAGTGGCACGAGGTCACCCCGTTCGAAAAGCTGACCCCGCTCTTCCCCCAGGAACGCATCATGCTCGAGTCCGTCAAGGAACCGACCCTCAGCACCCGCGCGGTTGACCTCATCGCCCCGCTCGGCAAAGGACAACGCGGGCTCATCGTCGCCCCGCCGCGCACGGGTAAGACGATCTTGCTGAAGCACATCGCGCAGGCCATCCGTTCGACTTCCCCGGATGTCCGCCTCATTCTCCTGCTCGTCGACGAGCGCCCGGAGGAAGTCACCGACCTGCGTCGCTCCATCGATGCGGATATCTACAGTTCGACCTTCGACGAATCCCCGCAGCGCCACACCCAACTGGCCGAATTCGTCATCGAGCGGGCCAAACGTTTGGTCGAACTCGGCCAGGACGTCGTCATCCTCCTCGACAGCATCACGCGTCTGGCCCGCGGCTACAACAACCTCCAACCCGGCAAAGGCCGCATCATGTCCGGCGGCGTCGATGCCAAAGCCCTGATGAAGCCCAAACGCTTCTTCGGCGCGGCCCGCAACACCGAGGAGGGCGGGAGCCTGACCATTATGGCCACCGCGCTGGTCGAAACCCAGAGCCGCATGGACGATTTGATCTTCGAGGAATTCAAAGGCACCGGCAACATGGAGGTTCACCTCGACCGCACCATCGCCGACCAGCGCGTCTTCCCTGCCATCCACGTGACCAAATCCGCCACCCGTCGCGAAGAAAATCTCTACCACCCGGACGAGTTGGCCCGCGTCATCGTCCTGCGCAAACAACTGCAGGAACTCCCTGCGGTCGAAGCGATGGAGACCCTCGTCCGCAACCTCAACCTCACCAAGACCAACGCCGAGCTTCTGCTCCGCGGTCTGCGCTGAGCCATGGGAAAGACGCCGCCCGACCTCAATCCCACCGACCTCGCGGCGCACATGAACCCGCTGGAGCGCCGCATCGGGTATAAGTTCCGCAATTCTCTTCTCCTCGCCGAAGCCCTCACCCACCCCAGCCTTTCGTTCGAGCGCAAAACTTTTCATTTCGACAACCAGCGCTTGGAGTTTCTCGGTGATGCCGTTCTGCAACTCGTCATCACCCACCACCTTTACCGCCTGTTTCCTGCTTTCAGCGAAGGACAACTGACCAAGCTCCGCTCCCGCATCGTCTCCCGTGAAGGATTGAAAAAGCATGCCGCCACGCTGGGCCTCGGCAGCTACCTCATGCTCGGGCGCGGCGAGGAAGCCAGCCACGGACGCGAGCGGGCCTCCACGCTGGCCGATTCTTTCGAGGCGCTGGTCGGTGCCGTCTACCTCGACAGCGACATTGAAACCGTGCGCCGCTTCATCCTGCGCGTGACCGGCGATGAACTCGGGGCCCTCGCCCGCGAACCGGGCGAGCACAATCCCAAGGGCGAACTGCAGGAGCTTTTGCAGTCTATTTCCGTCCAAAGCCCGGCCTACGAAGTGCTGGCGGAAACCGGCCCGGACCATCAGAAGCACTTTGTCTGCCGTGTTATCTGGGAGCGTCTGGAACTCGGACGCGGGGCCGGACAAAGCAAGAAGCAGGCGGAAATCAACGCCGCCGCAGATGCCTTGCACCGTCGTGCTTGGGACCCAACGCCCTCCTCCCGGTAGGGCGCCGGCCGCACGCCCCCAATCACGCCACGCGCTGGTATTCCTGCAAACACCGCACGTCGTAACCCCCGGCCTTGAGCGCCTTGATAGCCCGCGCGCTCATGCGGGCACCCCGCAGGGTTGTCATGATCGGGATGCGTTGGGCGACCGCGGCGCTGCGGATGGCCACTTCATCCCGCCGCGGAAGCTTGCCGTGCGGCGTGTTGATGATGAATTGCACCTCGCCGTTCTTGATCATGTCGAGGAGGTTGGGGCGGCCTTCGCTCAGTTTGTAGATCAAGAGCGCCGGCACACCCGCCTCGCGCAGGACGGACAACGTGCCTTTGGTCGCGTGGATGGTGAACCCAGCTTCGGCGAATTCCCGCGCGATGGACACGACCTGGCTCTTGTCGGCGTCTTTGACGCTGATGAAAACGTTGCCGGTCAGCGGTAACGGCGGCTGCGCCGACATTTGCGCCTTGGCGTAAGCGATGCCCAGATCGGAATCCAAACCCATGACCTCCCCCGTCGAACGCATCTCGGGTCCGAGTGTGATATCGATGCCCGGGAACTTGATGAAAGGAAAAACCGCTTCCTTCACCGCGTAGTGCTCGGGAACGACTTCCTCCGTGAATCCGAGTTCTTTCAAGGTGTGACCGGCCATGACTTTGGCCGCCAGCTTGGCCAACGGAACGCCGATGGCTTTGCTGACGTAGGGCACGGTGCGCGAAGCACGCGGGTTGACCTCCAAAACGTAGACTGTTTCGTCTTTCACCGCGAACTGCACATTCATCAACCCGCACACTTTGAGTTCCTTGGCCATCGCCTTGGCCGCGGACCGCAACTCGTGCAGCACTTTTTCGGACAGCGTGAAACTGGGGATCACGCACGCGCTGTCCCCGCTGTGCACCCCAGCCTCCTCGATATGCTCCATGACACCCCCAATAACCGTGTCCGTGCCGTCGCTCAGGCAATCGACATCGACCTCCGTGGCATCCTCGAGAAACCGGTCAACGAGCACAGGGCGATCCGGGCTGGCCTGCACCGCCGTGCGGATGTATCGCCGCAGATCCTCCGGCGTGTAGACGATCTCCATGGCGCGGCCGCCGAGAACAAAGGACGGCCGCACGAGCACCGGGTAGCCGACCTCGTCGGCCACAGCCAAGGCCTCTTCCTCGTTCGTCGCCGTGCCGCCTTGCGTTGCCTTCAGCCCGAGGCGGTCGAGCATGGCCGCAAAGTGTTTGCGGTCCTCCGCCATCTCGATGCTGGCCGGAGATGTGCCGATGATTGTTACCCCGTTGGCTTGCAAGGAAGCCGCCAGATTCAGCGGCGTCTGCCCGCCAAACTGCACGATGGCCGCGTCACACTTCTCGCGCTCGTAAATATTGAGCACATCCTCCAAGGTCAATGGCTCGAAATACAACTTGTCACTTGTGTCATAGTCGGTCGAGACAGTCTCCGGGTTGGAATTGACCATCACTGTCTCCCAGCCCATCTCGCGGAAAGCGAAGGCCGCGTGCACGCAGCAGTAATCAAACTCGATCCCCTGCCCGATCCGGTTCGGTCCGCCGCCGAGGATCATCACGCGCTTTTTGTCGCCGGGCCGCGTCTCGTCCTCGTCGCCGTAGGTCGAGTAGTAATACGGCGTGTAGGCCTCGAACTCCGCCGCGCATGTATCGACCAGCCGGTAGGTCGGCTCCACCCCGGCCGCTTGCCGCGCCCTGCGCACCTCCGCTTCGGTGGTCGCGGTCAGGTGGGCGATTTGACGATCCGAAAACCCGTGCCGCTTCAGTCGGCGCCAAGGCACCGCCGCCAGATCCTTCGGGCAGGCCGCCTCCTCGGCGGTGATTTTGGCCAGTCCGTGCAGGAACCACGGGTCGATGCCCGTCAACTCGTGGATGCGCTCCACGCTCCACCCCGCCAACAAAGCATGGCGCAGGCTGAAAATCCGCTCCGCCTTGGGCACGCGGATCCGGTGCTCCAGTTCCTCCACATCCAAGCTCCCGTCCTCCCGCCGTGGCGGCGCATCCTTGCCATCCGCCCCGAAACCCGCACGCCCCGTCTCCAGCGACCGCAGCGCTTTCTGCATGGCCTCTTTGAAAGTCCGCCCGATGGCCATAGCCTCGCCCACGCTCTTCATTTGCGTGGTCAACACGGGATCGGCCTGCGGGAACTTCTCGAACGTGAAACGCGGCACCTTGACCACGCAGTAGTCGATGGTCGGCTCGAAGCTGGCCGGGGTCTCGCGCGTGATGTCGTTGCGCAACTCGTCGAGCGTGTAGCCGACCGCCAGCTTGGCCGCGATCTTGGCAATGGGGAAGCCCGTCGCTTTGGACGCCAGCGCGGACGACCGGGAAACCCGCGGATTCATCTCGATGACCACCATCCGACCGGTCTTGGGACAGACCGCAAACTGGATGTTGGAACCGCCGGTCTCGACGCCGATGGCGCGGATGACCGCGAAGGACGCGTCGCGCATCGCCTGGTATTCCTTGTCGGTCAGCGTCTGGATGGGCGCCACCGTGATCGAGTCACCGGTGTGCACACCCATCGGATCGAAATTCTCGATCGAGCAGATGACCACGCAGTTGTCGGCGTGGTCGCGCATCACTTCCATCTCGAATTCCTTCCAGCCGAGCAATGACTCTTCGATGAGCACTTCCTTGACCGGCGACAGATCCAGCCCGCGCGTCACGATCTCCTCGAATTCCTCCTTGTTGTAAGCGATGCCGCCGCCACTGCCGCCCAACGTGTAAGCCGGACGGATGACGATCGGGTAACGCCCGATTTGCCCGGCCACAGTGCGGGCTTCTTCCATGGTGTGCGCCACGTCGGACTGCGCCACGTCCAACCCGATTTGCAGCATGGTCTGCTTGAAAATGAGGCGGTCCTCGCCGCGTTCGATGGCGTCCGCTTTGGCGCCGATCAGCTTCGTTCCCAGCCGCTCCAAAGTGCCGCTGCGATGCAATTCCATCGCCGCATTGAGCGCCGTCTGCCCGCCGAGCGTGGGCAGCACCGCATCCGGCTTCTCCCGCTCGATAATTTTGGCAATGACCTCGGTGGTGATCGGTTCGATGTAAGTCCGGTCGGCAAACTCCGGGTCGGTCATGATCGTGGCCGGGTTGGAATTGACCAACACCACCTGGTAGCCCTCCTCCCGCAGTGCCTTGCAGGCCTGCACCCCGGAATAGTCGAACTCGCACCCCTGACCGATCACGATGGGACCGGATCCGATGATGAGGATTTTTTTGAGAGAGGTGTCTTTAGGCATGGCGTGCGCGACCTGCCTGTTTAGCGCTCCCGGCAGCCGAGCGCAATCCGGCCTTTCCCCGCCCACTTGGAACTTGCCGACCGCCCCGGCCGCCGTGAAAATAACGGTCGATGATCGAACTGGAGATTTATGCCGCAGGCGTCCGCGCCCCGGACAAGCTGATGGGACTCGACCTTGAACTGGGCGCCATCCCGGGTCTGCGCTACAAAGTCGACACCCTGCACGACATCATCTTCCTCGAGACCCAAGACCGCGATCTGTCCTTGGAGGATATCCGCAGCATCTTCAACAAGCTCGACCTCCAAGCGCGCTTTGTCGGTCAGACCCACTCCGCGGCCCGCTCCCAATCGGCCACGCAGCGCATTCGTCCCTAGCCGGCTTCCCTCATGGCCCCAGCCCGCTACGTCGGAGATCTTCTTTTTTCCTTCGCCCGGTATCTCGGCGATTTGTCCTTGCTGGCGGCGGAAACGATCCGCGGCATTTTCCACGGTCAAGTCCGGTTCCGCCTGGTCATCCAGCAAATCTACGAGGTCGGCTATCGCTCGCAGCTGGTCGTGCTCATTACCGGCGCCTTCACCGGCGCAGTCTTTGCCACCCAGACCTACTTCCAGTTTGCCCGCTTGCAGATGGACACCGCCGTCGGTCCGGTTGTCAGCGTCTCGATGTTTCGCGAACTCGGCCCGGTTCTCTGCGGACTCATGGTGGCCGGGCGGGTCGGTGCCGCCATGTCCGCCGAGCTTGGCACGATGAAAGTGACCGAGCAACTCGACGCCCTGCGCGCGCTGGCCGTCCACCCCGTCGACTACCTCGTCATCCCGCGCTTCCTCGCCATGCTCGTTTCCATGCCGCTGCTGGTCGCCGAATGCATCGCCGTCGGCATCCTCGCCGCTTACCTGCTCACCACGCAGGTCCTCGGGGTCTCGGAAACTTACTACGTCCACAACATGCTGCACTTCACCGGGGGACGCGATGTGGCCATGGGGCTGATCAAGGGCATGGTCTTCGGCATCGTCATCGTCTTTGTCAGCTGCCACCAGGGCCTCAGCGCCCGCGAAGGCGCCGTCGGGGTCGGTCGGGCCACCACGGAAGCCGTTGTCATCGGTTCGCTTTTCATCCTCATCGTCAATTTCCTCCTGACCATGACCCTCAACATCTTTTTCCCGGCGGGCGTATGACCGGGCACGCCACACCGCGCGAGGTCATTCAGGTGGACACTCTTGTCCAGACCCTCGGCGGTCAGGAAATCCTCCGCGGCTTCAGCCTCAAGGTTTACCAGGGTGAAACTCTCGTCCTGCTCGGACGCAGCGGCGGCGGCAAAAGCGTCTTCCTGCGCCATCTCATCGGCCTCATTCAGCCCGTCAGCGGAACCGTCTTTGTCTACGGACAGAATGTTTCCGCCCTCAACGAGCGCGCGTTGACGCCTGTCCGGCGCAGCATGGGCATGCTCTTCCAAAACGGTGCGCTCTTCGATTCCATGAACGTGGCCGACAACGTCGCCTTCCCGCTCCGCGAGCGCGGCGAGACCGACGAGGAGATTATCGCGCAGAAGGTCCAGACCGCGCTGCGCATGGTCGACCTCCACGGCCAGCAAAACAAGATGCCGGCCAACCTCAGCGGCGGCATGCGCAAACGCGTGGCCCTGGCCCGCGCCCTGGTCGTCGAACCCCGCTGCATGCTCTACGACGAGCCGACCGCCGGACTCGATCCCATCGTCGCCGACAGCATCGACGTGCTCATCCGCCGCCTGCAGCGCAAGCTCGGGGTCACGTCGATCGTCGTCACCCATGATATGAAAAGCACCTTCGCCATCGCCGACCATGTTGCCCTGCTCCACGAGGGGCGTTGCTATTTTTACGGCACCTGCGACCAATTGCGCGCCTCGACGGATCCCGTGATTCGTGATTTCGTGGAGGGGCGCTCTCACGAGGAACCCTGATCCATGTATAACCGCGATTCCCGCATCGAAACCCGCGTCGGCTTTTTTGTCCTGCTTGGACTCGCCGTCGTCGCCTTTCTCGTTGTCTACTTCGGGCGGCTCGGCCAAGGGTTGCAGAAGTTCTACGACCTGCAGGTCGACTTCCCCAACGCCAGCGGACTGCTCGCCGGGGCCGACGTGCTTCTCGGCGGGGCGCGCATCGGCTACGTGGGCCGAGACCCCCGCGTGCTCCCCGCCATGCAAGGCGTGGCCGTCGAAATCAAGATCCGCGAAGACGTCGGGCTTCCCTCGGCGTCGAAGTTCATCATCGGCAGCTCCGGCCTGCTGGGGAACCGTTTCGTCGATGTTATCGTCGACCCCAAAGCCGACCTGCTAAAGCGGCTCGAGCCCGGATCGGTCGTCCAAGGCCAGCGCGAATCCAGCTTCGAAGACCTGACCCGGGACAGCACGGAAATGCTCGCGGACATCCGCAAAGCGGTGGCCACAGTCAACACCACAATCGACCGGCTCAACGAGACTGCCCTGAGCAAGGAGTCGCTGGACGATCTCCGCTCGACCTTCGCCAACCTCAAGAAGGGCAGTGAAGGCTTCACCGGTGCCGGGCAGCAGATCGGCAAAGCCACCAAGGATCTCGAGGCCGTGGCCGGCGATGCGCGGAAACTCATCTCCAGCGCCCGCACCGGCCCCGGTCCCCTCCCCATGCTCATCAATGACCGCGAGGCGGCCAATGACCTCCGCGCCATTCTCTCCAACGTCCGCCGCCATGGCGTCCTTTGGTATAAAGATTCTTATCGCAGCCAAGGCGCACCGCCCCCGGGGCGCTGATCAAGGAGGCGCTTCGAGCCTCGTGCGCGGCGCCGGCCGCACCTCGTCGTTCACGTAGTGCACGATGCGCATCTCCGGCGTCTCGCGCAGCACGGCCGAAAACCGGAAGAGTTCCTCGAACATCGGAAACTTCCGGTCGCCCGGCACCTCGCGCCGTAGCTCGGTCAAATAAAGATCCCGGCAATAAGGCAAGGCCACCCGGTAAACCTCCGCCCCGCCGACCACAAAAATCTCGCCCTGCACGGGAACCGATCCCAGACCGCTCAAATCACGGATGACCCGCACGCCGGGAATCTCAAGCCCCTCACGCCGGCTCATCACGACGGTCTGGCGGCCGGGTAACGGCTTGCCGATCGACTCGAAAGTGACCCGCCCCATGAGCAGCGTGCCGCCCATCGTCAGTTCCTTGAACCATCGCAAGTCCTCCGGCAAATGCCACGGAATGCCCCCTTGGTCGCCGATCACCCGGTTTGCGGCCATGGCCGCCACCGCGATCATACCGCGACCGGCGCCTTGATGGCCGGATGCGGGTCGTAGCCCTCGAGGGTGAAATCTTCATAGACGAAATCCTCCAGCCGCTGCCGCCCAGGATGGAGCCTCATCCGCGGCAAGGGCCGCAGCTCCCGCGTCAATTGCTCACGAGCCTGCTCAAGATGGTTCGCGTAAAGATGCAAGTCGCCGAACGTGTGGATGAACTCCCCGGCCCGCAACCCCGTGACCTGCGCGACCATCAAGGTCAACAAGGCATACGACGCAATGTTGAACGGCACGCCGAGGAACAAATCCGCACTCCGTTGGTAAAGCTGGCAGCTCAGCTCCCCGTCCTGCACGTGAAACTGGAAAAGCACATGACAGGCCGGCAGCGCCATGCGGTCCACTTCGGCCGCATTCCACGCCGAAACCACGATACGGCGGCTGTCCGGCTTCTCGCGGATGAGCCGCACGGCCTGCGCAATCTGATCGATCATGCCGCCGTCGGCCCCGCGCCAGCTTCGCCACTGCGCCCCGTAAACGGGACCGAGGTCGCCGTTCTCGTCGGCCCACTCGTCCCAGATGGTCACGCCGTTGTCTCGCAGGTAGCGCACATTCGTCTCGCCGCGCAGGAACCAGAGCAACTCATGAATAATCGACCGCAGATGAAGCTTCTTCGTCGTGACCACGGGAAAAGTTTCGCGCAGGTCGAAACGAGCCTGGGCCCCGAAAACACCGAGCGTGCCCGTGCCCGTGCGGTCGGTGCGCGGACGCCCCTTCTCCAGCACAAGTTCGAGCAACCGGTGGTATTCGATCACGCGGCGCATGCTAACTGATGCCCCGCGTTTGGCCATGCCGGAAACCACGCGGAGTTTGCTCCGGCCGCGGGCGGGGGTTAGCCTCCGCGGCGTGGAACTCGTCATTCTCGGCAGCGGCAGCAACGGCAACACGGCCGTGGTCCGCGCCGACGGGTGCCTCATCCTGCTCGATGCCGGTCTCGGTGCCCGCAAAACGCTGCAGCGCCTCGCCGCCCACGGGATCGACCCCGGGGAGATCGACGCCGTCCTTCTCACCCACGAGCACGGCGATCACGCCGGCGGACTGCCCGTGCTCCTGCGCTCGTTACGCTGCCCGGTTTACGCGACACGGCTGACCGCCGAGGAAGTGCGGGGGCATGATCCACGCAATGCGGCCGCCGACTGGCGTATCTTTGCCAGCGGATCCACTTTTACCCTCGGCCGCTTCGAAGTGACCGCTTTCTCCGTGCCCCATGACGCGAACGATCCGGTGGGATTCACCCTGCGCACCGCCTCCGCCAGCCTGGGGATCCTCACCGACCTCGGACACGTCAACCACTCGGTTGTCCATCATGTCACGGGCGTCGACTGCCTTTTCGTCGAGGCCAACCACGACGAACAGATGCTGCAAACCGACGGCAAGCGGCCGTTCTCGATCAAGCAGCGGATTCTCTCCCCCCACGGCCATCTCTCGAATCGCGCCGCCGGTGAACTGGCGGCCCGCGCCCGCACCCCGCGCTTGCAACACGTGGTGCTCGGCCACCTCAGCCGTGACTGCAACGAGCCGACCTTGGCGGTGGAGACCGTGCGCGGACTGCTGGAAGCGTCCGTCACCATCGTCGCCGCCGCGCAGGACGAGGTGACAATTGTCGCTGGCATCGGGGCCTAGCGCTGGGCCAGGCTGTCGCGGATTTCCGCAAGCAGCTTCACCTCCGCAGTCGGCTCGGCCGGCTTCGCCTGCTCGTTGCGCTTGAGGACGTTGATGCCTTTGACCAACAAGAAAATGGCCCACGCAACGATGATGAATTGGATCGCGACAGTGATGAAGTTCCCGTAATTGAGCGTCGGAGCCCCGGCCGCTTGCGCAGCGGCTAAGGTGGCATAGGTTTGGCCGTCGAGACTGACAAACAACTGGCTGAAGTCCACTTTGCCCAGGAGCAGTCCGATCGGCGGCATGATGATGTCGTCGACGAGCGAGCTGACAATTTTTCCGAAAGCCGCGCCGATGACCACGCCGACGGCGAGATCAATGGCGTTGCCTTTGGCGATGAAGGTTTTGAATTCTTGCAACATAGAACCGTATTTCATACCTGCTTTCCTCCCCCGAGGCCAGACCAAACGCTGTGGTTGACGCTCCACGCCGCGGCTGGTCCCATCGCCTTATGCACTGGATTCTTGTTTTGCTCATGACCTCGGCCGCCGTCACGGCCGAGCCCACTCCCCTCCGGGTCGGCATGGACCTCTCTTACCCGCCCTTTGAAACCATCGCGCCCGACGGCCGACCGGAGGGCGTGAGCGTCGATCTGGCCGATGCACTGGCCGATTACTTGGGGCGCCCGGTGGTCATTGATAACATGCCTTTCACCGGACTCATCCCCGCGCTGCGCTCCGGCAAGATCGATCTCATCATCTCCTCGATGACCGCCACCGCAGAGCGTGCCAAGTCCGTCGCCTTCTCGGACCCCTACATCACGACGGGGCTGGCCGCTTTGGTCCCCAAGAGCGCCGGGGTCGACGACCTGGCCTCGCTCGACGAACCCGGACGGACCGTGGTCGTCCGCCAAGGCACCACCGGCGAGGTCTTCGCCCGCGCCAACCTCAAGCAAGCCCGCGTGCTCGTCCTCGAAAAAGAAAACGCCTGCGTGCTCGAAGTCGTGCAGGGCAAAGCCGACGCATTCATCTACGATCAAATGTCAGTCTTTCAAAACGCCCGCCGCCATCCGGACACGACCCGCGCCCTGCTGGCGCCATTGCAGGCCGAAGCTTGGGCCGTCGCCCTGCGCCTCGGGGACGAGACGCTGCGGTCCGAGGTCAACGCCTTTTTCGCCGACTTCCGTGCCGGCGGCGGCTTCGACCGGCTGGCCGAACGCTATCTGGCCGAGGAGAAAAAGGCCTTCTCGGCCCAGGGTATTCCGTTTCTCTTCTGACCCCGGCAATCAGTTTTTAACGAGAACCGCCGCGCCACGCGGTGGCAGACGAAGTGGGCCGGGCCCGGTTTTCCCGTCGTGGAGCCGGTCGCTCCACTCACCCTCCAACTTCAAATCGATCTCCTGCTCCTCCGACGAGTTGTTCAGAACCACGATCACCTCCTCCTTGTCCAGTTTCCTCCGGAAGCCGTAAATCCCTCGATCGTCGTCCGCCGCCACGGTCTCGAAAGAACCGGTGCGCAGGGCGGGCAGCTCGTTCCGCAGGGCGATCAAACGACGGTAATGCTCGCGCAGAGTGCGATGGACGCCGACCTGATCGGACGCCTTCCGCCGGGTGCCGTCGATAGCGAAAACCTCATCGTCGTAGACCAGGTCGTCCCACACCATCGGCTTGCGGCAGCAGGGATCATTCGCACCCCACATCCCGACCTCGTCGCCATAATAAATCATCGGAGCCCCCACGTAGGTCATCTGGAAAACGGCAAAAAGCTTTTGCACGGCCAACTCCTCCTCGGTTGGCTTCCGCGTGTCGTAACGTCCGTTCTGCGCCTTGGAAAACTCGAAATACTGGCCCCAGTTGTTCCAGCTTTCCTTGTCGCGATTGACGATATGCGAGCCGAGCCGGTTGGTGTCATGGCTGCTGAAAAGATTCTGCTGCACTTCGGCCACGCCCGGCGGGAAAGCCTCGCGCAACTCCCGCAACCGGCGGTCGAACTCGCTGGTCTTGATGCGGGTTTTTTCACCGACGAAATAATCCGCGCAGGCGAAGGCGAAGTTGTAGTTCATCACCGCGTCGAACTCGTCGCCCTGCAAGTAAGCCTTCAGCCCCTCGATCGGATCGAACAACTCCGCTGTCAGGTAAGCCTGCGGATTGACCCCCTTGACCACCTTGCGCCACGCCTTCCAAAATGGATGGCCGACGCAAAAAGCCACATCCAACCGCCACCCGTCGATGCCGTCGGACGGGTCCCCGTTGCCGTCCGGATCCATCCAGCGCCGCGTCGCCGCGAAGATGTAATCCCGCGGCCCTGCCGCCAAACCCTGCGCGTCCTCGCGGAACTCCGGGAGTGTGTCGTGCCCATACCAACCTTCGTAGCGGAAGTCCTGCCCCTTCTCTTCGTCTCGCCACTGATGGACCGTGAACCAATCGGCAAAACGCGATTGCTGCTGGTTTTTCTCCACATCGAGAAACGGCCAGCTGCGATTGCCCATGTGATTGAAGACGCCGTCGAAAATCACGCGCATCCCGCGCGCGTGCGCGTCTTTGATCAGCTGAAGCATGAGCTTGTCCGCCGAAGTCCAAACCCACGTCGATGGATCGGCGGGGTCCTCTTCCGCCATCAGCCGCCGGTCGCCTTGCGGATCCGGACCGAAGTTCGGGTCGATGTGATGATAGCTCACCCCGTCGTATTTGTGGTGCGAGGGCGCATCGAAAACGGGGTTGAGGTAAAGTGCGTTGATGCCAAGGCCTTGCAGGTAGTCGAGTTGGTCGATGATGCCCTGCAAATCCCCGCCGTAGCGCCGCCGCTGCAACAACGCGTGGAACGGCCATTGGTCCGACTTCTCCCACTCCTGCCGCTCATACCAATCCGAGGTCCACGGGTGCAATTTCCACGGCATCTCCGGCGCGTCCGGATAAGCCCCGGCCAGCTCGTCCTTTGTCGGGTCGTTCGACGGGTCGCCGTTGCGGAAGCGCTCGGGGAAGATCTGATACCAGACCGCATCCTTCGCCCACGGCGGCACAAATTCGGCGTCCAGCGCAATGGCATTTTCCGCTCTCATGGCATGCATCAGGCCAAGCGCCCAGACCGCGGCGACCACCAGCAGCTTCATCCCCGCGCCAGCATGGCTTGTCCCGCTTCCAAGAGGGCATCGACACTCATGCCGAGCTTCTTCATCACCGTGCCGCCCGGCGCGCTGAGCCCGAAACGGTCGATGCCGAGGGCCCGCCCGCGGATGCCCACATACCGATACCAAGGCTGCGTCACCCCCGCCTCGATCGAAATACGCCGCAAACACTCCGGCGGCAGCACGAGGTCACGGTAGGCCTCCGTCTGCCGTTCGAAACGCTCGAAGCAAGGCAGCGAAACAACGCGCACCGCCGCACCCAGCTTTTCCGCCGCCTCCATCGCCAAATGCAGCTCGCTGCCCGTGGCCAGTAGAATCAGCTCGAGCGGCGCCGTCTCCCGTCGTGCGATATACCCGCCGCGCAGCACGCCCTGACGTGCCTCCTCCTCCGGAATCTGGCGCAGCGTGGGCAAAGCCTGACGGCTCAGCGCGAGCAACGTCGGTCCATCCTTGCGATCGAAAGCCGCGGCAAAAGCCCCCGCCGTTTCGGCCGGATCGGCCGGACGGATCACATCCAAGTTCGGCATGGCCCGCAGCGCGGCCACCGACTCAACCGGTTGGTGCGTCGGCCCGTCTTCCCCGACTCCGACCGAGTCGTGGGTGAAAATATAAACAACCGGCAAATGCGACAGCGCCGCAATCCGGATGGCCCCGCGCGCGTAATCGCTGAAAACCAGAAATGTCGCCCCGCTGGCGTGGAAAATCCCGTCATAGGCCAGACCATTGAGGATACCCGCCATGCCATGCTCGCGAATGCCGAACCGGATGTTGCGCCCGGCGTGATTGCGGGCGTCGAAATCCCCGCCGTCCGCGATGTAATTGAGCGTGGACCCGTGGAGGTCGGCGCTCCCGCTCACTAGCAAAGGCATGGCCCGAGCGACATGCTGCAGGATGTCACTACCCGCTTTGCGCGTGGCGATGTCCGGCCCGTCCTGCGGATACGGCGGAATGCACTTGAGCAGATCGGGGTAGTCCTTCTTCACCGACGACTCCAACTCGGCAGCCAGATCCTGGTTCGCCTGCCGCCAAACTTCGTAGCGCTGGTGCCAGGCCGTGCACTCTTTTTCCGACTCCGCCGTGCGACGTGCGAAAAACTGGTGAACTTCGGGAGAGACATGAAACGTTTCCTCCGGCAGGCCGAGCCCTTTCCGCGCGGCCTCGGCAAATTTCACGCCCGCTTCGCCATGGGCCTTGCTCGTTCCCGCGACCTCGGGAATACCTTTGCCGATGAGCGTCTTGGCCACGATCATTTGCGGCTTGCCCTTGGCCGTCTTCGCCTTTTCATACGCCCGCAGGAATTCCTCCAGGTTCTGCCCGTCGACTTCCTGCACTTCCCATCCGTAGGCCCGGAAGCGGCCGATGGTGTCCTCGCTTTGCGTGTAGAGGGCCATGGCATCGAGGGTCACGTTGTTCGAGTCGTAGATCAGGATGAGATTGTCCAACTGCAGGTGCCCGGCCAGGGCACAAGCCTCGCTCGCGATCCCCTCCTGCAGACAGCCATCGCCCGCCAGACAGACCACCCGGTAGTCGAAAATAGCGTGCGCCGGGGTGTTGAAACGGGCCTCCGACATCTTGCCCGAAATGGCCAGGCCGACCGCATTGGCCACGCCTTGTCCCAGCGGACCCGTCGTGCACTCCACCCCCGGGGTTTCCATGAACTCCGGATGCCCCGGTGTGATGCTGCCGAATTGACGGAAGTTTTTGATCTCCTCGAGCGACACCGCGTAGCCCGAGAGGTGCAACCATCCGTAGAGGAACATGCTCCCGTGACCGGCCGAGAGGACGAAGCGGTCGCGGTTCAGCCAGCGCGGTTCCTGCGGATTGTAGCGTAACGCCACCCCGAAGAGCGCGGCTCCGATCTCGGCACAGCCGAGCGGCAGTCCCAAATGACCGGATTTGCAAGCCGCGATGGCGTCGATGGCAAGACCCCGCGCATCACGCGCGGCGAGAGTGAGAGTTTCGTGAGGCAGACTCATGGAAGGAAACAATTTCGCCGCCACGGCACTCGCGCGGCAAGCAAACTCTCCATCCTGCCGAAATTCTGATGCAACTTTCACCGGTTTGCGCCAGTCTTGTTCTTATCTTATGGAGAGCATTTCCGTGCGTGTTCCCGCCACGAGCGCCAACCTCGGGCCGGGCTTCGACTGCCTCGGCGTGGCGCTCGACCTCCACGGGCAGGTGACCGTGACCCGGGGGCCGGCGGGAGCGCCTGACGCCATGGTGGACTCCGCCGCCCGGAGTTTTTTCGACGCCGCGGCCGTGTCCGCTTTTGCTTTCGCCTGGTCGGTCTGCGCAGAGATCCCCCGCTCACGCGGACTGGGCAGCAGCGTCGTGGTGCGGCTCGGGATCCTGCACGGCCTCAACGAACTCGCCGGCCGACCGCTCGATGCCGGGGCTCTCTACCGCCTCTGCGCCCGCCTCGAGGGACACCCCGACAATGCCGCCCCCGCCGCTTTCGGCGGATTCACCACCGCGCGGCCGGACAGCGTCTACTTCCGTTGCGAGATCGCCCCGGAACTCCGCTTCGTTCTCCTCGTCCCCGGCGAGCAGATCGAAACCGACCACTCCCGTGTCCAGTTGCCCCGCGAAATCCCCCACGCCGATGCCGCCATCAACACGGCCCTCGCCACCATGATCACCGCAGCCTTCGCCTCCCGCGACTACGAGTTGCTCCGCGGTTCCATGGACGACCGCCTGCACCAGCCCTACCGTGCGCCCGGTGTGCCGCACCTGCGGCGCGCCATTGACGCCGGAGTCGACGCGGGTGCGCTCGGCGGTTATCTCAGCGGCTCCGGTTCGGCGGTGGCTTGCATCACCTTGGCCGGGCCCACCGACGTGGCCGCGGCCATGCAATCCGTGCTGCCTTCTGCGCAAGTCATGGTGCTCGGCCCGGACAACCGAGGCGTCGTCATCGGACGCTGACCGCCATGCGCGTCATCCTCGAACGTTTCGAACGCTACGCGGTCGACGTCATTCTCGAACGTCGCGAGGGAGGGCGTGCCAACGCCCTCAAGCTCGTCCTCGGCGGCCTCTCCCGCCTTTACCGCCGCGCCGTGCAAACGCGCCTCGGACTTTACCGGCGCCGCGTTTTGCGTGCCCAAGAATTGGGATGCCCGGTCGTCAGCATCGGCAACCTCACGGTGGGCGGCACCGGCAAAACTCCCGTGGCTGAAATGCTCGCCCGCGAATTGCAACAGCGCGGACGCCGCGTGGCCATTCTTAGCCGCGGCTACAAAAGCGTCCCGCGTCCCTTTCTCCAGCGACTGCGCAACAAGTTGTTCAAGCATCGCGATCTTTTCCCGCCGCGCATCGTGTCCGACGGAAAATCCGTCCTCCTCGATTCCCGCCGCGCCGGCGACGAGCCCCACATGCTGGCGAAAAATCTCCCGGGTGTTTGCGTGCTCGTCGATAAGGACCGCGTCAAAAGCGGGCTCCACGCCCTGCGCCACTTTGGCAGCGATGTCCTGCTCCTTGACGACGGGCTGCAATACCAACGCCTCCGTCACCGCCTGGACGTCGTGCTGGTCGATCGCCAGGCGCCCTTCGGCAACGAACACCTGCTGCCCCGCGGCACCCTGCGCGAACCGCCGGCCAACCTCCGCCGCGCTTCTTTCATCGTTGTGACCAAGAGCGGCCCCCTGCCCGACGAGGCGCTCCTCGCCCGCCTGCGCAAACTCAACCGCACCGCCTCCATCATCGAGTGCAACCACGCACCGCAGCACTGGCAGGACATCAGAACCGGCCAAAGATTCCCGCTCGATCACCTCCGCGGACGTCATGTCGGCGCCATGAGCGGCATCGCGCGGCCCGAAAGCTTCGAGCAAGGCGTCCGTGAACTCGGCGCCATCGTGGAAATCACCAAAGGCTTCGCCGACCACCACCGCTTCACCAAAAAGGAAATCCTCCGCTTCCTCGAATGGTGCGACCGCCGCTCGCTCGATGCCTTGGTCACGACCGAGAAGGACTCCGTTCGTTTCCCCGACATCGACGATCCGTCGGTGCCTATGCTTTTCCTGCGCGTGGAGATCGAAATTCTCCGCGGCCGCGAGCACTGGGAGGAACTGCTCGAGCGGATCTCCGGGCGCCACCCTAATCGCGCCGGTGCCAAACGTAGCGCTGGAGCAGCACTTTGAGCGTCGCGGTCAACGGCACCGCCAGCAACGCCCCGAGCAACACCCCGAGCACCAGACTCCAGATCAGCACCGACAGAATCACCGTCAAAGGGTGCAAACTTACCGACTCCCCGACCACCCGCGGCGCGATGAAAAAGCTCTCGAGATTGCTCATGCCCACGAAAATGGCCGTGACGATGAGCGGATGCGTCCAGTCGCCGAACTGCGCCCCCGCGATCAGCACCGCCGGAATCCAGCAGATGGTCAGCCCCACATAAGGAATCAGCGCCAGCAGCGCCACCGCCAATCCGATGAGCAGCGCAAAATTCAACCCCATGATGAGCAGCGCCGCCCCGATAAGCACCCCGTCGATGATGCTGACAGCGAACTGCCCGCGGAAATACCGCACCAAGTAGCTGTTGATCTCCTCGAGCAGCGAGGCTACCTCGTCACGCAACGGCGTGGCCGGTAGCGGAATGTATTGACGCCACTCCGCCGCGAACTTGGCGGAATCCTTGAGGAAAAAGAAAAGAAAGAGCGGCACCAGAAAAAGGCTGACCGCCACCCCCGCCACACCAAGAAATCCCCCCGCGCTGCGCTGCAGGAACCCGCCCACCGCCGAGAGGATCTCGGGCAAACGTTCCTGCAACCAGGTGATCACCGACTGGATATAGCCCGCCGCCCAGGCCCACAACTCGTCGCGCACGCTCCGCTCCTCGCCGAGCCCCACCACCGGTTGCAGGCCTTGCTGCAGGCCGCGGACCCATTCGAGCGTGGCCAGCAGCAGCTCTTGGCTCCGTGAAGCCTGCTCGGGCAAGGTCTGGCCGAATTGCGAGGTCTGCTGCCAGAGAACAGGCCCGACCCACAGGCCGATACCCGTGAACCCCAAGCCGATGGCGAGAAACAAAACTACCACCGCCCAAGTGCGCCCCAGCCCGAACGAGCACAACCGGTCGACCACCGGACCAAGCAAATAGGTCAGAATAACCGCCGCCACCACCGGAATGAGCAAGGGTTGCAGGAAAGCGGCGGCGTGCCCCACGAGATAGACCGCACCCACCGCCACCGCGACCAGCGCGACCAGCGCCAACGCGGTCAGCGCCGCATACCACAAGTTGCGCTGCCAAGGGCCCGGCTGGATCGAGTCACTCGCCACGAGGCGCAATCTGTCGCAAGCCGGAAAAACTTGGAATCTAAAATTTGCGCGCCCAAACCGTCAGAAACAGCGCCAACCACAAACCGAGCAGCAGGAAAATGACGAACACCCCGGCCGCCTCGGCCCACCCGGACCGCCCCCGGCCGGGCAAAAGCCACGCGGCAAAGCGTCCGTTCAACCAAGGCATGACCGGCCACGTCAGCAAGCTCACGCACAAAAGATTCGCCACCACCATCTGCGCCGGAAACGGCAACCACCGCGCCAACCACGGATCTAGGAAGAGCGCGAGGAGCATGACGGTCGGATAAAGACCGAGCGTGACCATGAGGATCTGCTTCCAGCGCGGCGGCTGGCCCGCGGGCTGCGGTGCCGCGTCGTCGAAATTAAACCAACCGCCCAATCCACTGCCCAGCGGCTGCGCCGTGTAGCCCTCGATGAGCGGCTCCAGCTTCGCCACACACCGCGCCCGCGGCGCCGAACCCATCCATCCCTCGAGACTGGCCGCCGAAGCAAATCGCGCCACCAACACCCACTCCTCCTGCACCCCCGGACGCCGGTCCGACACATCCGCGCCCATGAACCCCGGCCACGCCCTCATCTCCGACAGAACGTCGTCGCGCCACCGCCGGAAGTTCTCCTCACGCCCCGCCCTGACCCGGTGCGAAAACACCACCGCCACCGGCGGCGTCTCTTCGTCGTCGCCCGCCACGATCTGCAGGCGTCCTCCACCCTCCGCACACGCCTCGAGTCCGGCGATCATCCTCCGCCGCTCGGGGCTGTCCATCCACTGCCGTAAGGCGTCGGTCGAAGCGAAGCGGAAAACCGAGACCCACTCGTCCTGCAAACCCGGCACGGGCCGGATCAATTCCTTCCCGAAAAATCCGGGCGATTGCCGCATCGCGGCGGAAATTTCCTCCTGCAAGCGCAGGAACTCCGCGGTTTTCTCCGGCCGGACCCGCTGCATGGCCAGCACG
Source organism: Chthoniobacterales bacterium (assembly GCA_040880825.1). Classification (GTDB taxonomy): domain Bacteria; phylum Verrucomicrobiota; class Verrucomicrobiia; order Chthoniobacterales; family JACTMZ01; genus JACTMZ01. The sequence goes on from JBBEEK010000012.1 coordinate 44,031, forward strand.
GTGCACGGATGCGCGCCCGGCCCGCTCAGACTTCCTCCTTGCCGAGAATCTCGAGGTAAGACCGGCCAACCGGACGCGTCGCACTATCCGGGGAAAACCGCTCGATGCGCATCTGCTTGAGCATCCACTGTCCGTCGATCCGCTGGCCCGACACCACCTCGAAACGCCGCAAGAGCCGCCCCTGCCAGTCGAACCCCTCGATGCGCAGCAACGCACCGGAGGCCTGATCGAGCCAGACCCGCACCACGGCGAATTCCGACCCGCGCTTGCCCGGACGCAGTTCAATCTTCCACGTGCCGCGCCCCCGCACGTTCTCCTTGCCCATCAAACGCGCGTCCGGCCAGTAAAGAAATCCCAAGGCCAAATCCTCCACCGTCACCCCGGCCCCATCCACCACCGGCTCCTGCATCCCTTTCTTCAGCGGGCGCCCCTTGCGGTCGAAAACCCCCGAGGAATCCTCGCCAAGACGCACCTCGAAGACCCGCTCCGGCTCGTCGAAGGCGAAACGCAGCTTGCCACGATTGACCTGCAACAGGAACGGCGCGGTCTCCGCCCCCGAGCGCAGATGCCCCCGCACCGCGGCCTCCCGGCTGGTCGAGGCCAATCGCGCCACCGCGAGCAAATCTTGCGGGTCCGGTTCCGCCGCGCCTGCGTGTGCCGCCACGAGCACCCCAAGCACCATCCCCCAAAACAAGACTCCCCGCTCCCTGCTCCTCGCCGACCCGTAGGCTCTACGAGCCGGAGGGCCCGCTCCCTGCTCACGACTCTTCCTTGCTTGTCTCCCTTCGCGCATCAACCCCAAACTAACACACATGCCGTTGTCTCTCGATCACCAACTTTTTCTCTCCATCAACGCCGACCACGGACTGCCTTGGCTCGATCTGTTCATGGCGATTTTTTCGAGTTTCGATTTCTGGCTGCCCTTCTTCATCGCCGCCGGCCTTCTTCTGGCCTGGCGGGGCGGCTTCCGCGCCCGCGCCATGCTGGTGTGCCTGCTGCTTACTGTGGCCCTCATGGAAGGAGCGCTGGTCAATCCGCTCAAAGATGCCATCGGCCGCGTGCGTCCCATCGACGCCCTGCCCGAGGCCCGCTCGGTCAGCTTGGCCAAGGTCAGTCCCCGCCTGCTGGCCGTCGCCCAACCTGTCCGAGTCAAGCCGGCCAAAATCGATCAGCCACCCAAGCCGGGCAAATCGCTGCCCTCCGGGCATACCGCCAACATGTTCTGCTTCGCCACCGTGCTCGCGGCGTTCTATGGGTGGCGCGGCGCGCTCTTTTTCCTTCCCGCGGGATTGGTCGGTTTTTCCCGCATCGCCACCGGGTCGCATTGGCCGTCTGATGTCCTCCTGTCGGCGGTTTTTTCCATCGCTGTCACCGCCGGCCTGCTGGCCGTTTACTGCTGGCTCTGGCGCCGCCTGGCGCCACGTTACTTCCCGGCCCTCGCCACCGCGCACCCCGGATTGCTCGGCCGCGCATGAGTTCACGCCCGCTCTTTCTGCTGTTGCTCGCCGCCCTCACGCTGGTGCGCTGGATGTGGGGCGCTCCACGCGACCTCTCGCCGGAGGAAGCCTACCTCGCTCTCTGCGGATTAATCCCCGCCCCCGCCTACTTCGACGGTCCTCCAGGCACGCCTCTGGCCGTGGCGGGCGGTATCCTGCTCACCGGAGGCGGTGGCTTCGGAGCCAACTTCTTTTGGCCGCTCTTCGCCGCCGGGGCCACTTTGCTACTCTATGCGCTGGCGGTGCCTCTGGCCGGACCGCCAGCCGCCCTCGGCGCCGCCGTGCTCTTCAATTTGCTGCCCGTCTTCAATGAGGCCGCCCTGGCACCAACCTGCGCCATGCCGCTGGCCATGTTTTCCCTGGGCTTTCTCGCGGCCGCATGGCGCGCCTTGGAGCGCTCCTCGCTGGCCTGGTGGTTGGCCGCCGGGCTGTGCGTGGCAGGCGGACTCCTCTTCGCTTACGAAGCTTGGATCCTCTGGCCGGCCCTCGTTCTGGTGCTGCTCGCCTCCCACCGCTGGCGCCGACATTTGCTCGAGCCCGGCATCTGGCTCGCCGCTGTGCCGCCACTCGCCGTGCTCGGCATGCTCTTGGCGTGGAATGCCGGACACGGCTGGGTTCATTTTATCGGTGCGACTTGGCAGAGCGCCACCACGCTCGACGGGCGTCTGCTTCCCGGCAGTCTCTTCGCCGCCATGACCGGACTCACTCCCTTCGTCCTCCTCGTGCTCACGGTCGCTTGGTTCCGCGCCAGCCGTAGCATCCGGGTGGCCCCGCGGGTGAAATTTCTGGCCGTGCCTGCGACTGCGGCCGTTCTGCTGGCCATGTATTACAGCTTGCGCGGACAACCGGCCATGACCCCCGGCCTCACCGCCGCCGCCCTGGCGATCCCGCTGCTGGCTTGGTTGCCGCGCTGGAAATTTGTGCTGCCGGCCGTTTTTCTCGGCTCGGCACTCTGGACCACTTTCGGCATCGTCCGCCAACCCATGCCCGCGCCGGTAGTGACCGGCCAAGTCGCTGCCCGGATCGACGAACTGCGCCGCAGCCAAACAACGGATCCTGCCGCCCCGGTCTTTCTCATCGCCCGCGACGCTCCCCTCGCTTCCTCCCTCGCCCTCTATCTGCCCGATGTTTCTTTCGCCTCCCCCGGACATCCGCCCGTTTACGTGGTGGAGTCGCCCTACTCCGACAGCCAATACGCTCTCTGGCCCCGCTATGACCAATTTGTCGATGCTCCGGAGCCCTCGCTGGATGAGGCACCCGATCCCTTCACCGAACAGGACGGCGCCAATCCGTTTGTCTGGCGTTCCGCGCTCTACATCACCCCGCAAACGGCAGACCAATTACCCCAAGCCATCACCGCGGCCTTCGCCTCCCACCGTCTGCTCGCGGAAATCACCACCCCTTCCGGTCAAGTCTTGCGCGTCTACCTCTGTTCGGAATACGAAACGCTCCCATTGTGAGCGTGACGCTGGGTGCCCGCGCCGCTAGTTTGGTCAGCTCATGGCCAAACCCAAAGTCTTAGTCTCCGATCCGATTTCGCAAACGGGCGTCGATGCCCTCGCCGAAGGCGGATTGCTCGATGTCACCTTCCAACCGGGACTACCGCACGAGGAACTGCTCAAAATCATCCCCGAATATTCGGCCCTCGTCGTGCGCA
>JBBEEK010000013.1:0-6535 GCA_040880825.1 Chthoniobacterales bacterium
CTTCGACGATGCGTTCGGCCAAAACTTCACCGATGCCCGGCAGGAGCATGATCTCGTCCACCGTCGCGGTATTTGGATCAATCGGCCCGCCAAGCCGGAGACCGAAGGCCTCCTGCAGTTCCCGCTCTTCGGCGCGGCGCGCTTCGCGCAGTGCGACGAGGCGTCGGGCGTCGGTATTTTCCCAAATGCCGCGGCGGGCAATGGCAGCGCCGAGTTCCAAATCATCGACTTTCGCCTTAGCCGCATCGGCATTGAGGCCGTCCGGAGTGGCACGACGCACGCCGTAACTGCGAGCCAATCCGCTCTCGACCAGCACCTCACCGAGATCACGACCGTCGGACAGGGTGACAAACCCGTAAGTGCGAGGCTTGGCCGAGCGCCCCGGGGCGGTGGCGAATGCGGTGTGCACGGTGAAAGGTTTGGCCAGCATCGTTTTCACTTCCTCCGCCGCGCGGCGACCGAACTCGAGGGTGACTTTGTGATCGTCGATCCCGAAGTAGGAAGACTGATCGCGCACGCGTCGTTGATCGGTTTCGGTGGTCGCCGTCGTTTCGTTGCAATCGACATAATAAAGCCGCAGGACAATTTCTTTCCCGTCGGGGAGTTTGACCGGAAAGCTGTCACCATCGGCCCAGCCAGTCGGGAGTTGGTGACAATTCTCGAACGTTTTCATCTCCTGCGCCGAGACGGTGGAGACCAATCCCGCGAGGAGGAGGGTGGCCAGAAGCTTCACAAAGAAAGTATTACCATACCTCCAACCAGCTTGCCAACGGGGGCCAGCGGCGGGGCGGTCTGCTGGAAAACGCAACTACTTACGGCGGCGGCGCAGGCGGTAGACGGCAACTGCGGCACCAGCCATCGAAAGCAAAGCGTATACCGAAGGCTCGGGGACTGCGGCTCCAAATCCAGTCGTTCACCAACACGAACGCCACCGGGACGGTCTTGCAGCAGGTGGCTTTCACCCGGTCCGGAACGCAGATCGGCGCATCTCTCACCAGCATCGCGAGCGGCAATCCCGTGCCCAGCGGCGGGACTGAAGGCAATCCCGCCGGGCCGGTGATCCAAATGTTGGTCGCGGCGTAACTCGAGGTGTTGGTCAACCACATGTTCAACTGCGCGGATGACGTGGCCGGAAAAAACATCGCGGAGCAGATCAACAAACAAAACAAAGCAGCAGTCGAACGCAGTGAGACGACGGGGAATCAATTTTTCATCACAATAGTAGATTGTCTTCATGGAGTGGGCTCTTGGTAGCTTCAGTTTACAATATTTTTCGCCTTTTCTGACCTCGAGCCATCTCCCTTCCTGCGGTCTTGGCAGGCCATCGGGGGACGCATAGTATGCGGCCTTATGAACATGCCACGCATTATCTTCATCTTCGCCTTCATCTTTGTCCTCCTCGGAATCGGAGCTTTTCTGATCACCGGCGCGCAATCATGGACGGCCCTTATTCCATCCATCTTCGGCCTTCTCTTGGTCATCGCCGGCGCGGTGTCATTGAAGAGCCTCAAACACGGCGGGCATATCGCGGCGCTGGTCGGATTGCTCGGATTTTTTGGCACGGCCAAGAGCTTGGGTAAAGTTCCCGCCCTGCTCTCCGGTGAAACCGTCGAGCGTGCCGCCGCCGTCAGCGTGCAGGCTGTGTTCGCTGTCCTCTCCCTCATTTTTGTCGCCCTCTGCGTGAAGTCGTTCATCGACGCGCGCCGCGCCCGCACCTCCAACCTTTCGTAACCATGAAAAATTCCATCTCCGGGTCCGTTGACCCCACGCAGTTGATCGGTAAACTTGCTCCGCTTCTCATCGTCGTCATCCTACTGCTCGTGGCCGCAGCCGGTGTCTTTGTCACGGTCGATGCCGGCACCGTCGGCGTGGTCAAACGCTTTGGCGCGGTTAAAGACGTGGCCCTGCCCGAGGGGCTCCATTTCAAGCTGCCCTTTGCCGAGGAAGTCGTGCCCATGACCACGCGCCTGACGGCCAGCGAAGCCAAAGCCACCGCGGCCTCGCGCGATTTGCAGATTGTCACGACCGATGTCACCACGACCTACGCGATCAACGGTGACCTCGCCCCGTTGACTTTCCAACGGGTGGGCACGCCGGAAAAGATCGCCGTGACCATCGTCAATCCCGCCGTCCAGGAATCGGTCAAAGCGGTCACCGCGAAATTCACCGCCGAGCAACTGGTGACCCAGCGCGAAGTGGTCAAACAACAGATCCAGCAAGCCATTGAGGCCTTCATTAACACCACCCTCGGCGAAAAGGAGGTCCAAGGCGCCCTCAACATCGCCAACGTGGCCATCACCGACTTCAAATTTTCCGATGAATTCAACAAAGCGATCGAGTCCAAGGTGCAGGCCGAGCAGGCCGCCTTGCAGGCCAAGAACGAAAAGCTCCGCCGCGTGACCCAGGCCGAAGCCGCCGCCGAGGAAGTGAAACTCGCGGCCGAAGCCCAGGCCTTCACCATCGAAGCGGAATCTATCGCCCGCGCCGAAGCGATCACGCGCGAAGCCGAAGCGCTCAGCGGACGCCCCGAAGTGCTGCGTCTGCGCAGTATCGAACGCTGGGATGGCATGTTGCCCCGCATCAGCAGTGGCGAAGGCATGCTGCAAATGCTGCAGCTTGATCCCAAGATGCTCGAGGGATCATCAAAGAATCCGTGAGCCCCGACGGCGAGTCCTGGCGTATCCGCGCCGAGATCGACCACGGCGCCCTGCGCCACAATGCGGCCACCGTGCGGAAGACGGTCGGCGCCAAACCCGGTCTCATCGCCGTGGTCAAAGCCGACGGCTACGGCCACGGCGGACCCGATGTGGCAAAAACTTTCGCCCCGTTCGCCGAGCAATTCGGCGTGGCCACGCTCGGCGAAGCGCGCGCGGTGCGGGCCGCGGTGCCGGACAAAGATATTTTGATTCTCAGCCCGTGCCTGCCGGGCGAACGCGAGACGGTGGTGAGGGAGAACTTTATTCCGGTTGTTTCGAGCGCGTCCGAAGCCAAGGCCTACGCACACTTAGCGAACAGGAAACCTGCGCGCATTCATCTTTGCATCGACACCGGCATGGGACGCATCGGCGTGTGGCAGGACGACGCCGTGGCTGTGGCCAAAGAAATTGCCGTGCTCGAGGGCATCGAAGTGGAAAGCGTCTCGACGCATCTTCCGGTGGCCGACAGCGATGCGGTATTCACCACGGCCGAGCTGGAATCGTGGGACCGGCTCGTCGCGCAAGTGCGCCCGATTCTTCCGGCCGCCAAATTCCATGCCTTGAACAGCGCCGCCTCGCTCGAGCGTCCGCAATACGCCGCCGACCGCGTGCGGCCCGGGCTCGCGCTTTACGGCATCTCTCCCCTCCGCGCGTTCCAGAAGTTGCTCCAGCCGGCGATGACATTGAAAACACGCATCACCTTGGTGCGAGATGTCGGTCCCGGTCGCGGGATCAGCTACGGACGCGACTTCGTCACGTCGAAACCCATGCGCATCGCCACACTGGCCATGGGTTATGCCGATGGCTATCCGCGGCAGGTTTCGAACCAAGGTGCGCAGGTGCTAATCCGCGGGAAACGCTGCCCTATTCTTGGCCGCATCACGATGGATCAGCTCATGGTCGATGTGAGCGGGTTGCCGCGCGATGTCGCCCCAGGCGAGGAAGTTGTGCTCTTTGGGAAACAGGGAGATGAGGAAATAATGGTCGGTGAATTGGCCGCGTGGGCCGGGACGATCACTTGGGATGTTTTGACGCGGCTCGGGAAAAGGGTGGTGGTGGAGCATTTGGATTTTTTGAACAGAAGGTAACGAAGGAAACAAAGGGTTCGGAAATGCATGTTCTCTACGCCAAGGCCGATGCGCTGAGCAGAGAAGTGATCGGGGCGGCTATCGAGGTGCATCGGATCATGGGGCCCGGACTGATTGAATCGGTTTACGAGAGGTGCCTGAAACGGGAACGGGAGTTACGCGGCATCCGCGCGACCAAGCAGATGGCTGTTTCGGTCGAATACAAGGGACTCGTCTTCGAGGACAATCTGCGCTGTGACTTGCTGATCGAGGGTTGCTTGCTCGTTGAATTGAAGACTGTAGAAACGCTTCATCCAGTGAACAAAGCGCAACTCCTCAGCTACATGAAGCTCTTGGATGTTCCTGTCGGGTTGCTAATGAACTTCCATGAACCCCTTCTCAAGCAAGGCATCCATCGCCTCGTTCTATCCGGCGCCAACCAGTCTCCGTAACCCCTTCGTTACCTTCGTGACCTTCTGTTAAAAACTCAGGCCGCCCCGAGGTAGGCTTCGCGCACGCGGGGGTTGCTGAGCAACTCGGACGCCGGCCCTTCCAGCACGAGGTTGCCGGTTTCGAGGAGGCAGGCGCGGTGGGCCAGGCGCAGGGCCATGTTGGCGTTTTGTTCGACAAGGAGGATGGTCACTCCGCGTTCGTTGAGCTGCCGCAGGACGGCGAATACTTCCTGCACGAGTTTCGGGGCCAGTCCCATGGAGGGTTCATCGAGGATGAGAATTTTGGCGTCGCTCATCCGCGCGCGGGCCAGGGCGAGCATTTGCTGCTCTCCCCCGCTCAAGGTGCCGGCGAGTTGCGCCACGCGTTCGCGCAGGCGAGGGAAAATATCCATGACCATCTCGAGGTCGCGCGCGCGGCCGGCTTTGTCGCGCCGGATCCAGGCGCCGAGTTGCAGATTTTCCATCACGGTGAGTCCGCCGAAAATGCCGCGTCCTTCCGGCACGTGGGAGAGTCCGAGGCGGAGGATGCGGTCGGGGGTCATCCCGCGCACATCGCGTCCCTCGAGAATGACCGAACCCTCGAAGGGCAGCATGCCGGAGATGGCGCGCAGGGCGGTGGTCTTGCCGGCGCCATTGGCCCCGACCAAGGCGAGGATTTCGCCCTGCTGCACGTGGAAGCTGATGTCTTTGACCGCGCGGATGTCGCCGTAGCGCACCACGAGATTTTCCACCCGGAGCATGGGATCACTCATGGCTTTCCTCCGGTCCGAGGTAGGCTTCGATCACTGCAGGGTTGCGGCGCACTTCGGCCGCCGTGCCTTCGGCGATGGTTTTGCCGAAGTCGAGCACGGTGATGAGGTCGCAGAATGTCATAACCAACTGCATGTGGTGCTCGATGAGAAGCATGGTCACGGAGAAATGGTCGCGCAGCCAACCGAGGAATTCGACCAGCTTGAGGGTCTCGGCGGAGTTCATCCCGGCGGCGGGCTCGTCGAGGAGGAGGAGTGCGGGCTGCAGCGCCATGGCGCGGGCGATCTCCAAGCGGCGCTGCGAGCCGTAGGAAAGATCGCCGGCCCGTTCGTGCGCGGCATCGCCGAGGCCGAATTTTTCCAGCATATCCAGACAACGGGTGATGGTTTCTTTTTCCGCGCGGCGGGCCGAAGGAAGTTGGATCATCGCGCCGGGCCACGAGTAGCGGGCATGGGCGTCGTAGGCGACGCGGACATTGTCGAGCACGGTGAGATCGCGGAAGAGGCGGATATTCTGGAAGGTGCGGGCGATGCCGCGGCGGGCGATGGCGCTGGGTCGTTGTCCGGCGATGGATTCGCCGCGGAAAAGGACATCACCCGTGGTCGGGGCGTAAAGCCCGGTGATGATATTGAACGCGGTTGTTTTGCCCGCGCCGTTCGGACCGATGATCCCGTGGGCGTGGCCCGGGGTGACTTCGAGCGAAAGATCCGACACGGCAACCAAGCCGCCAAAGCGCATGGTCACGTTGCGAACCTCGAGCAAGGGTTTCATTTTTTGTCCTCCTTGGCGGGGAATTCGCGACGCGGAACAAACCAGGGGAACTCACGCATGCCCATGATGCCGCGGGGACGGAAGATCATGAGGAGAACGAGGAGGAGCGGCAGAATGACCATGCGCCAGGTGCCGAGCGGTTGCAGCGCCTGCGAGAGGAAGGTGAAGGCGGTCGCACCGAGGATGGATCCGGCCAGCGAGCCGACGCCGCCGAGGTAAACCATGACGAGGATCTCGGTGGATTTGACGATGTCGAAGACGCCGGGGTTGATGAATTGGAGTTGGTGGGCGAAGAGCGCACCGGCCACGCCACCGAAGAAGGAGGAAACGACAAAGGCGGCGAGTTTGGCTTTGCGGGTGTCGACACCCATGGCATTGGCGGCGATTTCGTCTTCGCGCACCGCGACGATGCCGCGACCGAACCGCGAATAGACAAGGTTGCGGATGGCCCAGAGCGTGAGAACGGTCCAGATGGCGGTCCAGAGCAGCGTGGTGTGGTTGCCGATGCCGAGGAATCCGCGCGCGCCGCCAACATACGGGATATTTTCCAGCCCGGACTTCACGATCATGAGGAAGGCCAGGGTGATGATGGCGAGGTAGTCGCCGCGGGTTTTGAACGAGAGCAAGCCGAGAAGGAATCCGACGGCGCCGGCCATCAGTCCGCCGCCGATGACCGCGAGCGGGAACATCCAAAGCGGGTCGCCCCAGGCGAGCCATTTGACCGAGACGCAGGCCGAGAGGTAAGCGCCGAGGGCCATGAAGCCGGCGTGACCGACAGAAAACTCGCCCATCCAGCCGT
>JBBEEK010000013.1:6635-8381 GCA_040880825.1 Chthoniobacterales bacterium
GCGCCGAGGGCCATGAAGCCGGCGTGACCGACAGAAAACTCGCCCATCCAGCCGTTGACCAGGTTGAGGCTGACGCAAAGGATGATGTTGATCCCGAGCGTGATCAGAACGAAGCGCACGTAGTCATCGACCAGACCGAACTGCTCGATGACAAAACAAGCGGCCAGACCGGCGGCGAGCAGGGTGAGCAACACGCCGCGGGGCGGAGGTTGTTGGAACCACCGGATCATACTTTCTGCACGGCGGGACGCCCGAGGAGTCCGTAGGGTTTGAAGATAAGAATGACGAGCAGGAGCGAATAAACGACGAGGTCGCGGTAGGTCGAGGGGAGAACGGTGACGGTGAAGACCTCGACCGCGCCGAGCACGTAAGCGCCGAGAACCGCACCGCGCACGCTGCCGATGCCGCCGATGACCGCGGCGACAAACGCTTTCCAACCGACGAGCACGCCCATCGTGGCGCTGATCACCGGGTAGGCCGAGGCGTAGAGCACACCGGCCGCGCCACCCAGCGCGGCGCCGATGGCGAAGGTCATGGCGATCATCGTGTTGACCGGGATGCCCATGAGCGGGACGGTGATGCGGTCCTGCGCGATGGCGCGCATGGCCATGCCGTAACGCGTCCGACGGATGAAAAAGTCGAGGGCGATCATCAGCCCGACCGAGACGCCGATGATGAGCAGTTGCAGGGAAGAAATGGTGACGCCGCCGAAGTTCCAGGTGACCGGCACGAAAAGTTCCGGCATCCGTTGCGAGTAGGGGCTGAGACTGAGGGTGGTGTTCTGGATGATGAGGCCGCAACCGAGCGCAGTGATGATGGCGGAGACGCGCGGGGCGTTGCGTAGCGGGCGGTAAGCCAACCGTTCAAGCGCCACGCCGAGGATGGCGGTGGCCAGCATGACGATGATCAGCGCCGCGACAAAGGGGACGGGCAGCAACAGGAGAAGGAGAAAACAGAAGAATGAACTGACCATGAAGACGTCGCCGTGGGCGAAGTTGATCATGACCAGCACGCCGTAGACCATGCTGTAGCCCAGCGCGATCAGCGCGTAGATCGAGCCGAGTTGTATCGCGTTGATCGCCTGCTGCGCAAAGTAGTCCATGCGCGCGCGTCAGGCGGTCAGGGTTGGGCGTTGGTCACCCACTGGAAGGCGCCGTCTTTGATCTGCAGGACCACGGCGCTCTTGATCGGATCGCCGGAACCGGGCTCGAAACGGAATGTTCCGGTGACGCCTTTGTATTCGCGGATCTTGGCGAAAGCTTCGCGCAGGGCCTCGCGGTCGTTCTTACCACCCGCCTTGAGCGCCTCGGTGACGAGGCCGCACGCATCATAGGTGAGCGCGGCCACATCGTCGGGAGCCTGCCCGTATTTCGCGGTGTAGTCGGTGATGAATTTCTTGGCCTCGTCGGTCGCGATCTGGGTCGAGAAGTGGTTGCAGAAATACGAGCCATCCACGTCGGCCCCGCCGAGCTTGATGATCTCGGGCGAACTCCAAGCGTCGCTGCCGATGAATTTCGCGGTGATGCCGAGGCGGCGGGCCTGCTGGGCGATGAGCGGGACGTCGTTGTAGTAGGTGGGGAGGAAAATGACATCCGGGTTGGCCTCGCGGATATTGGTCAACTGGGCGGAGAAATCTTTGTCGCCGGTGGTGAAGGTTTCGAAGGCGACGATTTCGCCGCCAGCCGCGGTGAAGGTGTCGCGGAAGAGGGTGGCCTGACCGAGCGGGGCTTCGGAGGAGACGTCATA
>JBBEEK010000014.1:0-1425 GCA_040880825.1 Chthoniobacterales bacterium
AGACAAAATTCGTGCTGCGCAAAGCGATGGAGAACGGCCTCAAGCCGGTCGTGGTCATCAACAAGATCGACCGCGAGAACGCCCGCCCGCACAAGGTCCTCGATATGGTCTTCGAGCTTTTTCTCGAGCTGAACGCGACGGATGAGCAGCTCGACTTCCCGCACATTTACGCCAGCGCCAAGGCGGGTTTTGCCAAGCGGGAGTTGGTCGATCCGAGCGATTCGATGGTGCCGCTTTACGAGGCCATCGCGTGGCACATTCCGGCGCCGAAGAAATCGGACGCGGGTTATTTCCAGATGCTCGTGTCGAACCTCGACTACAGCGATTACCTCGGCCGGATCGCTTACGGGCGCGTCATCAGCGGCGCGGTTAAGGTTGGCCAGAGCATCGTTTGTATTCATGCCGACGGGCGCAAGGAGCGCGGCAATGTCACGGCCATCTTCGGTCACCAAGGCTTGGAGAAGATGAAGATCGAATCAGCTTCCGAAGGCGACATCATCGGTCTGGCCGGCTTCGAAGATGTTTTCATCGGTGAGACGTTGGTCGATAGCGAGGAGCGCGCGGCGCTGCCCTTCATGAAGATTGATCCGCCGACCATCAGCATGGGTATTTGCGTGAATGACTCCCCCCTCGCAGGGCGCGAGGGCAAGTTGCTCACCGCGCGCCAGATCAAGGACCGTCTGGTCCGGGAAACGCGCACCAATGTCTCGTTGCAGTTTTCCGAGACCGATGCGGCCGGACAGTTCGAGGTCAAGGCCCGCGGCGAAATGCAGATCGCCATCCTGGTCGAGCAGATGCGCCGCGAGGGGTTCGAACTTCTCGTCTCGCGTCCCGAAGTGATTTTCCAACGTGCCGACGATGGCTCCTTGCTCGAGCCGATGGAGACGCTCTACGTCGATGTGCCGCCGGAGAATCTGGGCGACATTTTGCAGTCTTTGGCCACGCGCAAAGCCGACATCTCGAACATGGAGCACCATCCGCACAGCGTGCTGGTGCAGGCGACCATCCCGACCCGCGGCCTCATCGGGTTGGAGACGGACCTGGTCAATGCGACCAAGGGCCTCGGCACGATGAGTCATCTTTTCAAGGAATACGGGCCGCACAAAGGTGATATCCCCAGCCGCGGCAAGGGCGTGCTCATTTCCATGGAGGGCGGCACGAGCATGGCTTACGCGCTCGACACCATCCAGGAACGCGGACGCCTTTTCATCGGGCCGCAGGAAGAAATCTACGAGGGAATGATTGTCGGCGAGAACGCGCGTCCCGACGATTTGCCAGTCAATCCGTGCAAGGCGAAGAAGTTGACCAACATGCGCAGTCAGGGCGATGGCAAGGGCATCTCCTTGGCCCCGCCAGTCCAGATGACGCTTGAGCGCTCGATCGAATACATCGCGCGCGACGAATACGTCGAGGTGACGCCCAAGA
>JBBEEK010000015.1:0-8164 GCA_040880825.1 Chthoniobacterales bacterium
GCGCCGTGCCGGGATGAGGCGTTGTTGGCGATCAAGCGGGCGGGGGCGGAGATGATTTTGACTTACTTTGCGCGCGAGGTGGCGGAGGGTTTGAGGGAGTAGAGCGTTTCGGGAAATGCGGTGGCCCCGTTTGTCTTCGGCGCCGGGGACGGCGCCGCTCCATCTGCTGCAGCGTCGGCGCCTCTGCCGACGAATCGATGGAAGCGGCTGCACAAAAAGCGACACGGCTCTCGCGTTCCGCCGGGTCAGCGGGCCCTTGCGGGGAGACGAATCTCGCGGGAGGCCTCAGGTGTATTTGAGGATTTCCTCGACGCTGGTTTCGCCGTCGAAGATGGCTTGGAGGCCTTCTTCGCGCAGGGTGCGCATGCCGAGTTCGATGGCTTTCTGGCGGAGGACAACCCCGGGGGCGCGCTGGTTGATCATTTCGCGCAGGGTGTCGCCGATGCGCAGGGTCTCGAAGATGCCTTTGCGGCCCTTGTAGCCGGTGTCGTTGCAGTCGTCGCAGCCGCGGCCCTTGAAGAATTTCTTGTCGCCAACCTCGTGGGGGGAAAGGCCGAGTAGTAAAAGCTCATCCTCCGTGGGCTCGTAAGGTTCCGTGCATTTCGGGCAGATGCGCCGGACGAGACGCTGGGCCACGATGAGTTCGAGCGAGGCGGAAATGAGGAAGGGTTCGACGCCCATGTCGATGAGGCGGGTGATGGCGCCGGTCGAGTCGTTGGTGTGCAGCGAGGTGAAAACAAGGTGGCCGGTGAGGGAGGCTTGGATGGCGATCTGCGCGGTCTCGAGGTCGCGCGTCTCGCCGACGAGGATGCGGTCGGGGTCTTGGCGCAGGAAGGCGCGCAGACAACGGGCGAAATCGAGGCCGATGGCCTCGCTGACGGGAACCTGCATGATGCCGTCGATGTCGTATTCGACGGGGTCCTCGGCGGTGAGGAGTTTGGCATTGGGCTCGTTGATCTCGCGCAAGCAGGCGTAGAGGGTGGTCGTTTTTCCGGAGCCGGTCGGGCCGGTGACGATGATGATGCCGTTGGGCAATTGGATCATCTCGCGCAGGGTTTTCTTGACGCGCTCGGGGACGCCCAGTTTGTCGAGGTCGAGCTGCACGGCGGAGCGGTCGAGGATACGGAGCACGACGCTTTCGCCGAACTGGGTGGGCAGCGTCGAGACGCGCAGGTCGATGCCGAAGGGCTTGCCTTCGCGTATAACGCTACGCTGGATGCGTCCGTCCTGCGGCAGCCGGCTTTCGGCGATATTGAGGTTGGAGAGGATTTTGACCCGCGAGATGAGCTCGTTTTTGATCGCGCGGTAGGCCAGGCGGTCGCTCTTGGTCAGGAGGGAGCGCAGGGTGCCGTCGACCCGCATGCGCACGTCCATGAATTCCTCGAACGGCTCGAAGTGGATGTCGCTGGCCTTCGCCTTGATGCCGATGTCGATGAGGTTGTCGATGATCTGGGTGACGTATTGTGCCCGCTCTTCGTCGCTGAGATTGCCGGCGGAAACGGCGGTGCCGGCCTCGCTGAGTTTGGCGCGGAGTTCTTTTTGGGTCAGGGCGGAGAATCCCTCGGATGCGTAGTCGACCGACTCGTAATAGAGCGCGATGAGTTCCTCGATGCGGCCGACCGGGGCGACGCTGACCTGCAGGGGTTGGCTCAGTGCGAAGCGCAGTTCGGAAACGCGTTCTGTGTCGAGCGGATCGGCCAGGGCGACATAGAGGGTGCCGTCGATTTCGGCGACGGGCAGAGCGCGGTGCAAGCGGGCCAGGCCGACGGGGATTTTATCGCGCAGGCTCTCCTCGAGTTCAAAGTCGGAGAGATCGACGTAGTTGGCGCCGACGGAGTTGGCGATGGTCTGGTAGAAGGTGTGTTCGTCGACGTGGCCCTCTTCGATGAGGAATTCCTCCGGCGCGCGTCCGCTTTCGATCGCGCCCTGCAAGAGGGCGTCGGACTGGTCGGCGGGCAGGACGCCCTGGTCGACGAGGGTGGTGATGACAAGGTGCGGGTCCATTTCAGTCGACATCCCCCATGGTCACGGCCAGCACTTCGTCGAAGGTGGTGAGTCCGGCAAAAACTTTCTGGAATCCGTCCTCGCGCAGGGTGCGCATGCCCTGCTCGCGGGCGCGTTTGCGGAGTTGAACGGTGCTGATCTGCTCGGAGCGGTCCTCGGTGTCGCCCATGCGGTTGATCATCTGGCGCATTTCGTCATCAATCCTGAAGATCTCGAAGATGCCAAGCCGGCCGCGGTAGCCGGTGAAGCGGCAGCGTTCGCAGCCCTTGGGTTTATAGATGCTGGCCTCGGCCAGTTGCTCGGGGTCGACGTGCAGGGCGGTCATCTCATCCTCGGTCAGTTGGGCCGGCTCCTTGCAGGTGCAGAGTTTGCGGCAGAGGCGCTGGGCCATGACGGCGCGGACGGCGCTGGAGACGAGGAATGGTTTGACGCCGATGTCGATGAGGCGGGCGATGGCGCTGGGGGCATCGTTGGTGTGGAGGGTGGAGAGAACGAGGTGGCCGGTGAGGGAAGCATTGATGGCGATACCGGCCGTCTCGAGATCGCGGATCTCACCGATCATGATAACGTTGGGCGCCTGACGCAGGATCGAGCGGAGGGCACGGGCGAAGGTCATGCCGATGTCGGCTTTGACGTGGACTTGGTTGACGCCGGGCATGACGTATTCGATGGGGTCCTCGACGGTGATGATCTTGCGGTCCTCGTTATTGATCTCGGAGAGGCAGGCGTAAAGCGTGGTGGTTTTGCCGGATCCGGTCGGGCCGGTGACGAGGATGATGCCGTCGGCCATTTTGATGAGGCCGCGGAAGTATTCCTGGTCGTCGCTCATGAAGCCGAGGTCGGGCAGCGTGATGGAGAGGGTCGATTGGTCGAGGAGACGCATGACGATGGATTCGCCTTGCGAGGTGGGGATGGTCGAGACGCGCAGGTCGAGGTCCTTGCCTTTGACCAGGCATTGGATGCGTCCGTCCTGCGGGACGCGTTTCTCATCGATGCTCATCGTCTCGGTCATGATTTTGAGACGGCTGATGATGGCGCTTTGGAGGCTCTGAGGGAGCAATTTGTATTGCTCCAACTCGCCATCAATGCGGAAGCGGATGCGGAATCCTGCATCGACCGGTTCAAGGTGGATGTCGCTGGCGCGCATCTCTTGGGCTTTGGTCAGGAAGTCTTGGACGAGCTGGATAACGGCGGCATCGTCCTCCGCGGTAACGCCGCCCGCCTCTTCCTCGGTGCCGGCAGCGAGGAGGCCTTCCTGGCGCGGGTAGATGTCGGCGAGCAAGGTTTCGACGCGTTCCGGATCGGCGTAGAGGAATTCGACTTCGGTCTTGAGCAGGAAGGGGACGGTGTCGAAGGCCTCGAAGTTCATCGGGTCGCCGATGGCGACCTGCAGGCCATGGTCGCTCTGCTGGAGCGGGAGAATGCGGTGGCGGCGGGCCACCTCGCCGGGGATCGAGGTGTGCAATTGGCGGATTTTTTCCACCGCTTCGGGATCCCCGAGATCCGCGTAGGTCAGCCCGTGGAAGTGCGCCACGGCCTCGTGGATGTCGCGCTGCTGGACTGCGCCGTCCTCCAGGAGGGAGTCCAAGATGGGTGCGCCCGGATGCTGCTCGCGGGCCTCGTCGACCTGTTTTTTTGTGACGCGGAACTGGTCCAGCAAAACTTCAAGGACTTGGTCGTCGGTGTGCACGGTTCAAACAGGGAAAAAACCATGCTTACGGCCCGTGGCGGGGGGTGTCAAGGAAGGGGGCGGCGAGCATCGCGTTGTCATTTCTCCGCGGTGGTCTAGACTGCGCAGCGAGTTCAACCGTCTTCCCATATGAGCAAATACCAAACCTACCTGATTTTCGGCGCCCCCGGTAGCGGCAAAGGCACGCAGGGGCGTGCTCTGGGCACGGTGCCGGGTTATTTCCACTGTGCCTGCGGGGATGTTTTCCGCGCCCTCGACTTGCGGACGCCGCTGGGACGGCAATTTCTCGAATATTCCAGCCGCGGCGAGTTGGTGCCGGACGAGATCACGGTGCAGCTTTGGAAAATCCGCATCGACCAGAGTGTGGAGTCGCACGCCTTCCATCCGGATCACGACTTCCTCGTGCTCGACGGCATCCCGCGCAATGTCCATCAGGCCCAGATGCTGGAAGAGATCGTGCGGGTGCGCCGGGTTTTCCATTTGGCCTGTCCGGACCGCTCCAAGCTGGTCGAGCGACTCAAGCGTCGCGCCCTGCGCGACAACCGTTTCGACGACGCCAACGAAGAAGTGATCAAGCATCGTCTCGAGACCTACGAGCATGAGTCACGTCCACTGCTCGAGTACTACGGCGAGGCTCTGACCAAGCACATCGACGCCACGCAATCCCCGGTCGATGTGCTGGGAGCCATCGTGAACATCCTCGTGCAGGACCGCCGCAATCATTTCGGCGAGGAGGGTTTCAGTCCGGTGACATGAGCGGTCAGTTCGAGAGCCTGCGTGCCAGCAGCCTGTTCTGTCGCCGCTGCGGACAAGCCATGCCGGTGCGCGAACGGCTCCTGCTCGTGCTGCCGGACAAGGAGATCTACGATTATCTTTGCACGGGGTGTGCGGACTCGGTCGGCCAGCGTGAGGTGACGGCGGGGGAGTTGCGGCGGGCGGGCGCGCCGCCGGGCCGGCGGGTCCGTTTATGAGGGTGGTATTTCTGGGCAGCGGGGACATCGGCATCCCGGTCCTCGAATGGTTGTTCTCTGCGCCGGAGGTCGAGTTGGTCGGCGTGGTGACTCAACCGGACCGCCCGGCGGGGCGCGGGTTGCAACTGACGCCCTGCGCCATCAAAGAAAAGGCGATCGCGCATGGTTTACCGCCCTTGCAACCCTCGCGGATCCGCGCGGCGGAGGCAGTGGAAGAGATCGCCGCCTTGCGTCCGGACCTGCTCGTCGTGATGGCTTACGGCCAAATTTTACCGCAAGAACTGCTCGACGTGCCACGTCTCGGCGCGCTCAACCTTCACGCCTCGCTTCTGCCGCGGCACCGCGGGGCCGCGCCGGTGCATGCGGCCGTGCTGGCGGGCGACGTTGCATCGGGGATCACGGTGATGTGGATGGATGCGGGGTTGGACACGGGTGACATCCTGTTGCCGCGGTCGTGTCCGTTGGCGGATGACGAGACGGCGGGCTCGTTGCACGACCGTCTGGCCGAGATGGCACCGGTGGTGTTGGCCGAGGCGCTGGCTTTGATCCGCCGCGGGGAGGCCCCGCGGATCAAGCAGGACGAGAGCCGCGCGACTTACAGTCCGAAGCTCGATCGTGGTGCGGGCCGTATCGATTGGCATGCTGCCGCGCCGGAGATCGAGCGGCGGGTGCGCGGACTGTATCCTTGGCCGGGCTGCACGGCGGAATTCGAAGCGTCCGGCGGCAAACGCCTCCAAGTAAAACTGCACCGGGTGGTTGCGGAGGATGGTGAGGCGGCGGCCGGGGCTTTGTCCGGAGACTTGCGTGTCGGGTGTGGCGGCGGCGGACTTCTGCGGATCGTCGAATTGCAACCAGCCGGCGGGCGGCGGCTGGCGGCGGCGGATTTTCTGCGGGGTCATCCGGTGGTGCGGGTGGTGGCGGATTGAAGCAGCGTCGGGCTGCACGGAAATTGGCAAACGATCCTGGTGAAATCCTGCTGGCCGACGGCCGGATGGTGAAGAGAGGAGCGGCAGTCTTATCAGCCTTCGCGCGTGGTGCGGAGGTGATCACCCAGCCACCAGCTCAGGCCGCGTAGAGCGAGTTCGGCGAGGGCGAGCGGGTGCCGTTCCAACTGGCGGAGGGCCTGCGCGGCGAAGTTGTTGCGCGGCTTTTCGGCGGTGCCCGAGAGTTCGATGCTGCACCAGTGAAGTCCATCGTCCGTCCGGCCGAAGACCGTGGTGGTGGCGTCGGGCAGCCATTTGAGGGAGGCGGCGGGAAGCCCGGCGAGGACGGTGCCGCGGAGTGATCCGTCGGGGTCGATGGTGACGGACCCGCGCAGGCCGGCTTGGCCGGGGGCGAGGACGTTGATGTTCTCGAGGTGGAGGCCGTTGTTGTCTTGCTTCCAAGTGGCGGAGGCTTGGGTGATGCGGATGTCGGCGTAGGCGGTGGTTTTGAGGAAGCGGTCGAGGAAGTCTTGGAACCGGAAGCCGGAGAGTTCTGCGCCGGCGAGGGCAATGGTGCCGCCGCCGCGCCCGTTGCCGAGGTCGGTGCCCTGCCATGACCACGAGGCTTCGCCGCCGATGTCGCCGCGGAGGCTGCCGGTGAGCGAGGCGGGTAGGTAAGCGCCGAGGGGAATGCGGTCGGCGGTGATGGTGGCCGTGGCGGCGGAGGTGGTCATTTCCCACGTTCCTTCGCCGCGGATGTTGATGGCATCACGGCCGCGGATATTGAGGTTGGTGACGCGGAAGACGTCGTCGGCGAGAGTGTAATCGAACGAGGCCTGTTCGGCGGTGAAGGTGCGGAAGGAGGAGTCGCCGGAGCGGCGGGCGAGGTTGTCGAGGTATTCCCAGTCTTGGAGGACGGCGTTCCGTAGCGCGAGCGAGCCTTGGCCGGTGGCGTGGTCGCCGGAAGAGCCGACGCGGTAAGAGAGTTCGCCTTCGAGCTGCCCGGACAAGATGGTAGCCACGTCGGCAGGGAGGAGAGGGGCGAGGTCGAGCGACATGATGCGCGCACGAGCGTCTATGCTTTTGTCGGCGTGTTGTCCGAGACGGGCTTGCAGGAAGAGGTTGCTGCGGGGCGAGGCGGGTTCGCGGAGGTAGAGGTAGCCGATGTCGATCAACTCACGCGTGACATAAACCTCGAAGGCGTCGACAGCGAGGTCGGTGTATCCGGGGTAGTGGAATGTTCCGTTCTTGCCGAAGTATTTGAAATTTTTGCCGATCATCGTGGCGCCGAGGTGCAGACCGGTGCCGCGCACGGGGGTTTGCCCGATGGGCAGCTCAATGGTCATGTCGGGGCACTCGATCCATGGGCAGAAAAACTGCGAGGGCATGAGGAAGGCATACCAAGGCTTGGGTGGCATCACCGGGTCCTGCGTTTTGCGCGCATTGTCGGGTGCGACGAGTTTGAACTCGGCGGAGGCGATATTGATCAAGTCCACCTGCCACTTGCCGCGAAGAATAGCCCAGGGGTCGAAACGTCCGGTGGTCGCTCCCGCGTTGAGGGCGCCGATGGCTTGGCCGGGCCAGCCTGTGCTGGTGAATCCCGCCGTGGCGACGGTCAATTCCGGTTTGAGTTCGATGCCACTGAACTGGCCATCAACTTTGAGGGCGTGGCCGACAGACTGGGCGAGCAGGCGGTTGAAATCCGGTCCGGCAACCCAGGAAGCGAGCAGGGGCGGGAGGAAGTGTCGCGCGGCGAAGTAGCCGGCGGTGGCGAGGCCGGCGAGGGCGACGACGAGGATGAGGAGCACGCGGGGAAGCTTCACGAGGTCAATGGACTGTCCGCAGGCGGGCGGAGCAAGTTTTTTGCAGGGGGGCTCGCGATGTCCCTCCGCGATTTCCTGCCCGGATGATCGCGCGGGGAGGGGTGCTATTCGACTTCAGGCCGCGCCTTCCGAGCGCAGGCGGCGGGCGACGTCACCGGGGGAGCCGGTGCCGCGGGCGAAGAGGTCGTAGCCGAGGGGGACGATGAAAATGGTCAAGACGGTGGCCAGGACGACGCCGGAAAGAACAACAATACCGATGACCAAGCGGGTTTCGGCCCCGGCACCGGAGGAAAGGATGAGGGGAATGGTGCCGGCGGCGGTGGTGATGCCGGTCATGATGATGGGGCGGAGGCGGACGCGGGCGGCTTCAAGGAGGGCGGGCTCGAAGGCCATGCCTTCGTCGCGGAGCTGGTTGGCGAACTCGACGATGAGGATGCCGTTTTTGGCCGCGAGGCCGACGAGGACGATGAGTCCGACCTGGCTGTAGAGGTTGAGTGTGCCGCCGGTGAGGTAGATGCCGAAGATGCCGCCGGCGATGGCGAGGGGCACGGTGAGCATGATAACAAACGGGTGCACATAGCTTTCGAATTGTGCGGCGAGGACGAGGAAGACGATGGCGAGGCCGAGGACGAAGACGAAGAGGATGGATCGTCCGGCTTCACGGTAATCCTTCGACTGGCCCTTGTAGTCGATGACGACTTGGGGCGGGAGGATTTCGCGGGCGGTCTCCTCGAGGTAATCGAGCACGCTGCC
>JBBEEK010000016.1:0-8127 GCA_040880825.1 Chthoniobacterales bacterium
GGCAGTGGTTCCTCATCCTCAGCGGCGACCAGCTTTACCAGATGGATTTCCGCGAGCTGATGGCCGGCCACCTCGCCTCCGGCGCCGACCTCACCATCGCCACTCTTCCCGTCGACCGCCACGATGCACCCGGCTTCGGCATCATGCACACCGACGACCGGCGCCGCATCACGGAGTTCGTCGAGAAACCGACCGACCCCGCCGTGCTCGACACCCTGCGTATTCCCGCCCCGCTGCTCGCCGAACTCGGCCTCGCCCCGGAGAGCGAACACTACCAGGCCTCGATGGGCATCTACCTCTTCAACCGCGATGTCCTCATCCGCTGCCTCGAGAACAACTTCGACGACTTCGGCAAAAACGTCATCCCCGCCGCCATCAAGGACTGCCGTGTGCAAGCGCACATCTTCCAAGGTTACTGGGAAGACATCGGCACGATCCGCTCGTTCTTCGAGGCCAACCTCGCCCTCGCCGAAATCAAACCACCCTTCAGCTTCTACCGCTCCGGCGCCACCGTCTATTCCCGCCCGCGCTTCCTCCCCGCCAGTAAGATCAACGCCGCTACCATCCGCCGCGCCGTGGTCTCCGACGGTTGCATCATCACCGATGCCACACTCGACCGCTGCGTCGTCGGCATCCGCAGCATCATCGAATCCGGCGCCGTGCTGAACAATGTCGTTATGATGGGCGCGGACTACTACGAAGCCCAAACCACCGCGCCTCCTGGCGTCCCGCCCCTCGGCATCGGACGCCACACCACGATCAACAACGCCATCGTCGATAAAAACGCGCGCATCGGCAAAAACGTCGTGATCAGCCCCGAAGGCAAACCCTCCGAGTATGACGGAGACCAATACTTCGTCCGCGATGGCATCATCATCATTCCCAAAAACGCCGTGATCCCCGACGGCACTTGGATTTAACCCCTCCCTCTCTCCCCCCTCACTCTCAACACTTCTCCCCCCCATGTCCGCCGTCATCCCCCCCACCGGTTCCTCCTCCGCACGTCCCATCGCCGGCAAAACCAAACCCATCGTCTACTTCGTCGGCCTCACCGCCGCGCTGGCCGGACTCCTCTTCGGCCTCGACGTCGGCGTCATCTCCGGCGCGAACGAATTCATCCAGAAAGATTTCGGCGTGGACGACCACACGGTCGAAAATATCGTCAGCGCCCTGCTCTGGGGCGCCGTCCTCGGCGTGCTCATCAGCGGATTCTTTTCCCTGCGCCTCGGACGCCGCGGCACCATCCTCATCAGCGCGCTCATTTTTGCCGTCGGCTCGATCTTCTGCGCTTTCGCCCCCTCGGCCGGCGCGCTCATTGCCGCCCGCTTCTTCCTCGGCATCGCCGTCGGCATGGCCTCGTTCGTCGCCCCGCTCTACCTCTCGGAAATCGCGCCGCAAAACGTGCGCGGCGCGCTCATTTCCATGTATCAGCTGATGATCACCATCGGCATCGTGCTGGCCTTTTTGAGCGACACCTTCTTCTCCACCTACGCCGACCTCAAGCCCCTCGCCACCAACCTGAGCGAATCGGTCAGCTCCATTGCCGGCGGCCGCGGACAAATGGTTATGGAAGGCTACCTCTCCATGCCGTGGCGCTGGATGCTCGGAGTCATCTCCGTCCCCGCCGTCCTCATGTTTCTCGGCATGCTCTTCCTGCCGGAAAGCCCGCGCTGGCTGGTCTTGAAAAACCGCCTGTCCCAGGCGCGCCAAGTCCTGCAGCGCCTCGCGCCCAGCCACGACGAAGCCGAGCGCGAACTCAACGAGATCCAAAGCAGTCTGCAGGTCGAACAGAAAGGCTTCAGCCTCTTCCGCGACAACAAGAACTTCCGCCGCGCCGTCTTCCTCGGCGTCGGACTGCAAGTCATCCAGCAGTTCACCGGCATCAACGTCATCATGTATTACGCCCCGCGCATCCTCAACGAAGCCGGCTTCAACACCACCGCCGAGCAGATGTGGGGCACCGTGCTCATCGGCACGATCAACGTGCTCGCCACCTTCATCGCCATCGCCTTCGTCGACCGACTCGGACGCAAACCCATCATGTATACCGGCTTCACCGTCATGGGCCTCGGCATGATCTCGCTCGGCACCTTTTTCCACCTCGGGATCGGCGGCGCGGACGACGGCAACCTCACCATGAGCTACCTCGCGGTGGCCTCTCTCGTCGTCTTCATTATCGGCTTCGCCATGAGCGCCGGACCGATCATCTGGATCCTCTGCGCGGAAATCTTCCCGCTGGCCGGCCGTGACTTCGGCATCACCTGCAGCACCGTGACCAACTGGACGGCCAACGCCATCGTCGGGATGACTTTCCTCACCATGCTCAACGTCCTCGGCCCGGGTAACACCTTCCTCCTCTACGGCGCCCTCAATGCCATCTTCATTGTCTTCTTCCTCGCCTTTGTGCCCGAAACCAAAGGCGTCTCGCTCGAATCCATCGAACAAAAACTGCTCGCCGGCGCCCCCCTCAAACAGATCGGCCGCTGAGTCCGCCGCCGTTCACTCCTCGATCGTCACCGGCGTTCCCCTTTTCACGCGCTGGTAAATCAAAGGCGCGATGTCCGCCGGCAATCGCACCGCCATATCCGCCGCCGGATACCCCGGCAGGCGCCCCGCATAGAGCGCCAGACCTTCGGCGGTCAGCCGCATGAAATATTTCACCGGCACCGGTCGGAACACCGTCCCGCTCGGCGCCGCGTCGATACGCGTGCTCACCCCGGACCGCACCACGCTGCCCTGCGCGTCGACGAAGTCCCCGTGCCGATTCGAGCGCTGCGTGGCGGACTTTTCCGTGATCTCGAACTCGCCCGCCGGCGTGCGACCCCGCTCTTGGCCCGTCGACACCGGCGTGTCGATGGCCACTTCCTCCCCGACATAAAGGTAGGCGCGCTGCCGCCCGAGGGAGACGGTCACACGCGTGTTGTCCGGTTGCGCGCGGTCCAACACCCGCGGCACCACCTTGGGGGGATCCTGCACGACGAGAAACTCCGCCGGCGGCTTGAGTTCGGGAATTTCCTGGGCCGCCGACCAAGTGAAGGCCGCGCCGGACAGGATGGCGACGACACACCGGGCTGCGGGCGACATAGCTCGCAACGTAGAGTTCCACTCGCCATTTTCAATCCCATTCGCTTTGATGCCTGCGTGCGGGTTACCCGTTTTCTCTTCGCCGCCGCGCTGGGCACCGTCTGCGCGGCCGGTCCGGTCGGGGCCCAGCTGACCAAACCACCCATCGCTTCCGCCACCAATGTCTCCGTCTGGCGCGGCGACCGCGTGCCGGTCACCCTGCGCGGTTTCTTCGGTAACAATCCCGTCGAATACTCCATCGAACGCGCCCCCCGCCACGGCGTCCTCTCGCCTATCGGCCAGCCGGACCCCGATCGCGTCTCGGTTTCGACTGACGGCTCCGTGGTCTATAGCCATGACAATTCCGAGGACAGCATGTCCGACGAATTCGCCTTCCGCGTCCGCGCCGTGCGCGGCGGCGGACTGAGCGCACCCACCACCGTGCGCATCACCATCATGGATCGTCCGCCGGTCCTCGCCGCGCCGTCCTCGCTCGAATTCACCGCGGCCGCGGGCGAAGCCATGACCCGTTCGCTCGGCCTGACCAACGCCGGCGGTGGCGTGCTCGAAGGTGATTTGCGCATGCGCCCGCCCTTTGAAGTCGCGGGTGACGGGTTTTTCTCCCTGCCCCGCGGACAATCCACCAACATCACGGTCCGCTACGCCCCACCGGCCGCCGGGGACGCCAGCCGCCAGCCGATCCGGCCCGGCCTCAACGATGCTTCGGGTACGCAGATCCTCTTCCTCGGCCAGTCGGTCGCGCCATTCGAAGCCATCGCTCCAGCCGGTGACTTCGTCCTCGACGGCCACGCGCGGGAAACGCAAGTGACCCTGCGCAGCCTCGCCACGCAGCCGCAGGACGTCACACTCACCATCGATCCGCCGGATCTTGTAGACGCGCCGGCCACCATCCCGCTCGAGGCGCAAGCCGTCCGCGACATCGTCCTGGGCATCCCGGCCGAACGCAAAGGCGAGCGCCGCGAAGTGACGCTGACCTTCGCCACCCCCGCTCATCAGGAACAGCTCATCCTCCACGCACCTCCGGTGGCTGCCGCGCTCGCCCTGCGCACGGCAATGCTCGATTTTACGCAACGCCAACCCGCCACCGTCGTCGTGGCCAACACCGGCGGCGTGCCCGGGCGCTTTTACTTCGACCCGGTCCCAGGCGTGATTATGGATAACGGACGCGGCCTCGACGCGCGGGAATTCGTCGTGCCGCCCGATACGAAGGAGACCGTCACCCTGCGTCTGGACCTTCCCCGCGATACCCCGGCGCCCAACGTGTTGACCATTCGCCTCGCAGGGCAGGATCCGGTGGCGATCCCCGTTCTCGCGCCGGAACCTCTTCCGTCACCCACTCCGAAACCTGCAGCTTCACCCGTCATCACGCCGCCACCGGCGCCCCGGCAGCCGTGGATTCTTAATCAAGACATCCGCGTCGGCGAAACCGGTCGCAGCATCGAGTGGCGTAGTCAAAAAAACGGTTGGTCCGAGCCACGACTCGAACTCGTGCGGGACGGCGTCGCGACGACTTACCGCCCGCCGGAACCAGCCCGCGGTTGGATGACGCGATTCGGCGACTGGTTGAGCGGATTTTTCGGCGACCTGGTTCCCCCGCCGCCGGATATCCAACCTGACACCGCCGGGGAAGCGGAACCGCCCGCGCCGGAGTGGATCATGCTCGAAATCGACGAGTCCACCGCCGCCGACCCGTCATCCCGCTGGGTGCTGACCGCCGTGCGCAAGTCTTCCGGACAGCGCGAAAACGCCTCCAGGGAATTCCAGCCGCGTTGGACGGACAACATTCTCGAGGAGATTCCCTCCGTGGAGGAGGCACCGAGTCCACAACCCCCACCGACCGCCCCCCCCGCCCCTGACGAAGCCGACGCCAGTGACACAACTGCCACCATGCGCTCCATCACACCGGCCCTCAAAGTGGAAAGCGCCCGCGCCGCACCGCAACGCCGCTCGGCCCGCATCCAAATCATTTTCTCCCGCGACACCGAGGCGGACAGCTACCGTTTGGAGCACGGCTTCCAGCAGGCCATGGTCGATGAAAAAACAGGCCTTCCCTACGCGGGCGATTTCCTGCCCCAACCTCATCCGGACGCCACCGTGCAGGTGCTCGGGACAACCACCATGGAACACGAAGGACGCGAACTCACCGTTTTGGTGGCCAACGTCGAAGGTCTTGCCCCGGGTTCCGCCTCACTCTGGCGGGTGGTCACCATGGCCGAGGGTCGGGACCGCTGGCCGACCGGCGAATTCCAAGTCCACACGCTGCCACCTTGGCAATTTCCTTGGCGCAACGCCCTGCTTGCCGCGGCCTTCCTTGCCTTGGCTGCAGTGCTCTACCTGCGCTGGCGCCTCAACCGGCCGCCTGGTTGACAAGACTAGTCGCGCAATGATCTGGTCTTCCCGTTTTCTCAGGTTCAGGATGACTTTATGACTCGTCTCGCGTCCCTCTGCGTCGCGTCCTTCGCGCTGTGCGCCTGCGCCACACGCCTGCCGCCGCCGGCCACGGTGCCATCCGTCGACCTGGCCCGTTATGCCGGCGAATGGTATGAGATCGAGTCGTTCCCCGCGTGGTTCCAAAGCGGCTGCACCGGCAGCAAAGCCTTCTACACTCCGAATCCCGACGGCACGATCAAAGTGGTCAACACCTGCCAGCGCCGCGGACGTCCCGCCATCGCCAACGGCACCGCCCGCGTCGTGCCCGGCAGCAACAACAGCAAACTCAAAGTCCGCTTCTTCGGACCCTTCGAGGGCGACTATTGGATTCTCGCCCTCGATCCCGCCTACCGCTGGGCCGCTGTCGGCAGCCCCGACCGCAAATACCTCTGGATCCTCTCCCGCACACCCCAGATCGACCCCATGCTGCTCGGACGCATCCGCGCGCACTTGGCCGCGCAAGGCTTCGACGTCAGCCGCCTGCAACCCGCCTCCCCCGCCTCATGAACCGGGAAGCCCCGTCTGCTACCGCGGCCACGCCCGTTCGCCCGCCGGATTTCCTGCTGCCCAAGGGCGCGCCCGGCTCCGCGCGCACCGCCGTCGGAACGCCCGAGATCTATCTCTCGTGGGGCGGCTCCATTTACGGTCCGGCCGGGGCGGAAGAAGTCGTCGCCGGCGTCCGCACCTCATGTTTCGAGCCCGACACTCTGTTCTGGTTTGAGGGAGAGGCCAACTGGATGCCCGTCGAGGACTTCCCCGGGTTGGTCGACGGTGGCCATCATACCCTCGCGGCGCGGCGCGTCGGTTCCGCGCCGGAAGACGCCCCGCCGCTACCCTCCGCCGGGGAGGCCCCTGCTCCCCGCGCTTCGCGCGGTCAGCGCCGCCGCAGCGGACGGAACCGCCAGAAGAACTCCCCGCGACGGCACGGCCGGTCGTCCGGACGCGGACGCCTGATCGTCTTTCTTTTTATTCTGCTCGCCGCCGTCGTGACGGTCGGGCTTATTTTCCTGCTGATGCAGTTTTAGCAGCCGCCTCGGGTGTCACCGCGGCCGCCACTTTCAAACGCAGCGCGTTCAGGTGAATGAAGCCCGTGGCGTCCGACTGATTGTAAGCCTGCGTCGGATCCGCCTCCATCGTGGCGATGTGGGGGTTGTAGAGACTGAGCGGACTGCGGCGGCCGGCTGCTATGACATTGCCTTTGTAAAGTTTGAGCCGCACCTCGCCCGTCACGTTCTTCTGCGTTTCCTCGACCAGCGCTTGCAGCGCATAACGCTCCGGCGCGAACCAGAATCCGTTGTAAACCATCGTGCTGTAGTGCGGGATGAGCGAATCACGCAGATGCATCGCCTCGCGGTCCATGGTCAGCGACTCCATCTGCCGGTGCGCAAAGTGCAGAATCGCCCCGCCCGGCGTCTCGTAAACCCCGCGGCTCTTCATCCCGACAAAACGGTTCTCGACCATGTCGACCCGTCCGATGCCATGCTTGCCTCCCAGCTTGTTGAGCACTTTCATGACCCAGAGCGGACTGAGGTTGGCATCCTGCGTGCCATCGTAACCCAGCTCCACGAGCAAATCCCAAAGCCCGGCGCAGGCGATGCCCACGCAATTTCCGCCCTCGAAACGCAACTCGACCAACTCCGCTTCGTCCGGCGCATCTTCCGGCGCCACACTCAGGCGGAACATATCCTTGTTCTCCTCGTCACTCGCGTCGAACCACGGATCCTCCAGAATCCCGCTCTCGTAACTGATGTGCAGCAGATTCCGGTCCATCGAATACGACTTCTTCGCCGTGACCGGCACCGGAATCCCGTGCGCTTCGGCATAGGCGATCATCTCCGCGCGGCCGGGAAATTTTTCGCGGAACCGCTCCTGCCGCCACGGCGCGATCACTTCCAATTCCGGCGCCAGCGCCGCCGCCGCCAACTCGAAACGCACCTGGTCATTCCCCTTCCCCGTCGCCCCATGCGCCACGGCCGATGCGCCCTCGGCGCGGGCGATCTCCACCATGCGCTTGGCGATGAGCGGACGTGCGATGCTCGTGCCGAGAAAATACTGTCCCTCGTAAAGCGCCCCCGCGCGGAACATCGGGAAAATAAAATCCCGCGCGAATTCCTCCTGCAGATCATCGACAAAACATTTGGCCGCCCCCGTGCTCAGCGCCTTCTGCTCCAAGCCGTCCAATTCCTCCTCCTGCCCGACATTCGCGCAGAACGCGATGACCTCCGCCCCGTAGGTTTCCTTGAGCCACTGCAGCAAGACCGAGGTGTCCAACCCGCCCGAATACGCGCAAACAATCTTCATCGAGGAGTTTCTAACCGCCCCCGCCCCCCTCTGGCAATGCCGCACGGGACTTGCCGCCGCCCCCGCTCCCATCCTATATCTCCTTTTCGCTCATGAAAATATCCAAGCGAGGAGAATACGCCCTCCGCGCGCTCATCGATCTGGGCATCGCGGCCGAACTCGGACACCCCCTGCTCCGCGCCCAGGAGATTGTCGCCCGCGAAAACCTGCCCAAAGGTTTTCTCGACCAGATCCTCATGCAGTTGCGCCAATCCGGACTCATCGGCACCAAGCGCGGCAAACACGGCGGCTACTTCCTCGCCAAGCCGATGG
>JBBEEK010000017.1:0-1392 GCA_040880825.1 Chthoniobacterales bacterium
GGGTGGCCTGACCGAGCGGGGCTTCGGAGGAGACGTCATAAAGGACGGCGGCTTTTTTCGCGCCGAGGTCATTGGTCACGAATTTGGCCAGCACGATGGCCTGGAACGGGTCGGTAAAGCAGGCGCGGAAGACGTAGCGTTTAGGCGCGCCAGAGGCTTGGTCGAGGGTGGTTTTCGGATTGGTCGACCACGGCGAAATCATGACGCACTTGAGGCTCTCGGCGATTTCGCCGGCGGGGATGGCGCAGGCGCTGGAATTCGGACCGACCATGGCGACCACGCCTTGGCTTGAAATGAGTTGCTGGGTGACCGAGGCGGACTGGTCAGCTTTGGCCGCGTTGTCGCGGATGATGAGGGAAACTTTCTTCGGGCCGTCCGCGAGAGTGACGCCTCCGTTTTCATTGAGCTGGTCGAAGAAAAGTTCGGCCGCATTTTTGCTCGAGGCGCCGACGGCGGGAATGTCGCCGGTCAGCTCGATGTTCATGCCGATTTTGACCGTATTGGGGTCCGAGCCACCGCAACCGGCGAAGAGGAGAGGAAAAGCAACGGCGGCGAGGAGAGTGGGCAGTCTTAACATGCGGTGTGTTTAGGGAGCACCCCGACCGGCCGCAAGGGAATTTACGCCTCAGCCGTAACTATGCAAAACTGGCTGCGTTTTTCGTCACTTTGCCAGAGGCGCCCATCGGCCAAAGTCGACCCACTGTTTGGTCAGCACGCCTGCGCACCAACGGAAAGAAGGATGCGACGGTGGGGACACCGACGCTACACCTCGTTGGATGATGTAGCGGCGGCGTCCCCGCCGTCGGTGCCCTTCTCGAATCCGTGCCCGTTTTGAATTTTTACGCCTCAGCGCGGCGGCGTGAGCAGGCGCACGGCAGGATCGAGAGCCCGGCGGTCGCCGTAGATGAACGCCGGGCTGCTGGAAAGCAGGTCGTAGCCGGTGAGAACAAATTCCGGATAGAAGTCGTTGCTGGCCGGTTCGTAGACCTTGCCGCCGGTGAAGCGTCCCTGCAGGCGGTATTCGTTATTGTTGTCGATCCCCAGCGTGCCGCCCGCGCGATCGGGCGCCAGCTTGGTGTTTTCGTTCAGCATGACCATCTGCGCCGTGCTCCACGGTTGGCCCGGGCGACGCACCCACCCCCACATTTTGTAGTCCTTTTTGTAGTAGCGACGGCCGATGAAATAGTTGCCGGGCTGCTCCGCCGCGATCATGGCGGCGACCCGCGGATCTGGACGCGCCACGGTGCTGGTCGTTTCGCAGCCGGTGACGGCCAACAAGGTGGCCAAGGGGAGAATCTTCAACAGCGGGGAAAAACGCATCCCGGTGACGGTAGATTTCCGCGGCCCGCGGTCAAGGCATCCTGCAATGGATTACGGGCATGATCCGTGGCA
>JBBEEK010000018.1:0-8049 GCA_040880825.1 Chthoniobacterales bacterium
ATTCATTGTGCAGCCGGTTGCGGATGGCGGCGATGCGGCCGACCGGACGGCCGTCGCGCAGGGCCATCAAAGCCGCCAACTCACCCGAGGCGTTGATGAACGGGGAGTGCGGCCGGAAAGTTTCGGCCACGCTGCCCGGAATGGGCGGGACGAACTGGGGGAAGCGGCCGAGGACGTCCTCGCCGCAATGCTCAAACCGCCGCAGCTCGGACGGACTGCGGCACGGGAGTATCGTGATGCCTTTGGGGGATTTCCCCGGCGGCGCGCTGGTAGGCATCATCTTCGAAGATATGGAGTTCACGGGCGATGCGATCGAAAGTTTCGAGCACATAGTCGAGTTGCTCCGGGGTGTGGGTCGCCATGTAACTGGTGCGGATGATGGCCTGTTCACGCCGCACCGCCGGATAAATCGCCGGCGTGGCGAAAATTCCGCTGTCGAACAGCCGCTGGGAGAAGAAGAAAGCTTTCTGCTCGTCGCCGATGAGGATCGGGACGATCGGCGTCTCCGTCGTGCCGATGTGGAAACCGAGTTCGCGGAAACCGCGGTGCATGCGACGTGTGTTTTCCCAGAGCTTCTCCATGCGCCACTGCTCTTGGCGCATGACTTCGAGGGCCTTCATCACGCCACCGGCCACCGCAGGCGTCGGCGAAGCGGTAAAAATGAAACAGCGCGCCTTGTGACGCACATACTTGATGACGTCCTTCTCGCCCGCGAGAAAACCGCCCATGCAGCCGAGCGATTTGGAGAAGGTGCCCATCATGAGATCGGTGCGATCCGCCACGCCCAGACCATGCGCGCTGCCTTTGCCGTCCGGACCCATGACCCCGAGGGCGTGGGCTTCGTCGACGTAGAATTTTGCCCCGAATTCTTCGGCTACCGCCATCAACTCGGGCAGGCGCGCGATGTCGCCGGACATGCTGAAGACGCCGTCAATCACGACCATCTTGCCTGAATCCGCGGGCAGGCGGCCGAGACGGCGGCGCAGCGATTCGGGGGAATTGTGGGCGAAGGGAATGATCTTGGCCGGCGACATGCGGCAGCCGTCGATGATGCTGGCGTGGTTTTCTTTGTCGCAGAGGATGTAATCACCGTCCTCGAAGAGCGAGGTCAGGGCACCTTGGTTGGCGAAGTAGCCGGTGGAAAAAAGGAGCGCAGAATCTTTGCCGATGTAATCGGCCAGCAATTCCTCGAGTTGCTCGTGGATGATGAGGTTGCCGCTGAGGAAGCGCGAACCGGTGCAGCCAAGGCCGTATTTGCGCGTGGCCTCGACGGCGGCCTCGACGACGCGCGGGTCGTTGGCCAACCCGAGGTAATTGTTCGAGCCGACCATGAGCACCCGGCGGCCTTCGCAGAGCACCTCGGCGCCGTCCATTTCCTCAATGGGACGGAAAAACGGGTAGATACCGAGGGCCTGGGCCCGCTCGGGCTCGTCGTAAGCCGAGCACTTGGCGAACAGATCGTTCTCCGCATCCCAATTGTGGCCGTTGAGCGGAGGAGCGACATCCTCGCCGTTAATGCTGATGATTTTCATCAAGTTTGCGCCTGAGTTAATAAGGTAGTGTCTTGGTGGGTCTTTAGGCAACGCCGCAGTTCGGTGAAATATCAGACGGCCAACTCAATACGAATGTGCTCACCGGTCGGGATGCGCGCCGGCGCTTCCCGCGAACCGGACAGTCAGTTGCGCCGCGTGGAGCCAGCGGTGGACCCGCCGCTGGTGTCGGCGAAACGGACATCGGCCCGGCGGCGCTGTTGGACAAAGGTGTTGTTGTCGCCGTATTGCGCCCAAGGACCGCGCGGCACCTCCTTGAATTCGACGAAACGCCAGTCGGTGGGACATTTACCGCGGATCCCGAGGTAGTCGCGCACGGCGGGAGAGACGTCCAGACCGGCGGCTTGGTTCAGGTTGGGCAAGGGGCGCTGGTTGCCGAAAACATACTGCCAATGGTCGGTGCGGAACGGCCCGCAGTCCTCCCACTGGGCGTAGGCTTCGCGCCCGCGGTAACGGATGACGACCCAGCGGCCTTTGCAGACCGAGCGACCCTCTTTGACGAAACTCTCGCGGAACCACGGGATGACGCGCGGAGCTTCGGGCTTGGTCTTGCCGCGGGTCACGTCGTTGTAGGGCAGCGCGACGTAGAAGGGGTTTTGCCGGGGGATGAATTTGGCCGGGATGTAGCCGCGGCGGGCGCGCGGGTCCGGGTTGTCGTAACCGCCGAAGTTTTTGGCCCATGCGACGTCCCATGAGCTTTTGCAGTTCGGCACCGGATTGTTCTTGGTCGGCTGCTCACCGACCCAGAAAACGGTGGTGATGATGTTGTTCTTCCAAGGATGGCGCCGCGAATTGCCAGCCCGGCCGGCAGCCGCGGCCGCAGGGCGGGGCAAACGGGGCTCGACCCGCAGGAGCACGCTCTCGCGGAGGCGCAGCGCCTGCTCTTCAAACGAGGTGGAGGCGGCCAGGGCAGAACCTGACGAAACCACGCTGAGAAGGGCGAGGGCAATGAGCGGCTTGGTGGGACTCATCGGGCGGATTTAAAAATATCCCGTCATTTGCCGGTGGGGGCAAGTAAAAGGGACCAAAAAAAGCCGGTTTACTCTGTAACGTGGGCTCGGATCCGACCGCCCCAGAGTCAGGATTTCCACTGCGCCCGCGCCTTGGCGCCCCCGCCACGGTGCACCCAAATGCTTTGCAAAAGGCCGATACTGAACAGCACCACTACCAAAAATGACCCGCCGTAGCTAACAAACGGCAGCGGCAACCCCGTGATCGGCGTCACCCCGATCGTCATGCCGATATTCATAAACGTGTGGGTGAAAAGCAGCGCCGTCAGCCCGACCGCCAGCAACCGCCCCAACTCATCCTCGGCCCGCAAGGCCACATACAAACCAAGGCCGATGAGCAGCAGGAAGGCCGCGAGTAGAATCACCCCGCCGACAAACCCGTGCTGCTCGCCGATGACGGAAAAAATAAAGTCGTTGTGCACGATCGTGCTGGGCAGGAAGCCCAGCTCGTTGAGTGTGTTCGGGGCCTTGAAACCCTTGCCGTCCCAGCCCCCCGACCCGATCGCGCTCAGCGATTGGTTCACCGTCCACCCCGCCCCGCGCGGATCGAGGTCCGGATCGAGGAAAGTGATGATGCGTTGCCGCTGGTATGGCCGCAGACCGAAGTTAACCATCAAAGGAATGATCGCCACGGTCAGCAGGATCATGCTGATGAGGTAGCGCGCCGGGATCCGCGCCGCATAGAGCATGGCCAGGATGACCGGCAGCCAGACGATGGCCGAACCGAGGTCGGGTTGCACCAAGACCAAGACCAGCGGCACGGCCGCGATCGCCCCGCACGATGCGATGCGCAGCGGCGCGGGCATGCTGTCGTATTCCGAGAGCAACATCGCCATCAGCATGATCGCGGCGAGGATGGCCAGCTGGGACGGTTGGAAATTGATGAAGCCGAAACTCAGCCAACTCCTCGCGCCATACACGGTCGAACCCAAAAAATGCACCGCGACCAAGCCGACCAATCCCGCGATATAGAGAGGCAACGCCCCGGCCCGCACCCAGTGATAGTCAGTCAAGGACACCGCCAGACAAAGCACCAGGCCGGCGCCGAGCCAGATGAGTTGCCGGTTCCAGAAATCCTGCTCGCGCATCCAGGTCGCGCTGTAAATGGCGAAGATGCCGAAGGCCCCGAGCAGCAGGACGAGAATCAGCAACGGCCAATGCAGCCCGGTCAACTTGCGCACGTAGGTCGTCATGGTCCCTTGCTCTCCGCCCGGCTACGCCGCCAACTTCGGCACCGCCGAGAGCAGCTTCTTCGTATACTCGTGCTGCGGATCCTCGTAGATGGCGGCCGCCGGGGCCGACTCGACGATCTTTCCGCGATGCATCACGATCACATGATCGCTCACCTGCTCGACCACCGCAAGGTCGTGCGCGATGAAAAGGTAGGCGATGCCCAACTGCTCCTGCAGGTCTTGCAGCAGATTGACGATCTGCGCTTGCACGCTCACGTCCAGAGCGCTGACCGGCTCGTCGCAGACGATGAACTTCGGCTTCACCGCCAGCGCCCGCGCGATGCCGATGCGCTGGCGCTGGCCGCCGCTGAATTCGTGGGGGTAGCGTCCGGTCGAATCCGCCGGCAGCCCGACCAGACGCAACAACTCCGCGACCCGCGCCCGCCGGTCCTCTTTCGTCATCTCCGGAAAATGGATTTCCAGCGGCTCCGCCAAAATCGCGCCGACCGTCATCCGCGGATTCAACGAACCGAACGGATCCTGGAAAATCATCTGCAAGTCTTTGCGCAAAGGACGGAACTCATGCTCGCTCATCGGCAGGAGATCGCGCCCCTCGTAAAGCACCTGCCCCGCCGTGGCGGGCGTCAATTTGAGCAGCGTCCGCCCCACCGTCGTCTTGCCGCTGCCGCTCTCGCCGACCAGACCGACCGTCTGACCCGGCTCGACCTCGAAACTCACCTCATCCACCGCCTTGATTTCCCCCGTGCGCCGGCGGAACACCCCGCCGTAGACGGGAAACCACGTGCTCAGATTGCGGACGGACAACAGCGGCATGCAGGCAATGTGCCTTTCCCCGACAGGGTCCGCAAGACCCCGTTGGATCAACCGAGCCACTCCTCCAACTTGGCCGCAAATTCCTCTGCCGTGGGCGCCGCCCGCAGTTCCGCCAGCCGCTGCGGGTCCCGGCAGGTGCGGGCCATGGCCCCCACCTTGCGCAGGTATTCCTCCGCCATGGCCGAGGGAATGGCGAAAACGAAAATCAGGCACGCGTCGCCCTCCGGACCGGACCAGCGCGCGGCCGCCAAAGCCAGGTTCTTGACCGCGCTGCTGCGACCGTGGGCCAGAATGACCCCGCCGGCGCAACCATCGAGGTCGACGACCTGCTTCTCCCCCACGGCGCGACGGAATTCTTCCCACGATCCGATCCGTGGATCGTCGCGCAGCAACCCGAGGGCTTCCTCGACGGCGGCCTCGCGGGATGCACCCGCCAAATCCAAACGCACGCGGGAAGTTTCGAGCAAGGCCAAGCCGCGGTTCATACGTTGCTGCCGCTCCACTTCAACTTCTCGCGCAGCACGCCGCTGAAGGTGCGCCCCGGCAAGGTCGCGAGGCGCAGCTTTTCCTTCGCACGCGAGATACGCAGCACATCGCCGAGACCGAACGCCCGGATCTCCTGGCCGTCAACATTGACCGTCACACCCGGACCGCCCCCCACGAGGCGCAGTTCGAGACGCGCCGTGTCGGCTATGACGGCCGAGCGGTTGGTCAGCACGTGCGGGCAGATGGGTGTGATGACGAAACACGCGCTGTCCGGCAGCAACAACGGACCGCCGGCCGACATCGAGTAGGCGGTGGAGCCGGTCGGCGTGGCCACGATGAGGCCGTCGGCATTGTAAACGCACAGTTCGTCGCCATCGACCCGCACCTCGACTTTGATCAATTGCGAATGCTGGCCGCGGCTGACCACGGCATCGTTCAGGCCGGTGAAGGTTTCCACCACCCGGCCGTCGCGCTCGAGTTCGACGCGCAGGAGCGTGCGGGCGCTCAACTGGAAATCACCCGCCGCGATGCTCTCGACCGCTTTCGGCCACTCCTCGCCGTGCACGCCGGTGAGGAATCCGAGCGAGCCGAGATTGATACCGAACACCGGCGGCACCGCCCCGCGCATCCGGTGCAGGGCGCGCAGAATCGTGCCGTCACCGCCCAGCACCACCAGCAGGTCGCAGGCCGCCGCCAAGCCTTCCTCGCTCAGACCCTCGGTCGGGTGGGCCAGCAGCGACGCCGTGCGTTGCTCGAAAAGCACCTGCACGCCGCGCGCCGTGAGGGCCTCGGCCAGAGCGGCGGCCAACGGCCCGGACTGCGGGGCGTCGACCCGCGCGAGAAGGCCTGCTTTCATGGCCGCAAGAGGCAGAGGAATTCGCGGTTGCCGTCGGCCCCCGCGATCGGGGAGTCGGTCACGCCGCCCCACGTCCAACCGCACGATGCGGCAAAATCCCGGATTTTTTCCACCGATTTTTGGCGCAAGGCTTCGTCGCGCACGATACCGCCGCGGCCCACTTCGCCGCGGGAAAGTTCAAACTGCGGCTTGATCAACGCCAACATCATCCCGCCGTCAGTAAGAAGCCCCGCCACCGGCGGCAAGACCAAAGTCAGCGAGATGAAACTCACGTCGGCCACCGCCAAGCGCACTTTCTCCGGCAGATCGCCCGGCTGCAGATGGCGCGCGTTGCAGTGCTCCATGACCACGACGCGGGGGTCGTTGCGGATCTTCCAGTCGAGTTGGCCGTGCCCCACGTCGAGGGCGTAGACGCGCGCGGCCCCGTGTTGCAACAGGCAGTCGGTGAATCCGCCGGTCGAAGCGCCCACATCAAGACACGTCCAGCCCGTGGGATCGATCGCAAAATATGGCAACGCCGCCGCCAGCTTGTGCCCGCCCCGCCCCACGTAGCGATCAGCCGCACGCACCTCCAACGGAGCGTCGTTCTCCACCAAGTGCGAAGCTTTGTCCAAACGCGTGCCGCCGGAGAAGACGCCGCCGGCCATGATGACGCGTTGCGCTTTTTCGCGCGACGGACAAAGGCCCCGCTGCACCAGCAGGACGTCGAGCCGTTTCCTTGCCATGCGCGGTCAGTCCGCGCGCAACCCCGCGTCGTGCAAGCGCTTTTCCAACTGGCGGATGCGCGCGTCGGACATCTCGAGCTGCTGACGCCGCTCGACGAGCAACAACTCGAGTTCGCGGATGCGCTGTTGCAGGTTCTGCCGGATGGTGCGGCGTCCGGGCTCGTTCTGCGCGATGTCGTCCATCGGCGGCAGCTGTCCCTGGAAAAATCCCGTCTCGCGCAAGGCCATCTCCGCGGCGGTGCAGCAATTGATCAGCATCGTGTCGGCATGGATTTCCCCCAGGCGGAGGAATTCTTGCACCGCCTCTTCGGTCGTCGGTCCGTAGTAGGAGTCGTCGCCCAGCTGGATCAGGTAGTCCATGTGAAGCTCCTGCAGCATCGGTGCCTTGATCCAGTTCACCCGGTCGTCGCTGACCATATCCAGCGGCGACACCTGCGCCGCCCGCGCCCATTCCTTCAGTTTGGCGAAATCCACCGGACCAAAGACCTCACTGTCTTCATGCTTCTTCAAGAACCACTTCGCGGAATGCTCCATCAACCGAATCTTGGCCCCGCTCCGCCCCGGCTGGCGAGCAAATCCGCCGGAAGGACTTGCCACCGCCGCGGATCCAGGCATACTTCGCGTCCCTTTCATGAAAGCCGGTCTCCATCCTGATTACGCCGAAACAACGATCACCTGCACCTGCGGTGCCGTCTACCACACCCGCTCGACGAGCCGGAACATCAAGATCGGCATCTGCGCGGCCTGCCATCCTTTCTTCACCGGTGAACAGAAGTTCATCGACACCGCCGGACGCGTCGAGAAATTCACCCGGCGCTACGGCCTGGTCAAAGCCACCCGCGCCAACAAAGCTTAGCTGGTTTGTTGCTCATACGGTGATCGCGCCGCCCAGCGGCCGATCGCCGTTTTTCTTTTTATGGACCTCGCCCCGCTCATCGCCAAAAAACGCGAGCGTCTGGCCGAGTTGGAAACACTCGTCGCATCCGACGACTTCTACGCCGACCCGGCCAAGGCGCGTGACGTCATGCGCGAACAGGCCCGGCTGAAAGAACTGGCCGACGCCGCCGACGAAACAAGCCGCCTCCGCACCCAACTCGCCGAAAATGAGGAACTGGCCAACGGCACCGATCCCGAAATGGCCGAACTCGCCGCCGCCGAGATCCCGCCAATCAAAGAGCGTCTGGCCATCCTCGACCGCGACATCCAATTCGCCCTCCTCCCGCCCGACGAAAGCGAAGATCGCAACGCCATCGTCGAAATCCGCGGCGGCACCGGCGGTGACGAAGCCGCTCTCTTCGCCGCCGACCTTTACCGCATGTATCAGCGCTACGCCGAAGCCCAGGGACTCAAGATCGAGTCCGTCGACTCCAGCCCCTCCGGCCTCGGCGGTTTCAAGGAAGTCGTCTTCAAAGTCAT
>JBBEEK010000019.1:0-1376 GCA_040880825.1 Chthoniobacterales bacterium
CAACGGTCGGCAGCACGCCCATGCGTCGCGACAAGGCCCGCGGGTCAAAACTTGCGCCTCTTCGCTGTTTCAAGTGGGTAGAACTGAGGGCAGTTCGGGTTTGAGCTTGGCCGCTTTGAGGTAGGCCATGATTTGGAAGTGTTGGAAGGAGCGGAAGCCACGAGCCATGCGCTTGGCCAGTTGGAGCAACCCGTTGATGGCTTCGATCAAGCCGTTGGTGACCCGCGTCTCCAGGAAAGCCACCACCCCGTCCCAATGTGCGCGGATCGTTGTGGCCAGCTTGCGGAAGGGTTCCAATCGGCTGCGCATGGCTCGCTGACACCACCAGCGCAAGCTCTCTTCGTCTTCCCCGGCCAAAGCATCCTGCAGCATCTCGCGCAGCATCATGGCCCGCCCGAGCTTCGGGTATTGCCGACACAACGCCTCGCGCGCCTCCTGCTGTTCTTCAGTGCGCGTCCACGCGTTGCCGCGCAACGCCCAGAGACCGCCGGCCAACTCCGCTCCCGCCCGTCGCAGCGACTTGCGCACCTCATCGAGCGCTTGTCCCGCCATCTGCATGAGATGAAAGCGGTCGTAGACGATGCGGGCCGAGGCAAAGAACTCCTTGGCCCCGGCGCGGTAAGCCGGGCTCATGTCCATGGAGATGAGCTCGATCTGTGCCGGATCGCCCCCGTGCGCCCGCAGCGCCTCGGTAAAGGCCGCGAAGGACTCGGCTTTGCGCCCCTCGACCATGAAGAGCAACTCCCGGCTATCCGCGTCCACGAAGTTAGTCACGTAGCGGTGCCCGCGCTTGGCGCTGGTTTCATCCACCAGAATGCGTTTGACCCCCGACCAGTCCCGCCCGGCCTGCGCCTTCTCCACGTGGTAGGTCAGCACCCGCCAAAGCTGCGTGTCATGCACGCCGAGCATCCGCGCCACCTCCGCCACCGGCATTTGCTGGCACATCAAGACGATCATTGCCTCCATCATCAACGTGAACCCGCTGCCCGCCCGCGCCCACGGCAACTCCGCCTGCAGCACCCCATGCTCCTCGCACTTCACCCGCGGACACCGCGCGTGCAACTCGGTCTGGTGCTGCCAGAAGTTCAGGTGCCGCCAGCTCTTCTCGGCCGTGTCGTGCACCCCGCACCACTCCCCGCACTGCGGACACATAAACTGCGAGCCCGCCGCGAAATCCAGCCACAGCCGCAACTGCCGCCCCTTGACGTCCATTTCGCTTTTGACTACCCGCCAGCCGTTGCCCACGCCCAGCGCCATCTCGAAGAGTTTGTTAGCATCCATGACGCCCCATCCTGGCCGGCCCAGCCACCGGCTCCAAGACGCAGTGGTGATGATCGCCGGGCCGCTCACTAACCAAAGGTTCCCCCCGAACGCCC
>JBBEEK010000020.1:0-45296 GCA_040880825.1 Chthoniobacterales bacterium
TGGGCACTACTGTTGCGTTGCGGAAAGGCGCGGACTGTTTTGCATCGTTACGGCTGAGCGAGATTAGAGCGCGTGGCGGTCTTCGAGTTGGCGGACCATGCGTTTGACGTGGCGGTGTTTGGCGCGGGGTTTGAGCATGGTGTAGCTGCGGCGCGGGTCGCCCCATTCGAGGATCTCGATGGTGACGCGGCGGACGCCCCATTGGTTCATGCGTCCG
Organism: Chthoniobacterales bacterium; assembly: GCA_040880825.1. GTDB lineage: Bacteria > Verrucomicrobiota > Verrucomicrobiia > Chthoniobacterales > JACTMZ01 > JACTMZ01. The sequence goes on from JBBEEK010000020.1 coordinate 218, forward strand.
ATGCTGGGTTTGTAGAGATCGATGGTGTTCGTGCCGGAGAGCATCCAGCCGTAGTCGTCGACTTGGTAAACCTCGCCATTTTCCACCAGACGGAATTTGGTGCCGAGCGGCCAGCGCGACCAGTCGGCGGCGGCGCTGTTGATTTCGCCGCGGCGCAGGGGGGTGCCGGCGGCGGATTTGGTGCCCCATTTGCGGTGGTCTTTTTCCGTATGGGTGTAGGCCGTGGTGCGGACCTGCTGGACGGGTGCGGGGCGGAGGGGTTTTTCGAAGGGCGGCAGCTTGCGGCCGATGGCGCAGCCGGTGACCAGCAGGGCGGCGACTGCGGTCAGGGGGAGGAGGGGGCGGATCACAAGGGTTTTTATGGTGTCCGGATGGGGGCGGCACCAGTCCAAAGGGCGCTGCCTTGCCCCGGCGCGGGAGGACGGATAGGATAGACGGTTCGTTATGGAACGGTATTTGTTGGCGGGGTCGACATTTTTTTACCTGCTGGGCTTTGCTTACTCGCTGGTCTTGTTGGGGGCGGGGAAATTCCGCCTCGGGCGCTTCAATTTGTATGCCATTGCGGGGGGCTTTGTCTTGCAAACGGCGTTCCTTTATCTGCGCGGTCATGCGGTGGGGCGGTGTCCGATCACCAACACGTTCGAGGTGCTGGTCTTCCTCAGTTGGTCGATCGCGCTGGCTTATCTTTTGGTGGGGACGACTTACCGGATGTCGTTGCTCGGGGCGTTCACCGCGCCGCTGGTTTTCGGGCTGCAGTTGCTGGCCCTGCTTTGGCCGACGGGTCAATCGCCGGTGCGGCAGGTCAAGGCGGACGGCTGGTTGGAGTTGCATGCCGCGACGAGTTTGGTGGCCTATGGCGTGTTGGCGTTGGCCTGCGTGGCGGGGGTGATGTTCCTTGTGCAGGAGCGGCAGTTGAAGATGCGCGTGCCGGGGTCGATCTTTCATTTGCTGCCGCCCCTCACGACATTGACCGAGGGTATGCGGCGGTTGTTGTGGCTCGGCGTCGGGTTGTTGACGGTGGGAATCCTCGCCGGATTCTTCGTCGGCGTGGCGGTCGGCCAATGGAAATCCGGGGCCTCCCTGCTGGTCTGGGTGATCTACGGCGGCATCCTTTTCCTCTGGTCGCGCAACATCCTGCATTCGCACCGCGTGGCGTGGTCGTGTATCTTCGCCTACGGCCTGGCGCTGGTCACCTTGCCGGCCATGTATGCTTTGGGAGGGTATTGGGCGAAATGAAGATTTTTTGCGTCGGTCTGAGTCATCACAGCGCGGGGGTTTCCCTCCGCGAACGCTTCGCTGTGGAGGAAGCCGACCTGACGGTCTCGCTGCAGGAATTGCGCGCCTCGGCCGCGTTGGAGGAAGTCGTCCTGCTCTCGACGTGCAACCGGGTGGAGATTTACGGGCGGGCCGGGGATCCGGCCGATGCGGCGCGGCGGTGTGCGGATTTTTTCCGCACGCGCGGGGGGGACGGTGCGGATTTTTACCAGCGCCACGCCGAAGAGGGGGTGCGTCATTTGTTCCGCGTCTCCTGCGGCCTCGACTCGATGGTGGTGGGGGAAACGGAAATCCTCGGGCAGGTCAAAGCCGCTTATGCGTTGGCCCTCGAGCACGGCGCGACGGGGCGCGTGCTCAACCGGCTTTTCCAGCAGGCCTTCCGCGCAGCCAAGCAAGTGCGCAGCGAAACGGGGATCACGCGCGGGTCGGTGTCAGTCGGCTCGGTGGCCGTCGACTTGGCGGAGAAAATTTTCGGTGACCTGGCGCTTTGTCGCGTGCTGCTCTTGGGGGCGGGCAAGGCGGGGGCGCGGGTGGCCCGCAGCCTGCAATCGCGCGGCGTGCGCAGCCTCGTGCTCTCCAACCGCACTTTCAATCGCGCAGCCGATTTGGCCGGAGAACTCGGTGGGATGGCCTTGCACTTCGACCGCTGGCAAAGCGCGTTGCCCGACGTGGACATCGTTATTTCCTCCACCGCGGCCCGCGGTCGCCTGCTTTCGTCCGAAGAACTCCGCCCCGTGATCGCGGCCCGCCGGGACCGTCCGCTTTTCCTCGTCGATCTGGCCGTGCCGCGTGATTTCGATCCGTCGCTCAACGAATTGGAAGGCGTCTATTTGCACGACCTCGATTCGCTGCAAGCCATGGCGCGGCAGGGCATGGCCGAGCGCGAGAAAGAAGTCGAGCGCTGCGAGCGGCTCATTGCCGCGCAGGTCGCGGAGTTCCAGCAATGGGTCCAGCAGGACGCCAGGGATGGACGGTCGAGGATCGGGGCGGAATCATGAGCGTCCGTCTCCGTTTGGCCACGCGCGGCAGCGACTTGGCCCTTGTCCAGACGCGTGAAGTGGCGGCCGGCCTGCGCGCGTCCTGGCCGGACCTCGCGGTGGAGGAGGAAATCATCCGCACGCAGGGAGATAACAACCTCGAGGCCGACCTGGCCACGATCGGGGCATTGGACAAGGGGCTCTTCACCAAGGAACTCGAGCAGGCCCTCCGGCAAGGTGCCGCGGACGCCGCGGTGCACAGCTTGAAAGATTTGCCGGTGGTTCTGCCGCCCGGTCTGGTCCTCGGCGCGGTGCTGCCGCGGGCCGCGACGGAAGACGTGCTCGTGGCGCATCAACCGGGCGGCTGGGAAGCCCTGCCGGCCGGCGCGCGCGTCGGCACGAGCAGTCCGCGCCGCCAAGCCATGCTGCGGGCGCGGCGCGGCGATGTGCAACCGGTGATGATCCGCGGGAACGTGCCGACGCGCTTGGGCAAACTGGCGGATGGGGGATTTGAGGCAATCATCGTGGCCGCGGCCGGTCTGCACCGGCTGGGGTGGGTCACGGACGGACCGATCGAAGCCGGCGGGGTCGTGCTGCATGCCGTGCCCTTGCGGGATTTTCTCCCGGCACCGGGCCAGGGGGCGATTGCCGTGGAGATCCGCGCTGACGACGAGGTGGCCCGCGATCTCCTCGCCCCTTTGCACGATGCGATGACCGACCGGTGCGTGCGCGCGGAGCGGGCGGTGCTGGGCGCGCTGGGTGGCGGTTGCCACATGGCGCTGGGCACGCGGGCGTGGATGGAGGGCGGGCTGCTGCACCTCGAAGCGGTTGTGTTTGACGATCCGGGGGCGACCCCGAAACATGCGGCCGCCTCGGGCGACCCGGACGACCCCGAGTCTGTCGGCCGCGCCGCGGCGGAGAAGCTACATGGCGACTGAACAAGGCATCTGTTATCTGGTCGGCGCAGGCCCGGGCGATCCCGGCCTGCTCACCCTGCGCGGCCTCGAAGTGCTGGAACGGGCCGGCACGGTGGTCTATGACAATCTCGTCAACCGCGAATTGCTGGCTTGGGCGCCCCAGGACGCCGAGCTGATTTACGCGGGCAAAAAATCCGGCGACCACTCCATGCCGCAGGAGGAGATCAACGCTTTGCTTGTCGAGAAGACGGCGGCCGGCCGGACGGTGGTCCGCTTGAAAGGCGGCGATCCTTTCGTCTTTGCGCGCGGGGCGGAGGAGTGTCTGGCCTTGGCCGAAGCGGGATTACGTTTCGAGGTGGTGCCGGGTGTCAGTTCGGCGCTGGCCGGGCCGACCTATGCGGGTATTCCCGTGACCCAGCGCAGTGTGAATTCCGTGCTGACGGTCTTCAGCGGACATCATGCCCCGCAGGATGCGGCGGCCACGGCGGTTTACCGGGGGATCGGCGCCGCGCCGGGGACCAAGGTCATGTTGATGGGGGTGGAAAATTTGCGGGGCATTGCGTCGGCTCTGCAGGACGGCGGCGCGCCGGCCGACACGCCGGCGGCCGTGGTGCGCTGGGCGACGCGCGGCGACCAACAGGTGGTCAAAGGAACGTTGGCCGACATCGCCGACCGGGTGGATCAAGCGGGCCTGCAGGCGCCGGCTGTGGTCGTGTTCGGCGAGGCGGTGAAATTTTGTCCGGGCGGCGGTTGGACGGCGGCGCGCCCGCTCTTCGGCAAACGTCTGGTGGTGACGCGCAGCCGCGCGCAGGCCTCGAAGTTGTCCGCGGCTTTGCGGGATCTCGGGGCCGATGTTTACGAACTGCCCCTCATCCGGCGGGAGCCACCGGCCAACCTGCGCGAGTTCGCCGAACTGGTGCAGGACGCGCACGGTTACGAATGGATTGTTTTCACCAGCGCGAACGGGGTCGAGGCGTTCTTCGGGATGTTTTACAAACTCTACGACGATGCGCGCGAGATCGGCGGGACCAAATTCGCCGCGGTCGGCACGGCGACTGCGCAGTGCCTCAAAGACCACCATTACCACGTCGATCTGGTGGCGGAAAATTTCCATACCGAATCGCTGGTCGAAACCTTCCGCGGCAAAACCGACGTGGAGAACGTGAAAATCCTTGTGGTGCGTCCCGAGGAAACGAGCGGCGGGCTGGCCGCGGGCCTGGCCAAACTCGGAGCCATCGTGGACGAAGCCATCGCCTACCGCACGGTGCCGGAAACCGAAGACCGCACCCGGGCGCGCGAGCGTCTGGCCACCGAGGGGGCTGACCTGGTCATCTTCACCAGTTCTTCGACCGTGCGGAATTTCTTTGCCGCCAAAATCAAGCATCCCCCCGGATTGAAATTTGCCAGCATTGGTCCGGTCACAACCGCCAGTCTGACCGAATGCGGCGTCAAACCGGCGGTGAAAGCGGCCCGTCATGACGTCGATGGCTTGGTCCAAGCGATCCGTGAATACTTTGCGGAATAAAGCCAGATGCGCCGCGGTGCGGGCGGTCCGCGGAAGGCTTGAGGGGGTTTCTCCGGCCTGCGAGAATTGGCGCGGCCGGCAATTTTGCCCGACTTTGACCACATGACCGGACGCCAACGCTTTCTCGACGCCTGCCGTGGCCGGTCAGTCGATCGTCCGCCGGTCTGGATGATGCGGCAGGCCGGCCGGTATTTGCCGGAATACCGGGCCTTGAAGGAGCGTCACTCTTTTCTCGAAATGGTGCGCACGCCGGATTTGGCGGCGGAGGTCACTTTGCAACCGATCCGGCGTTTCGCTTTCGATGCGGCGATTATTTTCAGCGACATCCTGGTAGTGCCGGGCGCCTTGGGTCAGCCTTTTTCCTTCGGCGAGGGACGCGGGGTTCGCATGGAGTTCCCGGTGCGGACGGCGGCCGATCTGGCGCGCTTGTCGGCGGACGGGGCGGCCGAGCGACTCGACTACGTCGCCGCGGCTTTGCGCCGGACGCGCGAGTTGCTGCCGGCGGACCGCGCCCTGCTTGGTTTCGGCGGTTCACCGTGGACTTTGGCGGCTTATATGATCGAGGGCGGATCCTCGGCCGACGGCTCGGTCGTGCGGGCCATGGCCGCGCGGCGGGATCCGGTGCTGGTCAAGCTGCTGGAAATGCTGACCGGCGTGCTGATCGATTATTTCCGGGCCCAGATTGCGGCGGGGGCCGAGGCGATCCAAATTTTCGATTCGTGGGCAGCGTGGTGCGAGGACTACGAGGAGTTGTCGCTACGCTGGGTGCGCGACGTGGTGGCGGGCACGGGGCGCGAAGTGCCGGTGATTTTTTTCGCGCGCGGACGCAATCGCGAGGCGGCGGCGCTGGCTTCGACCGGGGCGGATGTGTTGTCGCTCGATTGGGAAACACCGCTGAGCGAAGTGCGCCGTTCGCTCGATCGCGATCTTGCGCTGCAGGGCAATCTCGATCCGGCGGTGCTGGAAGGCGAACCGGAGGCGGCCGCCGCCGCGGCGCGGTGCGTGCTGACTGATATGGCGCCGTATAACGGCCATATTTTCAATCTCGGCCACGGCATCCGTCCGGCGGCCCGTCCGGAATGCGTCGCCGCAGTGGTGGAGGCGGTGCGAGACTTCCGACATGACAAGCATGACGTCGCTGCCGGTTGACCTCGCGTTGGTGCGCAAGCACAACCGGCCGGGGCCGCGCTACACGTCCTACCCGACGGCGCTGCAGTTCCACGAAGATGTCGACCCCAACCGCCTGATTGCCGCGGCGCAGGCCGGGACGGAAGGGCTCTCGCTCTATTTTCATCTGCCCTTTTGCGAGAGCCTGTGTTGGTTCTGCGGCTGCAACAAGGTGATCACGACCGACACCTCGCGCGCCGAGATTTACCTCGATGCGTTGGAGCGGGAGGTGGCCATGTTTCCGGAGGATGCGTTGCAGGGGCGGCCGGTCGTGCAATTGCACTTCGGCGGCGGCACGCCGAATTTTCTCAGTCCGGGGCAAATCGCGCGGATGGGGCGAATGCTGCGGAAGCATTTCACCTTTGCCGACCATGCCGAGTGTTCGGTGGAACTCGATCCGCGTCCGCTGACCCGCGATCACGTGCGGGCCTTCCGTGAAATCGGCATGCGGCGCGCGTCCTTCGGCATCCAAGATGTGAACCCGGCGGTGCAGCAGGCCGTTCACCGCGTGCAATCCGAGGAGTGCAACGAACTGGCCTTCGAGTGGCTGCGGGGCGAGGGCTTCGAGTCGGTCAATGTCGACCTCATCTACGGTCTGCCCGGGCAGACGCCGGAAAGCTACGCCGAGACGTTACGGCGTGTGCTGGCCTACGAACCCGACCGCTTCGCCGTCTTCAGCTATGCGCATGTGCCGTGGATGGTGCCGGCGCAGAAACTCCTCGAGCGGGCGCACCTGCCCGAGGCCGAGGCCAAGCTGGCGATGCTCAAGCTGGTCATCGAGACGCTGACCGCGTCGGGCTATGCTTTCATCGGCATGGACCACTTTGCGCGGCCGGACGACGAGTTGGTCAAAGCGCTGGAATCACGGACCCTGCAGCGCAATTTCCAAGGCTACAGCACGCGGGGCGGTGTCGAGATCCGCGGGTTCGGGGTTTCTTCCATTTCGCAAACGAGCCGCACTTACCGTCAGAATCACAAGACGCTGGAAAAATACTACGAGAGCCTCGCGGCCGGGCGCCTGCCGGTCGAACGCGGGCTCGAGCTGAGCGATGAAGACGTGCTGCGGCGTCATGTCATCATGCGTTTGATGTGCGACTTCCGGCTGGAGTTTGCCGCCGTGGAGGAAATGTTCGGCCTCGATTTCACGTCACATTTTGCCGGCAGCCTTGTCCGCCTCGAGGACTTCACCGCCGATGCGCTGGTCGAGCGTGACGCGACCAGCCTCACGGTAACCGAAGCCGGCCGGCTTTTCATCCGCAACATCGCCATGTGTTTCGACGCTTACACCGTGCCGGGCGAGGGGCGGCACTCCAAAACAATCTGACATGGCCGGACAAACCAAGCGGGTGGTGATGATCGGAGCGGGCCTGACCGGGCTCTCGGCGGCGGTCCGTTTGCGCGCGCACGGGGTCGTGGTGACCGTGCTTGAGTCCTCCGCACAGGCGGGCGGCGCGGTGCGCAGCGAGCAGACCGAAGGATTTCTCGTGGAGGACGGGCCGAATTCCATGATGACCAACGAACCGGACGTGCAGGAATTCCTGCGGACGGCGGGGTTGGAGGAGGAAATGGTCTCTCCCTCGGCAAAAAAGCGTTTCCTCGTGCGTCACGGCCGCCCGGTGGCCTTACCGGCCGGTCCGGTCGGGGCGGTGACCACACCCTTGTTTTCCCTGCCCGGCAAGCTGCGTGTGCTGGGCGAGCCGTGGGTGCGGCGCGGACGGGAGGAGGACGAGTCTTTGGCCGATTTGGTGCGGCGTCGTCTCGGCCCCGAAGTGCTGGCTTATGCCATCGAGCCGTTTGTCGCCGGCATTTATGCGGGCGATCCGGAAAAGCTCTCGGCCCGCTGGGCTTTCCCGAAATTGTGGAATCTCGAACGCGCGCACGGATCCTTTATCCGCGGCGCGCTGCGGTTGCGACGGTCGGGACCGCCGCCGAAAATGTTTTCCTTCCGCCAGGGCATGGGTGCGCTGCCCGCGAGGCTGGCGGAAATGCTCGGTCCCGATCTGCATTGCGGGGTGCGGGTGGAAAAAATCTCGCGCCATGCGCAAGGCTGGCAGGTCGAGTGGAGTAGCGGAGGACAGAGCACCGCGGTGAGTGCGGATGCCGTTATTACCACCGCCCCTGCTTTTGCCGTGCCGGACCTGCCATGGTCCGCAGACTTGTCGTCTTCTTTGGAATTCCTCCGCGAAATCGTTTATCCGTCCGTGACGGTGGTGGCGCTGGGTTTCCGCCGGGCCGATGTCACGCATCCGCTCGACGGTTTCGGCATGTTGGTGCCGGCGGCCGAACAACGGCGGATCCTTGGCACGATTTTTTCGTCATCCCTTTTTCCCGGGCGCGCACCGGAAGACCATGTGTTGCTGACCACGTTCGTCGGCGGGGCGCGGCAACCGCGTCTGGCGGAACTGGGGGATGATGCGCTCGAGCAGGATGTCTGCTCCGACCTGCGCGAGTTGCTGGGGGTGCGGGGCACGCCCGTTTTCCGGCGCATCGTCCGCTGGCCGCGCGCCATCCCGCAATACCACACCGGCTACGGGAAGCATCTGGAGGCGATGGAAAAACTGGAATTCGCGTGGCCCGGGCTGCATCTTGCCGGGAACTACCGCGGGGGCATCGCCGCGGGCCAATGCATCCAAAACGGCTTGCGGCTCGCAGAGAAGTTGGCGCCCGCATCGTCCGTTTCCGCACCGTGAGCAAAAAAGCCATCCTCCTCCTCAACTTGGGATCTCCCAAGTCGACCAAGACTTCCGACGTGCGGGCTTACCTGCGCGAGTTTCTTTCCGACGGGCGCGTGCTCGACGTCAATCCTGTGCTCCGCGCCATCGTGCTGAATCTTTTCATTCTCCCGTTCCGCCCGCGCAAGAGCGCCGCGGCTTACCGCACGGTGTGGACCGACGAAGGCTCACCGCTCATCGTGACGAGCCGGCGGCAGCGCGATCTTTTGCAAGCCCGCACGGAGGTGCCGGTTCACCTCGCCATGCGCTACGGCGACCCTTCGGTGCCGGATGTGCTGAAGCAGATGGTGGCCGACGGGACGGAAGAATTGTTCATCGTCCCGCTTTATCCGCACTATGCCATGTCGAGTTACGAGACGGCGGTGGTGCAGGTCATGGAAGAGGTGGCGCGGCAGAAGTCTCCGATCAAGACCACCTTGTTGCAGCCCTATTACAACGACCCCGATTATATCGCGGCGCTGGCCGACGCCGCGGCGCCGCATTTGCAGCAGGACTATGACGCGTTGGTCTTCAGCTATCACGGCGTGCCCGAGCGTCATCTGCGCAAGAGCGATCCCTCGCATGCGCATTGTTTGACGGTGCCCGACTGCTGTCACTGCGCCAGCCCCTCGCATGCCACCTGTTACCGCCACCAATGCGTACGCACCATGGAGTTGCTGATCGAAAAGCTGGGTATCCCGCGGGAAAAAACCGTGTTGGCCTTCCAGTCCCGTCTGGGCCGCGATCCGTGGCTGACCCCGCAGACGGATGTGACGGTCGAGCGCCTCGGTCACGAGGGCAAAAAGAAGTTGCTCGTGATTTGTCCGTCCTTCGTCACCGACTGCCTCGAAACGCTCGAGGAAGTCGCCGAGGGCTGCAAAGAGACGTTCGAAGAGGCCGGCGGCGAGCACCTGGAGTTGATCCCGTGTCTCAACGAGACCCCGCGCTGGATCGACTTCCTGGCCAATCGTTGCCATCGCTGGGCGGCGGCGGAGTAGGTCAGACGGTCCGCCGGGCCAGCGAACCCTATCGGGGGTGTCGCAAATAACCGCTGCCAAGCAGCCCCAAATTTGCCACTATCCTGCGGATTGCCACCGCGGCCCCGCATGTCAGACTGGGAGGCCACAGGTGAAGGACAACATCGCATTTTCGCCCGCCGACATGGCTCACCCGCAAAAACTTACCGGCCTGGTCACCGTGATGGTCCCTGTCTACAATGAGGCGGAGGCGGTCGGTCCGCTTTATGATGCGACCCGCCGGGTGCTTGGTCAGCTCGGGCGCCCGTGGGAATTGATCTTCATCAACGACGGGAGCACCGATGCGTCCGGCCGCAAGCTCGACGAGATCGCCGCGGGTGACCCGCAGGTGCGCGTGCTGCACTTCCGGCGCAACTTCGGGCAGACCGCGGCGATGATGGCCGGGTTCGACCATGCGCGCGGCGAGGTCATCATCCCGATGGACGGCGACCGGCAGAACGATCCGGCAGACATCCCGCGGATGCTGGAGAAAATCGACGAGGGCTATGACGTGGTCAGCGGCTGGCGCAAGGACCGTCAGGACAACGCGCTGCACCGCAATATCCCGAGCATCATGGCCAACCGCCTCATTTCGGCGGTGAGCGGCGTGCAACTGCACGACTTCGGCTGTTCGCTCAAGGCCTACCGGGCGGAGGTCATCAAGGGGGTGCGTCTTTACGGGGAAATGCACCGCTTCCTGCCGATCTACGCGAAATGGCACGGCGCGCGCATCATCGAGTTGCCGGTCAACCACCACGCGCGCAACACGGGTTCGTCGAAATACGGGTTGGAGCGCGTGGTTAAAGTGCTCTTCGACCTGCTGACGGTGAAGTTCATGGACAAATTCATGCTCAAGCCGATGTATCTTTTCGGTTTCTGGGGTTTGCTTTTCTTCCTCGCGTCCGGCGGTTTCAGCATCTGGACTTTGTATATGCGGACCCACGGCTATTTCTTCACCGACACCCCGCTGCCCATGATGGCGGTGTTTTCTTTCATGACCGGCATCATTTGCGTGTTGATGGGGCTGCTGGCCGAGATGATCACGCGCACCTTTTACGAGGCGCAGGACAAGCCGACTTACCTGCTGCGCGCGACGCGCAATCCGCATCCGGCGGACGGCTAACCGTATCCCGTCCATGTGCGGCATCGCGGGATTTGTCGGACCGGGCACGCGGGAGGACCTCGTGCGCATGACCGGACGTCTGACCGACCGCGGTCCGGACGACGAGGGCTACGCGGAAAATGACGGCGTCTTTCTCGGTCACCGCCGTCTGAGCATCCTCGATCTGGCGGGCGGGGCGCAGCCGATGTGGAACGCGGCGGGGACGCTGGGCATCGTTTTCAACGGCGAGATTTACAACTTCGCCGAATTGCGGAAGGAGTTGGAGGCCGACGGGGAAGCTTTCCGCACCGATCATTCCGACACCGAGGTGCTGCTGGCCGCCTACGCGCGCTGGGGGGACGGCATGGTCGACCGGCTGAACGGCATGTGGGCCTTCGTCATTCACGACCGCCGGCGAAAGCGTCTCTTCGGCAGCCGCGACCGTTTCGGGAAAAAGCCGTTTTTTTATCATCATGCGGCGGCGTCCGGTCTGTTTGCCTTCGCCTCCGAGTTGGACGCCTTGCTGGCCCATCCGGAGGTGCCGCGCGGAATCAATGCCGCGGCGGTGCGCAAGTATTTCGCCTACGGGTATGTCCCGGCGCCGTTGGCCATGACCGACGGCGCGCGGCAGTTGCCCGGCGCGCATTGTTTGTCCTTCGATTTGGCCCGCGGGGAGTTGCGGGTCTGGCCTTACTGGGATTACCAACCGGCGCCGGAGGAAGGCGGCACGATTGCCGGGCGCGCCGAGGAATTGCGGGCCTTGCTGGCCGCCGCGGTGCGGCGGCGGATGGTCGCCGACGTGCCGCTCGGGGTTTTTCTCAGCGGCGGGATCGATTCCTCGCTGGTCGCGGCGTTGGCGGCCAAGGAATTGCCGGCCGGCGAACTGCGCACCTTCAGCATTGGTTTCGACGAGCCGAGCTATGACGAACTTCCTTTCGCGGCGCAGGCGGCGCAGTGGATCGGCACGCGGCACCGCACGGAAACGCTCGGTCTGGAGGGTGCGCGCCGGTTGTTGCCGGAGATCTACGCGCGACTCGACCAGCCCAATGGCGACAGCTCCCTCTTGCCGACCTATTTGCTCTGCCAATTCACGCGGCGCGAGGTGACGGTGGCGCTGGGGGGCGACGGCGGCGACGAGTTGTTTGCCGGCTACGAACCTTTCCGCGCGTTGCGGTTTGCGTCGGCTTACCGCCGTTTCGTCCCGGCGGCCCTGCATCCGGCGATCATCGCCTTGGCCGACCGCCTGCCGGTCTCGCACCGCTATCTGAGCCTCGATTTTGCGGCCAAGCGCTTCGTCCGCGGGGCCTCCGGGCCGCCCTCGCGCTGGATTCCGACGTGGATGGCGGGGATGGATCTGCCCGACTGGCGCGAGTGCTTCGGTGCGGCGGATCCCGAGGAAATTTTCTCCGAAGCGATCGAGGCCTGGGATGGTATCCGCAGCGATGACCCGGTGGAGAAGGCCACGGGATTTTTCATCCGCCTTTACCTGCAGGACAGCGTGCTGGCCAAGGTCGACCGCGCCAGCATGATGAACGGCCTCGAGGTGCGCGCCCCGTTCCTCGATCTCGACGTGGTCAATTTTGCCCGGCGGATCCCGTCGTCATGGCGGCTGCGCGGCGGCACGACCAAATACCTGCTGAAGGAAGCGGCCCGCGGTCTGTTGCCCGACGAGATCATCGACCGCAAGAAAAAGGGCTTCGGCGTGCCGGTCGGCGCGTGGTTCCGCGACGGGGCGCTGCGGATCGATCCGGAAGTCATGCCGTGTCCGGCGGTGGCGCGGCGTCTGCAGGACGAGCATGTGGCCGGCCGGCGGAATCACCGGTTGTTTTTGTGGAACGCGTGGGTTTACGGGGAATGGAAAAAGGCGCACGGATGAAGATCCTCGTGGTCAACTACGAGTATCCGCCGGTCGGCGGCGGCGGCGGTCGGGTCTCCGCGCAAGTGGCCGTCGAGTTGGCGCGGCGCGGCCACGAAGTGCGCGTGCAGACGGCGCGGGCCGGGGACTTGCCGTCGCGTCAGGTGACATCCGGGGTGGATGTGCGGCGGGTTTTTTCTTTCCGCGGCAAACCCGACACGTGTTCGGTGTCCGAGATGGCCGGTTATGTCGTGACCAATGCGCTGCCGGTCTGGCAGGCCGCGCGCACGTGGCGGCCCGATGTGATGCATGTGCATTTCGCCGTGCCGACCGGTCCGGTGGCGTGGCTGGCGCACCGCTTGACCGGTGTGCCGTATGTCTTGACCGCGCACCTCGGCGACGTGCCGGGCGGCGCCCCGGAGCAGACCGACCATTTGTTCCGCATCGTGAAACCGTTCACCGGCATGATCTGGCGTGACGCCGCGGCGGTCACGGCGGTGAGCACGCACGTGGCGGAGTTGGCCGAGGCATCTTACGGAATACGTCCGGTGGTGATCTTGAACGGCGTGGCGGGCTGCGCGCCGGAACCTCCGATGCCTGCGGCGGACGGCGTATTGAGGTTGCTCTTTGCCGGGCGCATGAGTGTGCAAAAGAATCCGGTGTTCCTGGCCAAAGTGCTCGGAGCGTTGCGCGGCCGGCCCTGGCGGGCGGTCTTGCTGGGGGACGGACCTCTGCGCGGTGCCCTCGAGGAGGAATTGCGGCGGAAGGAAGTGGACGGCCAGTGCAAGATGCACGGCTGGGCGGATGAAAAGGCCGTCCGTGCGGCCATGGATTCCTCGGATGTTTTGCTCATGCCGTCCTTGTCGGAGGGTTTGCCGGTGGTGGCGGTGGAGGCGGTGGCGCGCGGATTGGCGATCTGCGGCAGTGCGATCCCGGGATTGCGCGATGTGTTGGAAGACGGCGTCAACGGGTGGGCCTGCCCGGTGAACGATGAGCCGGCGTGGGTGCGCGCTTTGGAGCAAGCGATGAATGACCGTGCCGTGCTGCGGCGGAGGCAGGAGGAAAGCCTGCGGATCGCGGCCAAGTTCGATCTGGCGGCGGTGGTCGACGCGTATGAGGGGACGTTGCGCGGGGTGGCGGAGGGCCGGGGAACTTTGCGGGCCTGAGATCAGTCGCCGAGGAAGAGGCCCAGGGCGCGGGCGTGGCGGAGGATCTGGGTGTCGGGGGCAACATTGCGGCGGCGGCCGACGGCGTCGGCGAGGGCCACGTCGGTGACCGAACCGAAGCGGTAGCTGACCATGCGGCCGAACATGCCGTCGGCGGCCAACTCGACGGCGCGCACGCCGAATTGCTGTCCGAGCACGCGATCGAATGCGGTGGGTGGGCCGCCGCGCTGGAGGTGCCCGAGGACACATGAGCGGGTCTCGCGGCCGGTGCGGGCGGCAACGAGCGATTCGACGTAGGCGGAGATACCGCCGAGGCGGCTGTCGCCGGTGGACGTGCGGCGGCGGATCTGGCGTCCGCTGCCGGCGTGCGCGCCCTCGGCAACGACGGCCACGAGGGAGCGTTGCTCGCGGCGGTCGGCTTCCTTGATGCAGCGGATCAGAGCATCGCCGTCGAAGGGGATTTCGGGAATGAGGGCGAGGTCGGCCCCGCCGGCCACGGCGCCGTGGAGGGCGAGCCACCCGGTGTGGCGTCCCATCACTTCGAGCACCATGAGGCGCCGGTGACTTTCGGCCGTGGTGCGCAATTCCTCGACGGCGGTGGCCACGCGGGCGACCGCGGTGTCGAAGCCGAAAGTGACGTCGGTCGAATCGATGTCATTGTCGATCGTCTTGGGCACGCCGAGCACGGCGAGTCCTGCCCGCGAGAGTTGCAGGGCGGTGCGCAACGAGCCGTCGCCGCCGAGAACGATCAGCGCCCCGGCGCGCTGCTGTTCGAGGGCGGCGCGGGTCGCGCGGATGAGCGGTTCGGGCAGAACGGTCTGACCACCGGGATTGCGGCGGGTCTGGAAGCGTCCTTTGTTGGTCGAGCCGAGGATGGTGCCGCCGGTGCCGGCGATACCGCGCGTGTTCTCCGGGGTGAGGAGTCGTGCCCGGGAGGGATCGAGCAGGCCTTCGTAGCCCTCGGTGAAGCCGACGACTTCAATCTGGCGGCGGGCGGCGGCGCAAACGACCCCGCGGATGACGGCGTTGAGTCCCGCGCAGTCGCCGCCGGCGGTGAGGATGCCGAGACGCGGCGCGGCCATGGGGGTCAGAGGGAGGTGCGCTTGCCGACCGGCCGGCCTTGTTCTTGCCAGCGTTGGTGGAGATCCCAGCCGCGACGGATCATGGACGCGCCTTCGCCGAAGCGGTCGGGCGAGCCGAGCAGCACGAGGACCAGGCGGCGCGGGATGGCGACTTTCTGGCCTTGCGGGTTGGTCACGGCGAGCGGTTCGCGGCTGGCGGCGAGCACGAGGCAGTCGCCGGCGCGGCCGGTGCGCCCGGTCTTGACGCCCTCGATGCCGTCCTGCCCGAGCAGTTCATTGGTGTTGCGCAACTGGAAGGAGCGCGGGAAGCCGTCCGCCCCCTCGATGGTGATCTCACGCACCGGTTGCGAGGCATAGAAGTTGAATCCGCCATGGCTGTAAGCGTAGCGGGTCAGCCGCGCCATGTCGGCCGCGGTCGAATGCGGCGGCGGTGTCATATTATCCAGCCCGTGCGGGTTGAGGAAGAGGGTGCGCTTCATGCCGAGCTTGCGGGCCAGCGCATTCATTTGCGCGGTGAAATTTTCCACCGGCGTCAGGCCCTGCGGGTTGGGCAGGCGCGAACCGACGTTGTACGCGAGGGTGTAAGCCGCGTGGTTGTCGGACTGCATCATGGCGGCGGAAACGAGGTCGCGCAGGGAGGCGCGGTCGCCGGGCTGGAGACCGCAGGGATTGGCCCCGCCCACGCCGGTGATGCCGGGCGGGACTTCGACGGCGGCGGCCATGGAGGTGCCGGTGGCTTCGGACCAGTCGAGGACGGCCATGGCGGTGGCGATTTTGGTCAGGCTGGCGACTTGGCGTTTGGCGTTGGGATTTCCGGAGGCGAGGATGTGGCCGGTGTCATTGTCGACCATGATCCAACTCTCGGCGGCGATGGCGACCGAGGCGAAAACGAAGAGGAGGGGGCAGAGAAGAATTCGTCGCATGGCCGTGGGAGGATAAAATTACCCTCTGTCCCGCGAAAATCAATGCCTTCCACCCGCAGCGGCCATTGCCCCCGGGCCGCGGCGCTGCTTTACTGGAGGACTGTGAGCTCCCAGTCGTTCGACTCTATCGACGCCGTCCTCAAAGACATCCGCGCCGGCAAAATGGTCATCGTGACCGATGATGCGGAGCGGGAGAACGAGGGCGACTTGGTCATGGCCGCGTCCAAAGTGACCCCCGAGGCGGTCAACTTCATGGCCAAGCACGGGCGCGGTTTGATCTGTGTGCCGCTGACCGAGCTGCGCGCGCGCCAGCTGGGCTTGCAGCGCATGGTGGCGCACAACCGCGAACTGCACCGCACGGATTTCACGGTCTCGGTCGATGCCGCGCAGGGCATCACCACGGGGATCAGCGCCCGCGACCGGGCCAAAACGATCAAGACGCTGGCGGGGAGCAAGAGCAGTCCGGCGGAACTGACCGAGCCCGGCCACGTCTTTCCGCTGCAAGCCCGGGAAGGCGGGGTCTTGCAGCGGGCCGGGCACACCGAAGCGGCTGTCGATCTGGCGCGGTTGGCGGGGCTTGATGCCACGGGGGTGATTTGCGAGATCCTCAACGAGGACGGATCGATGGCGCGGTTGCCGGACTTGTGGAAGTTCCGCCGCAAACACAAGCTCAAGATCTGTTCGATCCGCGACCTCATTGCCTTTCGCCGTCGCCGGGAGAAGCTCGTCGAGCGCGAGCAATGCGTGAAGTTGCCGACCGACTACGGCGATTTTGATTTGTATCTTTACCGTTCGCTGACCGATGGCGCGCACCATCTGGCGCTGGTGCACGGCAAGATCGACCCGAAGAAGCCGGTCTTGGTGCGCGTGCACAGCGAGTGCCTGACGGGCGATGTTTTCGGTTCGCGCCGCTGCGATTGCGGATCGCAGTTGCACCAGGCGATGAAGCAGATCGCGGAGCACGGCTCCGGCGTGCTGGTTTACATGCGGCAGGAAGGGCGCGGGATCGGCCTGCCGGCGAAAATCCATGCTTACCGCCTGCAGGAAGAGGAGGGGCTGGACACGGTGCAGGCCAACCAGCGTTTGGGCTTCCCGATGGACTTGCGCGAATACGGGCTGGGGGCGCAGATTTTGTCCGACCTCGGCGTGCGCAAGATCCGCCTGCTGACCAACAACCCGCGCAAGATGGTCGGCTTGTCCGGCCACGGGTTGGAGATCGCCGGCCGCGAGCCGATCAAGGTGAAGCCGCACGCGCAGAACCAGCGCTATCTGCGGACCAAGAAGCGGAAGATGGGCCATCTTCTCTGATTGCCGCGGGGGGCGCCTTTCTGCGACAAAGGATGCATGTCGACCAAGCTGCCGACCCGGCCGGCCAAGTTCCATCTGGCCAGCGTTCCACGTTTCGCCATCGTGGCCAGCGAATACAATGCGGATTTCGTCCAGGCGTTGGTCAACAACGCGTGCAAGGAGCTTTATGTCCTCGATGCCAACTGTGCCATCGAGCTTTTCGGCACACCCGGCTCATTCGAGATCCCGGTGGTTGCGGAAATGGTCGCGGCGCAGCGCCGCCATGATGTCATAATCGCCCTCGGCCTGATCCTGCAGGGCCGGACAAAGCACGCCGAGTTCATCGGCTCGAGCGTGAGCCACGCGCTGCAGCAGGTCGCGCTCAAGCACGCGGTGCCCGTGATCCACGGGGTGTTGCTGGTGGCCGATGAGAACGAGGCCCGCGAGCGGTGCATCGACAAGGAGCTCAACCGCGGGATCGAGTCCGCACGCGCGGCCTTTGTCATGCTGCGGGTGTGCGAGGAACTGAAAAACAAGAAAGCCGCGCGCTGACCTTTCCCGTGCCGAAAGAAAACCGACGCCAAGCCCGGATCCAAGCCGTGCAGCAACTCTACGCCCGCGAGATGCGTGGCGTGCTGGTCGCGGCGGGCGGCACGGACGAACCGATGGGGCCGATCGAGGGGGAAGCATCGCCATTCGCCGAGGATCTCGTCGCGCAGGCCCTCGGACGGTTGGAGGAGATCGACCGTCTGCTGGTTGCGGCGCTGCAAAACTGGGATCTGCGCCGCCTCGGTGCGGTCGACCGTGCCATCCTGCGCCTGGCGGTGGCCGAGATGCTGGTGCATCCGGACATTCCGGCCGCGGTGACGATCAACGAAGCCATCGAAATTGCGCGCAGTCTGGCCTCGACCGAGTCGGCGCGCTTCGCCAACGGCGTGCTCGACCGCGTGCGCAAGGAAATCGGGCGCGATCCGCGCGCGGTGTCCTGACCATGGCCGCCGGTTTCCTGCGCAGCATTGCGGACAAATTCCGCGGCCGTCCGGTCGACTGGGACGAGTTGGAAGCGATGTTCCTGCAGGCTGATCTCGGGGTGAAGACGACGGTGGATTTGCTGGCCAAGCTGCAGGCGGTCTCGGGTTTTTCCGCCACGGCGACGCAGGTCGAGCGCGAGGCGCGGGCCGAGTTGACCAAGCTGCTCCCGCCGCCGCTGCCGCCGTTGCTGCCGTGGCCCGACCGTCCGCGCGTGCTGCTCATCGTCGGCGTGAATGGCACGGGCAAGACAACCTCGCTGGCCAAACTGGCGGCCTTGCTCCAACGCGAGGGGCGTTCCGTCATCGTGGCGGCGGGCGACACCTTCCGGGCGGCGGCCATCGAGCAACTCGCGGTGTGGGGCGAAAAACTGGGAGTTCCGGTGGTGCGCGGCGCCTATCAGGGCGACCCGGCGGCGGTCTGCCACGATGCTTACGAGACGGCGGTGCGGGAGAAAAAAGATTTTTTGCTGTGCGACACGGCCGGGAGGCTGCACACGAAGCATAATCTCATGCAGGAGCTGTCCAAAGTGAAACGCGTGCTGGGCCGCAAAGATCCGGAGAGTCCGCACGAGGTGCTCATCGTGCTCGACGCCACGACCGGTTCGAACGCGCTCGAGCAGGCGAAACAATTCCAAGCGGCGTGCGGTCTGACCGGTGCGATCCTGACCAAGCTCGACGGCAGCGGTCGCGGCGGCATGGCAGTGGCGCTGCAACAGGAACTCGGTGTTCCGGTGCGGTTTATCGGGATGGGTGAGAAGGAAACGGACTTCGCGCGGTTTGATCCGAAGAAATTCGCGGACGAGATGTTGTAGGGGTTGGGGCGGCCGCGGACGCTTGGCCCTTACTCCGCGCAGTAGTGCAGGCTGACGCGGCGCATACGTTGGCCGTCTTTTTCGGCGGAGTAGTGAACGAGGCGCAGGGAGACGAAGTTTTGCACCCACATCCAGCCGCGGAGGGTGTGTTTGACGCCATCCTCGTCGCCGCGCTCGTCGGCGTAGAGGCGGCTGCGTCCGTATTTGCGGTCGGCCTGTTGTTTGATGGTGCTGACCCACGAGTTGACGCGCGTTTCGTCCCAGCCTTCGCGGTCGTATTGCAACTCGACTTCGCCGAGTCCGCCTTCGCTGAAGTAGAAGAGCGTGCGTTTGAGGCCTTCCTGCACGATGCCCTCGACGACCATGACCTCGCGTTTGCCGGAGGTGCGTTCCTCGATGACTTTGGCTTTGGCGTTGGTCACCACTTGGCGGATGCGCTCGGGCGATTCGCCCCACTGCATGCCGAAAGGGGCCTTGATTTCCTGTTGGGCCGCGACGGGCGGAACCGCGGCCAGGAGGGCGGCAAAAATGACGGTATGGCGGATAAATCGCATGGCGGTGACGCGTCCGTGAGCTTATGGGGTGGGTCAAGGATGGTCAGGCCGGAGCAGGCTGCAAGCAAACTCAGCCGAAGGGTCGACGGGGACGTTGGCCATCATCACGCTGCGGCGCGACCCACCGATGTTCACGGGTTGACGACGGCAAAACATTACCCGATAGTAATACTTGATGAAAATCCTGCTGATCCTTCTGTTTCTGGTCGTCGTCTTTATCGCGGTCAAGCGTGTCATGGCCGGTCCATCGATCGACCCCGCGGAAGCCGCCGGGCGCGTGGCGGCCGGCACGGCGGTCTTGATCGACGTGCGCGAGCCGGACGAGTGGTCCGGCGGGGTGGCCGAGCCGGCGTTGCTCTGCTCGATGAGCGATCTGCGCGGACCGCGCGTGCAGTGGAAAGAAGTTTTGTCAGCAAACAAGGACATGGAGTTGATCGTGTATTGCGCCAGCGGGGCGCGTTCCGGCGTGGTGGCGTCGATGTTGCGCAAGGAGGGATTCAAGGTCGTCAACGCGGGGGGTTTCGGCGCTTGGCGTTCGGCGGGTTTGCCGGTGCGGGTGCCGTAGAGGTCGAGGGGGATCGTGCCGCCGGGGCTACATGGCGAGGCGGGGTTCCGGTGCGAGCGGGCGGTAGAAACGCAGGGCTTCGATCGGGCTGCCGAAGTCGGAGAGGAAATAGAGGCCGTCGGTGTGGCGGGGTCCGGGATCGCGGACGAGGTATTCGTGGCCCTGCTTGCCGACGATGACGACGAAGTGGGTGATGCCGTCCGGGAAGCGCAGGCGGACGATGACCGGGTTGCCGCGCAGGAGGTTCCAGTCGATGAGGAAGTGGGAGGCGTCGTCCTCGTAGACGTGCTCGGCGATGACCGGCGGGTAGGCGGAGGCCTTTTCCCAGTAGAGCCAGCCGCGTTCGGTGAACCCCTCGTTGTCTTGGAGGAACTTGTTGAGCCGGCCGGGATCGAGGTCGGAGCCGTAGGAGGCGAGGACCATGGCGGCCGAGGCCACGGCGCAGCCTTCGGCTCCGAGCGAGCCGCTGGTCGGGCCGAGGCGGTCATCGGCCCAACGTTGATCGGCTTGGGCGAAGTGCGGGACATCATGCAAGACGGGGCGCGGAAAGTAGAGTCCGCCGGATGGCGCGAGCGGCGAGGCGGTGGTGGTCCAGACCTCGACCCAGCGCCAGGCGAAATAGCCGCCGACGGCGAGGGCGGCGAGCAGGAGGAGGGCGACCGGGGTGAGGAAGGTGCGCACTTAGGGCAAGAAACGGAAAATGGCGGTGGGGTCAATCGATTTTGATTTGCAGCCGGGAGATGGAGGGAAAGCGCAGAGGGTGTGGAGGACGCCGAGGGGATGGGAAACGCGCCTTGCGGCGGCCGGAGGCGGTGGCGATGGTAGTGCGAAGACGATGAAGAAAGGACAGTTCGCCCTGCTGCTGCATGCGCATCTGCCTTACGTGCGGCATCCGGAGCACGAGGATTTTCTCGAGGAGGACTGGTTTTACGAGGCCATCGCGGAGACTTATGTGCCGCTCCTGCGGATTTTCGAGCGGCTGGCTGACGAGGGGGCGCCGGTGCGGTTGACCATGTCGGTCACGCCGACGCTGGCGGCCATGATGGAGGATCCGTTGCTGCAGGAGCGCGCGGCGCGGCACTTGGAGCGCACGTTGGCGCTGGCCGAGAGCGAGGTGCGGCGCACGGCGGGGGACGAGCGGCTCCACAGGCTGGCGCGGTTTTACCGCGACCGGTTTCGCGGGGTGCGCGACTATTTCGAGGGGCGGAAGCGGCGATTGATCCCGGCTTTCCGCGCGCTGCAGGACGCGGGATTCCTCGAGATCATCACTTGCGCGGCGACGCACGGGTTTTTGCCGCTGATGGCCGATTACCCCGGGGCGGTGCGGGCGCAGATTCTTGTGGCGCGGGATTACCATACGAAACTTTTCGGCCGGGCGCCGGCGGGGATCTGGCTCCCGGAGTGCGCCTATTTTCCGGGGATCGAAAAATATTTGCGCGAGGCGGATTTGAAATGGTTTGTGCTCGACGCGCACGGGCTGATGTTCGGCCGGCCGCGGCCGCGCTTCGCCATTTACGCCCCGTGTTACACACCGGAGGGTCCGGCGGTGTTCGCGCGGGACCGCGATTCGAGCCGGCAGGTGTGGAGTCAGGAGGAAGGGTATCCGGGCGATCCGGCTTACCGGGATTTTTACCGCGATATCGGTTATGATCTGCCGTTGGATTACTTGCGGCCCTTCCTCGGGGGCGACGGGCAGCGGAAATTCACCGGGCTGAAATACCACCGCATCACCGGACGGACCGAGGACAAGGAGATCTATCACCGGCCATGGGCCGAGGGAGCGGCGGACGCGCATGCGGCGGATTTTCTGGCCAACCGGATCAAGCAATTCGAGCCGCTCGGCGCGGAGATGCCGCTGGAGCCGGTGGTGGTGAGTCCGTATGACGCGGAGTTGTTCGGTCACTGGTGGTTCGAGGGACCGGAGTTCCTCGACTTGTTTTTACGCAAGGCGGCTTACGACCAGACGGTGTTCGAGTTGACCACGCCCTCGGCCTACCTGGCACGGCACGAGGTGCTGCAGGTCGTGCAACCCTGCGCTTCGAGTTGGGGGAACCGGGGGTATTGGGAGGTCTGGCTGGACCAGTCCAACGCCTGGATTTATCCGCACTTGCACGCGGCAGCGCGGCGCATGACGGAGATGGCGCGTCGGCACGAAAAGACGCGAACGCGGTGGAAGAAGGATACGCTGCAGCAGATGGCGCGGGAGTTGTTGCTGGCGCAGTCCAGCGATTGGGCTTTCCTCATGCGCACCGGCACGGCCAAGGATTACGCATCGCGGCGGACGAAGGATCACCTGCTGCGGTTCAACCGTCTGCATGAGGCGTTGGAGGCCGGACGGGAGGATAAGGATTTTCTGGCGGCCTGCCACGAACGTGACAACATCTTCCCCGACCTCGAATGGCGCTATTACCTCTAGTTTTGGGGGCGGTGTGCTGGGCAGCCGGTGTGGCCGTGCTGCACGCGGAGGATGTCATGGCCGAGTTGCCAGACGCGGCGGCGGTGGAGATGGCGGCCGAACCGCCATTACCGCGCGGGGTGGAAATCCGTTTCGTGCCGGCCACGGCGGGCGGGACGGTCAGTCTCGGGATCTACGATGCCACGGGGAGATTGGCCCGCGTGCTGGCCGACGAGTGGCCGTTCGGGCGTTTCCGGATCGGGTTGAACGGGCTGTCGACGACGTGGGACGGTCTCGGCGACGACGGTCAACCGGTGCCGGCCGGCCCTTACACGGCGCGCGGTTACGTGGTGGGGGAGGTCGGGATCAGCGGCGAGGCGTACCATTTCAATGACTGGATCGAGGGCCCCGATGGGCCGCGTATCGAGCGGGTGGCGTCGGCGCAGTTGCTGCCTGGCGGTGATGTGCTGCTCTCTGCGCGGTTGGCCGGTGCGACCGGCGCGTTGGTGCGGTATTCGCCGGAGAGCGAGGCCCGCTGGAACACGGTGGTGAGCGGGCCGCGCCCCCAGCCGGCCAAGAGCGTGCAGTTGGCCGCCTCGGACAAGGTGGCGTTCGTCCTGCTCGACGGGCAGTTGCGGGCGGCGAGTCTGGAGAACGGGCAGGAAGTCGTCTTGCCGGTGCCGTCGGAGAACGTGCAAGCGGTGGCGGCGCGTGACGACCGTCTGGCTGTGCTTGACGAGCGGGGTCTGCATTTCCACGTGTTGCCGTCTTTTGCCCCGCAGGAGGAGGTGAAGGATTTGCCGGCCGAGTTTGTCTCGATCGGTTTGCTCGACCAAGGCGCCGTGGCGGCCGCGAGGGACGGCGCCGTCTGGCGCTGGTCGGCCGGGTGGGCGAAACTCGCAATGCCCGAGGAGGTGAAAGTGCGCAGCCTGAGTGGCGGGCGCGACGACACGTTCTGGACGTTGGAGGAACGCGGGGATGGCTCTCTCTACGTCGCGCAATACAGCCCGGAAGAAGGACGCCTGGCCGAATGGGCCGCGGAGGAAGGCCGGATTGTATCCGTGGCGGGGGCGGCGGAAAAAGATTTCTTCGTGGCCGTGCTGGATACGGCCGATGGCCAGCGCACGGCGGCCATCCGCCGGCGCGAGGGTGGCGAGGGGTGGGAGTTTGTCTTCGATAAAAAGATCACGGCTTGCACGGAGTTCGGGTGGCGCGACGGGAAACTTTCGCCGCGCGGCGGGGAGTTGCCGGCAACCATGGAAGTAGTGCTTGGGGAAAATCCCCTCGATCCGGAGGCGCCGCGCGTGCTCGGGCTGCAAGCGGTGGCTGACGAATCCGGGGCCGGACTGGCCACGGCAGACGGGTTGCCGCTGCTGCGCATTTCGGATGAACCGGGATTCCGGCGCGTCATGCTGATCGCCGCGGCCGAGCCGGACACGGCGCGCTTTTTCCAAGGTGATGGCGCGAGCGTGGAAGAATACCGGATTTCCCAGCTTGGCCGGATCACGTCGTTCGACGCCGGGTCGATCGAGATGGCGGGGAGTGGCGAGGAAGCGGAGGCGCCGGCCGTGGTCGAGCCGGCGGTGGTGCAGGAGGAAGAGGACGTGAGGTAGGGGAGCGGACGGCTGGGGCCAGCCGTCCCGACCGGAAGAAAACGGCCGTTGGCGGGGAGGCCGACGCTACATAATGTCGCGAGGCGGTTCCGCCTGAACGGCGTTGTCAGGCTTTCAATTCCGCGCCGGTGTTGGCATCGGTGATGACGAACTTCTCGCGGTGCAGGGTCGGGTCGGGCTTGAACGAGAGGCGTCCGCCGTAGCGGCGTTCGATGTCGACGAGGAGTTCCTCGTCTTCGGTGCGCAGGCGCTGCAGGAGGTCGGGGTTCACGATGACTTTGATCTCGTGGATGGTTTCGATGTTCCTCCGCATCACGCCGTGCAAGGCGCGCTGGAGTTCAACGGACATGGTCATGGTGTTTTTGATCAGTCCGCGGCCCTCGCAGTAGGGGCATGGGTCGAACTGCGACATGCGCATGCTCTCGGCGGCGCGCTGGCGGGTCATTTCCATGAGCCCGAGTTGCGAGATGGGCAGGACGTGGGTGCGGGCCTTGTCGCGTTTGAGTCGCTGGCGCATGCGCAGATAAACGGCCTGCTGGTCTTTGCGCGACTTCATGTCGATGAGGTCGGCGACGATGAGGCCGCCGATGTTGCGCAGACGCATCTGGCGGGCGATTTCGTCGGCCGCTTCGAGGTTGGTCTGGACGATGGTGCGTTCGACATCTTTGCCGCCCTTGTTGCGGCCGGTGTTGACGTCGACGGAGATGAGCGCCTCGGTTTCATCGATGACGATGTAGCCGCCGCAGGGCAGCCAGACTTGGCGGTGGAAGGCTTTTTCGATCTGCTTGTTGACGTCGTATTTTTCGAAGATGTGCTGTTCCTCCTGGTAGAATTGGATGCGGTTCTTCGAGCGGGGGGAGACCTGCGCGACGAGTTCCTGCATGCGTTCGACGGATGGGAGGTCGTCGCAGACGACGGCGTCGACTTCTTCGGTGAGAAAGTCGCGCACGGTGCGTTCGACAAGGTCGGGTTCCTCGAAGAGTTGGTAGGGGGAGCGCTGCGACGCCATGTTTTTCTCGATGTCATTCCATTGCTCGAGAAGGAGGTGCAGGTCGCGGACGAAGAAGCGGGAGCGCTGGCCGGCCCCGACGGTGCGGATGATGACGCCCATACCTTCGGGGATCTCGAGTTCGTTGAGAATCTTGCGCAGGCGCTCGCGCTCTTTGGGATCGTCGATCTTGCGCGAGATGCCGCACTGCGGGCTGTAGGGCATGAGGACGAGGTAGCGTCCGGGCATGCTGATGTTGGTGGTGATGCGCGGCCCTTTGGTGCCGATGGGGCCTTTGCTGACCTGCACCATGATGTCCGATCCGGGCGGATAGATGGTGGGAATGTCTTTGGCGGTGATTTTTTTCGGCAGCTTTTTGTTGTTGTTGCGGCGCACTTCTTCGATGCCGCTGTCGAGGGCGGCGGGGATGGCGTCCCAGAAATGAAGGAAGGCATTTTTCTCGAAGCCGATGTCGACGAACATGGCCTTGAGCCCCTGTTCGATATTTTTCACGCGGCCCTTGTAAATGGAACCGACGATGTTGCGGTCGCTGACGCGCTCGACGTTGTATTCCTCGAGTTGTCCGTCTTCGAGGACGGCCACGCGTTTCTCGAGTTTCTCGGCGTTGACGATGAGACGGATGCCGCCGGAGCTTTTGGCGGTGAGGCCGAGGAGTTGTTTGACTTTTTCGATCATGATTTTTGCAGGGTAGAAGGTTTGTCTGGTGTCACCGCCGCTGGGGTTTCGGTGGTTTTTCTTTTTTCTTGCCGCCTCCGAAGAGGCGTTGGAAGAAATTCGGTTTTTTCTCCACCGTGCCCTCGGCATCGGCGACCGGACGGACGGTGGGGGGAGCCGCGCCGGCGGGGCTACCTTCGGAGGAGGCCGCGCTTTCGCCCGCCGGTGCGTCGGCCAGTGCGGCGGGGATGGCGCGACCGAAGTCAACGCTGGAGACAAATTGGAAACTGCCTTGGGCCGGTTCGAGCGAGGCGACTTCGAGGTCTTCGCCTTCCTCGAGCTTGAAGGTGTCGGCGAGGATCTTGGACGCGATGGGTGCGGCCACGCCGCCGCCGGACTGCGCGCCCTGCACGATGACGGCCACGGCATAGCGAGGGCTGTCATAGGGAGCAAAGGCAAGGAACCACGTATGGTTGTCCTTGACGCGTCCCCGCCAGAATTGCGCGGTGCCGGTTTTTCCGGCGACCTCGTAGGCCTTGAGGCGGGCGGTGGCGGCGGTGCCTCCGCCGCGGTTGACCACATCCCACATGCCGCGGCGGACGCGCTCGATCTGTTCGGCGGAGAGTCCCTGGTCGAGGAGGTTGGCGCGGATTTTCACGGGTTCCTGCCGGGAGTCACTGCCGTCGGCTTCGACGATCTTGTCGACGATACGCGGGTAGTAGCTGGTGCCGCCGTTGGCGACGGTGGCTGTGAGCATAGCCATCTGCAGAGGGGTAGTGAGAACGTAGCCCTGGCCGATGGAGACGTTGGCGGTCTGGCCGCTGGACCAGCGCTCGCGGGGGTGGTTGGCCTGCAGCCATTCGGGTCCGGGCAGGATGCCAGAAGCCTCGCCGGAGAGGGGCAGGCCGCCGCGTTGCCCGAGGCCGAGCATGTTGCCGAGGGCGACGATCTGGTCGATGCCGGCGGCGTTGCCGTATTGGTAGAAGAAGGCGTTGCAGGAAACGCGGATGGCGGATTCGAGGTCGAGCGTGCCGTGGACCCCGTTTTTCGAGGCGATCCAGCAGGCCATCATCTTGTTGCCGTATTGCACGCCACCGCTGCAGTTGAAGCGGCGCTGGTCGAGGCCGGCGCGCAATCCGGCCAGGGCGATGGGGATTTTGTAGGTGGATCCGGGGGCGTAGGCGCTGAGGGCGCGGTTGATGAGCGGGTCGGTGTTGTCGCTGGTCAGTCCCCGCCAATCGGCCGCGGAAATGGCGGGGATGAAGCTGTTCGGGTCGTAGGAGGGGACGCTGGCCATGGCGAGGATGTCGCCGTTTTGGGGATCGACGACCACGGCGGCGCCGCGTCCGACGGCGCGCAGGGCTTTTTCGGCGATATATTGGATGCGGGCGTCGATGGTGAGGCGGACGGTGCGGCCTTGGACTGGAGGGTTGAGGCTGACTTCGCCTTCGATGATGCCGCGGGCGTTGCGTTGCAGGACGCGCGCGCCGGGCGTGCCTTTGAGTTCCTTGTCCAGCACGAGTTCGAGCTGGGCTTTGCCTTCGGTGTCGGGCTGGTAGAAGTTGAAGCGGGCGGCGTCCTCCTTGTCGATTTCGTTGGGCGCACCGACGTAACCGAGGAAGTGGGCGCCGAGCGATCCATAGACGTAGCGGCGGACGGGGCGCACGGTGAAGTTGACGCCGGCGACGTCGACGCCTTTTTCAGCGAGGCGGGCCATGGTTTCGAAGTCGAGATCCTCGAGGTAGAGGTAGGGGACTTCGGTGTTATTGCGGAAGTGGAGGCGGAGTTGGTTGGCGTTGTAGTCGCGGGCCAGGCCGAGTTCGGCGAGGCGGGGCATGACGGTTTCGTTGATGATCTTGACGATGTCGGGCTCGGATTTTTCGGTGAGCATGCCGCCGACGGTGGTGCGGTAATTGTGGCGCGGCACGTCGCCGTGGCGACTGCGGTAGCCGCGCACCATGTCGGGAAGGTAGAATTCGATGGCATTGCTGGCGCGGTTCTGCGCGAGGGGCAGACCGTGGCGGTCGGCGATCTCGCCGCGCACGGCGGGCAGTCGGACGTTGACTTGCGAGTTGTTGCGGATACGCGACGTGTAATCCTCGCCGCGCGAGACCTGCACATACCAGAGGCGGGAAACGAGGAGGGCGAAAGCCGCGAGGGTCACGGTGGCGAGCACTGCGATACGAAACTGGTGGGAGCGGCGGATCATGGTCTTAGCCGTCGGTTCCGCACCGGCCCGCCGGGCAGGAGTTGGAAAAGGAAATAGAAGGCCGGCGCGAGGAAAAGCGCCGCGATGGACGGCCCGAGGATGTGCCAGGCGACGGTGCCGTCGAAGTACAACGATTCGCGCCGGAGGCAAACCATGGCGTATTGCCCGAGGAGCAGAAGGAGGGTGACCGCGGCGGAGGCGAGACAATGGACTTCCCAGCGTCCCGCACCAAAAATCTGGCGCAACGGCTGAAGGAGAACCCCGACAAAAACATAAAAGAGCATAGACCAACCGAGGCCTATTTCAACCCGGTCGCCGATGATGTGGAGGTTGAGCAGGTCGGCCAGCAGGCCGGTCCAGAGGGCCAGCCCCAGCATGGCGGGGAAGGGCAACCAGAGTGCGCCGTAGCAAAAAATGGCGGGCACGAGCAGCAAGCGCGCGTTGGCGAAGAACGGCAAGGCGGGCAGGAATTCCTGCGCGATGAGCGCGAGGTAAACCGCGGCGAAGAGAACCAAGGCCCGGATCATTGGCTGCCCAGGACGACGAAGACGTCCTCCAGTCGGGAGAAATCCGCCGCGGGTTCGACAATGGCCTGGCCGTCGAGTTCACGGGTCCGGAATTCCTTGATAACGCCCAGCAGGATGCCCGGGGGGAAGACGCCACCGCTGACTCCGGCGGTGAAGACCTTCATGCCGGGTTCGAGTTTGGCATCGCGGCTGAGGAAATTGAGGACGAGTTCGGGGCTGGTTCGGCCGTCGACGCGGCGTCCGCTCAGGATGCCCTGCTCGTCGGTGCCTTCGACGCGGGCGGCGACGCGGCAGTTTTCGTCGGTCAGGAGCAGGACGATGGAAATGTCTTTGGCCACGGTGGTGGTGCGGCCCACGAGTCCGCCACCGGTCAGGACGGGCTGGGCGGAGTCGACTTTGTTGGCGAAGCCGCGGTTGATCTTCACGGTGCTCCACCAGCTATCGGCATCGCGACTGACAATCTGCGCGGGGAGGAGGCGGAATTCGGCCCGTTCGCGGTATTCGAGGGCGGAGCGGAGGCGTTTGTTTTCCGTGGCCAGTTCGGCGAGCAATTGCTGGGCGGCGCGCAATTCGTTGTTCTGCGCGATGATTGCGGCGTTTTCCGCCTCGAGTTCGTCGAGCGTTTTGAGGCCCTTGTTGAGTTTCGAAAGCCGTCCGCTGATGGCCGAGCCGGCCTGCAGGGCGGGAGTGGAAACATCGAGGAACCGTCCTTGCAACGATTCCATCCGGCTGGTTGAGAAGCTGAGGAAGACGAGCCCGACCAGGACCGCCACGGCGAGGAGGATGAGGTTGCGTTTGTTCATCGGGTCGGGGCCATTTGTCCGGCGGGACCTGCGGTCGGCCTGACTCAGGCCGCGTTGACGTAGGTGCGACCCAGGCTATTTTGGGCGATGCTGCGGAGAACCTCGATCTCGCTCAGCACGCGCCCGGTCCCCTCGGCGACCGCGCTGAGCGGGTCGTCGGCGATGTGGACCGGCAGGCCTGTTTCGTCGCGCAACAATTGGTCGAGACCGCGCAGGAGGGCGCCGCCGCCGGCCAGCACCATGCCGCGATCGACGAGATCGGAGGCCAGTTCGGGCGGGCAGCGTTCGAGGGTGGTGCGGACGGCGTCGACGATGCTGTTGAGCGGTTCGGTCAGCGCCTCGCGCACTTCTTGCGAGGTCAGGGTGATGGTTTTGGGGAGCCCGGCCACGAGGTCGCGACCTTTGACTTCCATAGAAAGTTCCTTGGGCAGCTTGATGGCGGAGCCGAGTTTGATTTTGATGTCTTCGGCGGTGCGTTCGCCGATGGCCACGTTGAAGTTACGTTTGAGATATTGGACGATGGCCTCGTCGAGTTCGTCGCCGGCCACGCGCACGCTGCGGCTAAAGACGATACCGGCCAGCGAAATGAGCGCGACTTCCGTCGTGCCGCCGCCGATGTCGATGATCATGTTGCCGGCAGCTTCCTGGATGGGCAGGCCGACGCCGATGGCCGCGGCCATGGGTTCCTCGATGAGGTAGACCTCGCGGGCACCGGCGTGGGTGGCGGAATCTTTGACCGCGCGCTTTTCCACTTCGGTGATGCCGGAGGGCACGGCGATGACGACACGGGGACGCACCATGCGTCGCCCGCCGTGGGCTTTGCTGATGAGGTGAGCGAGCATGGCCTCGGTGATTTCGAAGTCGGCGATGACGCCGTCTTTGAGCGGGCGGATGGCCACGATATTGCCGGGCGTGCGACCGAGCATACGTTTGGCTTCGTTGCCGACGGCGAGGACTTTGTTGGTCCCCGCTTGCACGGCGACCACGGATGGTTCGCGGAGAACAATGCCTTGGTCGCGAACGTAGACGAGAGTGTTGGCCGTCCCCAGGTCAATGCCGATGTCGCTGGAGAAGAGGCCGAAGAATTTTCTGAACATGGATGGTTGTCGGGCTCGGATTCTACGGTGTTGCGTCTGAAGACTTTTCCGTGCCGAGGCGAAGGCTTGATCAAACCTGTGGGGTAGCTCTCTGGTCAAGAATAATGGGGGGACGAACAGAGGTAATAAAATGTTAATAACAAACACTCCCAACAGCTTATTCGCAGTTCACGGCTCGGACGGTGCGGGTTGGGGCGATCCGAGCAGGTCTCCCAGCAGTGTGGTGAAGGCTGGTCCGATGGTGACAGTTTCGCCGGAATCTTCCACCCGGGCGTAAATATTTCCGTCCGGAGCGGCCTGGCCAAAATCGGCGCCGGCGATGAGGTGTCCGCCGGCAGGTTCCTCGGCAGTGTTTTCGGAGAGCCACGCGTAGAACCGGAGACGAAAGGAGGGGCGGTCGAGTCCGGTCTCCTCGGTGCCGGCCGAAGGCACGAAGGAAGTGATGCGCTCGGCGTTGAAGGTGTCGATGAGTCGGCTGATGCGGGCGGTTTCGACCGGGAGATTCTCGTCGCCCGTGATCCAACCAGCGTCTTGCCGGCGGACGACGGCCTCGCGACCGTCTGTTTCGATGACGATCCGGTCGATGGTGTCGGGATCGACGTAGCCGAGGGAGTGGTCGCGCAGTGCTTCGGGCGAAATGTCGAAGAGGAGGGCCGCCCCTTCCGCATCAACGCCGAAGCTGCCGTCGCGCGGAGTGTGGCGTGCGGTGAAACTTCCGTCGCCGGTGTCGCGCCGCATTTCGATGATGATCTCTTCGCCGCCGCCGCGGGGAGTGAGGGCGAGGCGCGCCGCTTGTCCCGGCAGGGTTTCGGAGGTCGCGGGAGTTGCGGGCACAAACGAAGTGACCCGCAGACCGAGCAGGCGCGCGAGAAAATCCTGCACGGCCCGCGGGTCGGCCGGGGCCCGCACGGGTTTTTCCACGATCCAGCGTCCGCGCTCGAGGCGCACGGTCATCTCACCATCGGCGCGGCGGACGGTGAATTTCTCGATGCCCTCCGGCAACAGATCGGTCAGTCGTGCGTCCCGGTAGACGTCCGTCGGAGCGGTGGCAGATTCGAGGATGGAATCGGCGACGCGCAGCACGTAAGGCCGGCCGGCCACGCGTGCGAAGATCTCCTCGGGGAGGGACGTCGGACCGCCGAGGTCGAGGCGGTAGTCACGGGTCCCGCGCAGGTCGAGGCGGGCCCGCGGCGCGGCCAGACCGCTTTCCGGCATGGAGGATGGGTCGCGGATTTTCTCCCGATCGCGGACGTCGAGAAACCGCGCGGCGAGCAGCAACCGGTCGACAGCTTGGGGATCGGCGCGGTCCGCGACGGGTGCGGTCATGCGCCAGCCGCCGTTGTCGCGGCGCAGGCTGACGATTTCATTGCCGCGGGTCAGATCGATCTCGTCGATCTCCGCGGGGTCGAAAGCAAGCGCGTAACGTTTCTCCGCGGCCGCCTCGCGGCTCGGGGACATCGCCTGGCGCACATAAACGAGGGCGCCGAGCACCAGCACGGTGACGATGAACAAGGCGATGGTGGCGCGGGGATTCACGGATCAACGGCGGCGTCGCCACCAGACGACGAGTCCGGCCAGCGCGGCCACGGCGGGAATGGCCACCATGGTGTAGAGGGCGAGGCGGCTGGTCTCGAGATCGGTGAGGTTGAGGCTGAAGGCGCGCACCGCTTTGGGCGTGGCACGCGAGAGGTGCACGCGGTCGAGCATCCAGTTGAGCGAGGCGAGGACAAAATCGAGGTTCGGCTCGGTGATCGATCCGTCGGCCACGAATTCGCTGTTGCCTGTGACGACCAAGCGCGCGGAATCAACCCCGACGTTTTCGCCCGCCACGCCGCCGCGCTCGGCCAGGGCCGCGAGGACGAGCGGGGCCGCGGTGTCCTCGCCTTCGGAGAAAGCCACACCTTTTTCCCCGTCGGTCACGTATTCGCTTTCACCCCAGAACGGTTCCTCGGCGGTGATGAGGGGGGCCACGGCGGTGTCTGGTCCGGCCGGGTCGAGTTGCAGCGAGCAGGTGCCGCCGGGGAACATGGCCTCCGCGCCGTGCAACCGCCGGGTCACGCGGTTCTCCGGATCGAAGCGTCCGGCGACGTCACGCAGGATGCCGGTGGCAAAGCCGAGTTGCACGGTGCGCAGCACGCGGTCATCGCGCGGCGCAAGGCCGTTCTCCGCAAGGAAGGCGCGCAGCAATGGCGTGGTCGCCTGCGGATCGAGCAGCACCATGATCCTTCCGTTCTTTTCCCAATACCCGCGCAGGGCTTCGAGTGCCGCGGGGGTCAGGTCGTAACGCGGGCCGGCGATGAGAACCGCGCCGGCGTCGGCCGGGACTTGGCCGGTGAGGGAAAGGTTGAGCGGTGCCACGCGCACGCCCTGCCGCGCGACGTATTCCTGCAGCAGTGAGAGACTCGAGCCCTCGCCGACAGCAGGTTCGCCGTGCCCTTGGAGGAAATAGACGGCGCGCTGCTCCGGTTCGCCGAGTTCCAGCAGGGCGCTGGTCAGGAGTTGTTCGCCTTTGAAGGCTATGACCCGCGGCGGGTCGCCGCTGATCTGTGGCAGGTAGTCGTATTCGGCCATGTCGACCGCCGTGATTTGTTTGGCGCGGCCCTGCGTTTCGATGATGACGAGATTTTCCTCCGGTCCGAACTGGTAGAGTGACTGGAGTTCGCGCGCGCGAGCCAGATTCCGCATGGGATCGACGTATTCGACGGTGATGCGGCTGCGTTCGATGTTCTGGTATTCTTTGAGGAGATTGATGACGTCGCTGTAAACCTCGTAGCCGGGCGCGGCGGCCGTCGGCGAAAAGAAGACGTAGACATTGACCGGTGCCGGCAGATTGCGGATGAGATTTTTGGTCTGTTCGGTCAGGCGGTATTTTTGGTCCGGCGACCAATCACCGCGCAGGTAGTAGAGGAAGCCGGCATAATTGACGGCCCCCAGCAGGATGACGGCGAGCAAGATTTGGACGGCCACGCCCAGGCGGATGCCGGCGCGGCGGCGCGATGATTCCTGCGGGGTCTTCATGGCGGTTCAGCTTCTCCAGCGGCGCGACTGGAAGACGTGGAAGGTGAGGAAGAGGGTGAAGAAAGTCAGCGAGAGATAAAAGACCACCGGCCGCGAATCGAAAAACCCGCGCGACGCCTCGCTCATGTGCTCCAAAGCGGAGAAATATGCCGTCAACTCCCGCAGCGCCGGCGTGACGCTGAGGACAAAAAAGCTCAAGAGCCCGGTGAAGAAGAGCAGGGTGATGACGCTGAAAGACATGACGGCGGCGACGATCTGATTGCGCGTCATAGCCGAGGCGAGGCAGCCGATGGCGAGGTAGAACATGCCGATGAGCAGGAGCATGACATAGGCGCCGATGTAAGGTCCGGCCGCGCTGGCCGCCTCCACTTTGGTCACCTGCTGGAAAACGGCGAAGTAAAGCAGGCTGGGCAACCAGAGAACCACGAAGAAGAAAACAGCCGCGAGGTATTTGGCCAGCACGACCTGACTGTCGCGCACCGGCGCGGTCATGAGTGGTTCGATCGTCCCCATTTTGTATTCCTCGGCGAAGAGCCGCATGGTGATGAGCGGCAGGACGAGGATGAAGCCGAACCAGAAAAAGACGGTGTTGAAAAACGCCTCAACCACGGTGACTTCGCTCGGCCCGCGGTTGAGCGCGGCCACGCCGGCGTAGAAGTTGAAACCGGTCAGCAGCAGGAAGAAAAACAGCACGATCCACGCCACGGGGGAGAGGAAATAAGCGCGGATCTCGCGGTTGAGCAGGGTGAAAAAGGTGAGCATAGGGTCAGATTTCCCCGGCTTGGGTGATTTCGGCAAAAACCCGTTCGAGGCTCACTTGCTCCTGCCCGAGTTCGCGCAAAGGCCAGCGGCGGCCGGCGGTCAGCCCGGCAATAGCGGCGCGCGGATCGTGGCCCGCGTCGGTGCGCAGCAGGCAACCCTGCCAGCCGTCCTCCAACGGGGTGACTTCGACTTTGCGCACGCCGGGCAGCGAAGAGAGCGCGGCCTGCAAATCGGCGGCGTCCGCGCGGATCTCGGCGCGGATGCCGCCCGCCGTGCGCACGCGTCCGGCGAGGGCCTCGGGCGTATCGGAGGCGGCGATGCGTCCCTTGTTGATGATGAGCACGCGCGTGCAGGTCATTTCCACCTCGGTGAGGATGTGCGTCGAAAGCAGGATGGTGTGGCGTTTGCCGAGATCTTTGATGAGTTGGCGCACCTGCCGGATCTGGTTGGGGTCGAGACCGATGGTCGGTTCGTCGAGAATGAGCAGATCCGGATCGTGCAGCAGGGCGTCGGCCAAACCGACGCGCTGGCGGTAGCCCTTGGACAAAGCGCCGATCAACTTTTGTTCCACGTCGCGCAGGTTGCAGAGTTCTTTCACTGCATTGACGCGTTGGCGGTTACGGCGGCCGCGCACGCCCTTGAGCGCCGCGCGGTATTCGAGGTATTCCTGCACGCGCATTTCCGGGTAGAGCGCGACGTTTTCCGGCATGTAACCGACGCGCGAGCGCACCTCGCGCGACTGGCTGGCCACGTCGAACCCCGCCACGCTGGCTCGTCCGCTGGTGGCCGGCAGGAAGCACGAGAGGATGCGCATCGTCGTGCTCTTGCCCGCACCGTTCGGGCCGAGGAAACCGACAATCTCGCCTTTTTGGACCTCGAAATTCAGGTCCTGCACGGCCGTGATGCCGGCGTATTTTTTAGTCAGTCCTTCAACCTTGATCATGGCATGGGGCCCGCCGCCACCTGCTATCTGGCCGGGCCGAAATGCTATTTATGCCCCGCCCGGAGGGTGCTGGCAAGCAAGGGCGGCGGGGTGCGCGCAACAGAAAAAAGCCTCCGCCGGATGCCGCTCTTTGTTGCAACCGGGCGCGCTTCGGGTGATCCTTGCTTCTTGTCACAGCCATGAGCCAATCCGTTGCGGGGAACTGGAACTCCGAATTACTCGAGCAAAACTACGAATGCTGGAAGCAGGATGCCGCTTCCGTCACGCCGGAGTGGAACGCCTTCTTTGAGGGATTCGAGCTGGGCCTGACGCAATCCGAGGAACTGGCCGAGGGTTCCCGGGCCGTCGTGCCCGAGGACGCCGCGTTGGAACGGCGCGCCGATTCGCTGGCTTACGCCTACCGCACGCTCGGCCACACCATCGCGCATCTCGACCCGCTGGCTCCTGAACCGCCGGAAAACCCGCTGCTCTCGCTCAAGTCCATCGGTTTCGCCGAGAGCGACCTCGAGCGCACTGTGGCCTCGAAATATTTCCGCGACGGCAAACCGATGTTGCTGCGCGAAATGATCTCCGAGCTCCGCGACATCTACAGCGACACGATCGGCGCCGAGTTCATGCACATCCAGGATCCGCGGATGCGCAACTGGATCCGCGAGCGTATGGAAAACCGCGGCGACGGCAACCGTGCCGACGCCGCCCTGCACCGCGCCATCCTCCGCCAACTTTACGAGGCCGAGACTTTCGAGCATTTCCTCCACACACGTTATGTCGGACAAAAACGCTTCTCCCTCGAGGGCGCCGAGTCATTGCTCGTCATTCTCGACACCATCCTGCAACGCTGCGAGCCGTGCCAAGTCGAAGAGATCGTCATGGGCATGGCCCACCGCGGACGCCTCAATGTCTTGGCCAACTTCCTGAGCAAGCCGCTGACCCTCATCTTCAACGAATTTTCGGAGAACTTTGTCCCTGACGTGGTGGGCGGCAATGGCGACGTGAAATACCACCTCGGGTATCTGGCCGAACGCCAGACGGCCACCGGCCACAAAGTCATCGTCCGCCTCGCGCCCAACCCGAGCCACCTTGAAGCCGTCGATCCCGTGGTCGAAGGCATGGCCCGCGCCCGCCAGCGCATCCTCGGCGACACGGAGAACCGCCAAAAAGTCCTGCCGCTCCTCATCCACGGCGATGCCGCCTTCGCCGGCCAGGGCATCGTCGCCGAAGTGTTCAACATGTCGCAGCTTCCCGGCTACAAAACCGGCGGCACCGTCCACATCATCGTCAACAACCAGATTGGCTTCACCACGCTCCCGGCCGACGCGCGCTCCAGCCTCTACCCGACCGACGTGGCGAAAATGATCGAAGCGCCGATTTTCCACGTCAACGCCGAGGATCCGCTGGCCGTCGCCACTGTCGCGCAACTCGCGCTCGATTTCCGCCAGGAATTCGCCCGCGATGTCGTCGTCGATCTTTACTGCTACCGCCGTCACGGACACAACGAAGGCGACGAACCGACCTTCACGCAGCCGCACCTTTACAACGCGATCAACAAACATCCGCTGCCCAGCGAGATCTTCGTCAACGAACTGGCCGCCCTCGGCACGGTCACTCCCGCCGAAGCCGCCGCGATCAAGAAAGAGGCGGCCGCCGACCTCGAAGAGGCGTTTGATATCGTCAAAAAAACCGAGAGCGAGCGGCAGGAAGGCGGACGCTTCGCCGGATCTACCGCCGTCTTTCAACCCCCGTATTCCTACGAACCGGTCCACACCGCGATCAGCGCGGACATGTTGCGCGAAGTGGTGGAGGGACTATGCCGCGTGCCGGAGGGATTTCATATTTTGCCCAAAGTCCGCCGCATGCTTATCGACCGTCGTCTCGAGATTCTGCGCGACGGCGGTCCCTACGACTGGTCTTTCAGCGAAGCGCTCGCTTTCGGATCGCTTCTCCTCGGAGGCACGCCGGTGCGTCTCTCCGGGCAGGACAGCCGCCGCGGCACTTTCAGCCAGCGGCACTCGACTTTTTATGACGCCGAGCAGCGCGTCGACCACGTGCCGCTCAACCATCTCAAGGAGGGTCAGGCCCGTTTCTGCGTCTACAACAGTCTTTTGAGTGAAGCCGCCGTGCTTGGCTTCGACTACGGTTACTCTCTCGATTACCCGGAAATGCTCTGCCTGTGGGAGGCGCAGTTCGGCGACTTCGCCAACGGCGCGCAGGTCATCATCGACCAGTTCATCGCCTCGGCCGAGTCCAAATGGCAACGTCCCAGCTCACTCGTCATGCTCCTGCCGCACGGCTACGAGGGTCAGGGCCCCGAGCACTCCAGCGCGCGGCTCGAACGGTTTCTGCAACTTTGTGCGGACAACAACATGCAGATCTGCAACCTCACCACGCCCGCGCAATACTTCCATGCCCTGCGCCGCCAGATCCATCGCGACTACCGCAAGCCGCTGGTCATTATGACGCCCAAAAGCCTCCTGCGTCATCCGCTGGTGGCCTCCAAGCAGGACAATTTCACCAAGGGCCGCTTTTACGCCATCCTCGCCGATCCGTTGCCGGAGAACCGCGAGCAGATCACGCGGGTCGTCCTCTGCTCCGGGAAAGTTTATTACGACCTCAAGGTCGAGCAGGAGAAACGGGGCGCGACCGACACGACCATCATGCGCGTCGAGCAGCTTTACCCGCTCCACACCGAGAAAATCAAACGCATCATCAGCAGCTGCCCGAACCTCAAGCGCATCGTCTGGTGCCAGGAAGAACCGCAGAACATGGGGGCGTGGTTTTACATGGCGATGAAGCTGCGCGAACTCTTCGGCTGCAGCGTGTCCTATGCCGGCCGTCCCGAAAGCCCCAGCTCGGCGGTCGGCGCGCTCGCCATCCATCGCCATCAACAAGCGGAACTCGTCAGCCGCGCCTTCGAAGTGTAGGTTGTCGGATTCATGAGCGCCGAAATCAAGGTCCCCGCTGTCGGGGAATCCATTTCCTCCGGAATCATCTCCCTCTGGCACCGGCAGGACGGCGATTACGTGCGCACCGGCGATCTCCTCTTCACGCTCGATACCGACAAAGTTTCCACCGAAGTCGCGGCCCAGGCTGCCGGCGTGGTCCGCATCAAAATTCCCGCCGACCAAGAAGTCAAAATCGGCGCCGTCGTCGGCCTCATCGAAGAAGCCCCCGAGCCCGCCGTGGCTCCCGCCGCGCCTCCCGCTGTCGCGGCACCGTCCGCGTCGCCGTCCGTTTCGATCCCCGCTCCCGCCACCCCCTCTGCTCCGTCCACTCCAGTTCTGCCCGCCCCCGCCGCCCCCGTCGCACTCGAACCGCAGGACCGCCGCGTGACCCGCAAAAAGCTTTCTCCGCTGCGCAAAAAGATCTCCATGCAGTTGGTCTCCGCCCAGCGCAACGCCGCGATCCTCACGACTTTCAACGAATGCGACATGGCGGCCGTCATGAAATTGCGTGCCGACGTGCAGGAAACCTTCCAAGCCCGCTACGGCATCAAGCTCGGCTTCATGTCCTTCTTCATCAAAGCCGTGGTCGACGCCCTACGGACCGAACCGCAGCTCAATTCCCGCCTCGACGGCGAGGAGCTTGTGCAAAACCATTTTTATGACATCGGTGTGGCCGTCGGCACCGAGCGCGGTCTCATCGTGCCAGTCATCCGCGATGCCGACCGCAAAACGTTTCCCGAACTGGAGAACGACCTCGCCTACTACGCCAAAAAAGCACGCGATGGCGCCATCACTCTCGACGACCTGCAAGGCGGCGTCTTCACCATCTCCAACGGTGGTGTCTACGGCTCGCTGCTCAGCACGCCCATCCTCAATCCCCCGCAGAGCGGCATCCTTGGCATGCACAAAATCCAGGAACGCCCGGTCGCCCTCGACGGCCAGGTGGTCATCCGCCCGATGATGTATCTGGCCCTCAGTTACGATCACCGCGTGGTTGACGGCAAAGAGGCGGTTACTTTCCTCGTGCGGGTCAAAGAAGCCATCGAGAACCCGCTGCGGCTTTTCCTCGGAGAAAACCAATGAACCGCGCGGCCGCCGGCCTGCTGTTTTTTTTCCTCGCGGGCGCTCCGCTGGCAGCGCAGGAAAAGGCCGCCGCGCCGTCCGACGATCCGCTCCTCCTGCAGCGCCGGCTGGCCATGGTGCTGCGTCAATCGACCAAGCATTACGAAGCCGGCGAATACCAGGCAGCCCTCGACCGCCTCGGTGCCTTGCCGGGCGCGCTCGGACAAGATCTCAGCGCGCTCAACCTTCGCGGTGCCATCCTGACCAAAACCGGCAACTACGCCGAAGCGCTGCAAATTTTCGAAGCCATCCTCGCCACCGATCCGAATTATTTCCCCGCGGCTTTCAACCTCGGCGAGGTGCAGTTCGTGCAGGGCAACCACGCGGGGGCGCTCGACACTTTCCAGCGTATCCGCCGCCGTGACCCGCGCAACGAACTGGTGCGTTTCAAAGTCCTGCTCTGCCACCTGATGCTCGGCCAGCAGGACGAAGCGGAGCGGCTGGCTGCCGGTCTGATCCCGGCCGGAAGCACGCCGGCCTGGTATTACGCGCAGGCCATGCTGGCCCGCAAAACCGGCGACGAGGCGCGCGCCCGCAAACATCTCTCGATGGCCCGCTCGATCTACGAGGACGATGGCTGCAAGCTCTTCGACGATTCGCTGACCAACGTGAAATTCTGACCGGACCGGCCTTCACGGATTTTCCAACCGGTCGCCGCGCCCGCGGTAATAGTCGTAACGCCCGCGCACCGCGGCGACGTAAGCGCGCGTGCTCGCGATGTCCATGGCCTCGCGCAGTTCCTCGGCCGAGATCTGCTCGCCGCGCGACCAGCGGTTGACGCGGCTGCGTCCGGCGTTGTATTCGCCGAGCGCGAAAGGCAGCGGCTCTTGCTGGCCGGACCAATGTTTGAGGGCCCGCCCCAGATACCAGGTGCCGACTTCGATATTGGTTTTCGGATCGAGCAAGTCGGTGGGCACAAATGTTTCGATGCCCTCGGCTTTGACCCAGTCCTGGGCTGCCGGCTCGGTGACCTGCATGAGTCCGCGTTCGCCGTGGCCGCCGAGTTTGTCCGGATGGAACCGGCTTTCCTGCCAGATGACCGCTTTGACCAGCAGCGGATCGACCCCGTGGCGCGCGGCGACTGTCGCGATCTCGTCGTCGTAGGCGGCGTAGCGTCCGAAGCTCAGCCACTCGGCCAGCCGGTAGGCGGGATCTTTTTCCCGCAGCAGGAAAACGCCGGCCCCGACGGCGAAGAGCAAGGCGAGCAGGCCGAAAAGCCGGATGACGTGCTTCGACATGATCCCCCAAGATAGCGCGCGGCGCGTCCCGCATCCAGCGCTATGGTGCCGCGCTGTGCTGTGCCTGTTTGAGAGAACGACCTTCGCCGGGGACAGCGACGCTACATCAGGTAGTTCTTGAGCGGATCATCGCGCCGGGCCGTCGCCGCGCCTCAGGGCCAGAGCGCGGCGTAGGCGCGGGCAAAGCGCGCGGTGGCGTCCGCGTCGGGCAGCACTTCGAGCAGCCGCGGTGTGCCGGCGGGTCCGCCTTGGCCCGGCGCGTGCATGGTGCCGTAGTGCCAGCCGAACATTTCGGCCCAGCCGCGCAAGCGCAGGTCGTGGGCGTTGAGAAACGCGGGCTGACGGAACAGGCGCTCGAAAATTTGTCCCCCGCCATTGTTGATCACCGCGAGGGTGATGTCCGCGGCGCCGAGTTGCGCGGATGGCCAAAGACCGGCGAGGTCGTAGAGGGCGGAGAGATCGCCGAGCAGGGCGGCGGCCGGGCGGTCGGGCCCGGCCAGACCCAATGCGGTCGAGACCAACCCGTCGATGCCGTTGACCCCGCGGTTGGCGTGGATGGTGCGTGTGTCCGCGGTGCGCGGGGCCGCGAGGTCCCATTCGCGGATGGGCAGGCTGTTGCCGAGGAACACGTGCGCGTCGGGCGGCAGGGTCGCGGCCAGGGCGCGCACCAGTGCGGCTTCGCTGCGCGGTTCAGCGGCGAGGATTTTTTCCAGGTGCCCGGCCGCGGCGCGATCGCGGGCCAAAAGTGGCGCGGTCTCGCCTCCGGCCGGGGCGAACGATCCGGCCAGTCCGGCAAAGAGCGACAACGGAACCACCGGGTCGCGGCGGGCCAGTCCCGGGAGATTGATGCGTGAGACATGCAGGACGGGCCAATCTTCGCATTCGCGCCAGAAACGCGGGGTGGGCACGCCGCCGAGACGCAGCACGCCATCGCAGGCCGTGCGGCATTCCGGCGTGAGCAGGATGCGTTCGCCGGCGTGCAGGCTGAATTCCTGCAGGGTGCGGTGTCCGCGCAATTGCGAGACGGCTTCGAGGTAAAGCGGGGAGGAAAGCGAGGCCAGCCACGGCGCAAGGCGCCGTGCTTCGTCGTCCTCGAGGGAAGAAACCAGCACGAGCGGACGACGCACGCGTCGGAAAAAATCCCCGACGATATCCCGCACCTCTGGCTCGTCCATCCACGGCTCCGGCGCGCACGGGGTGGATCGTTCCGGAGGGAGTGTCATAGTAACCGGCCCGTCGAGCAGCGGTTCGTCGAAGCAGGCATTGAGGTGCACCGGACCCTCCGGCAGCGCGTCCAGCTGGCCCGGCGCGTCGAGATCGATCACGGGGATCTGCGCGGCGGCGAAAAGCGGCAGTTGGTCGATCGTCTGGGGCGCGCCGGTGCCGCGCAGGCGGCGCGGGCGGTCGGCGGTCACGGCAACGAGGGGCCAGCCGGCCTGGCGGGCTTCGAGCAAGGCCGGCAGCAATTCCGCGGCGGCGGTGCCGGAGGTGGTGAGGACCGCGGCCGGGGCACCGTCGCGCCGGATGCGCCCCAGGGCGAAGAAGGCGGCGCTGCGTTCCTCGAAAAAAGTAACGACCTCGAACGCCTCGCGCGCGGCCTCGGCGGCGACGACCAACGGCGCGTTGCGTCCACCGGGACAGACACAGAGCGTGCGAACGCCGGCGGCGTGCAGGGTGGTGAGGATTTCCGCGGCCAACCGGCGGTTCGTCTCGGCCGCGCTCAAAGTCCGAGGTTGCCGCGGGTGGCGGTGAGTTTGAGCCGCAGTTCGGCCGTTTCGCGCTCCAATAGGCTGCCGGGAACGAGTCCGCAACCGGCCCCGCAGCGGGCGGACGCG
Organism: Chthoniobacterales bacterium; assembly: GCA_040880825.1. Classification (GTDB taxonomy): domain Bacteria; phylum Verrucomicrobiota; class Verrucomicrobiia; order Chthoniobacterales; family JACTMZ01; genus JACTMZ01. The sequence goes on from JBBEEK010000020.1 coordinate 42,350, forward strand.
CCGTCCCACTGCACGTTGCGGATGGCGACCATGCAGCGTGCCGAGCCGCCGGGCAGCACCAGTCCAAAAGGTGCGGCGAAGCGTCCGCGCGGGGCGAGGTCGAAGCGTGTCACGGCTTCCAACGAAGTCTCGCGCGGCGCGGTGCCAACGGCCGGAGTGGGATGGAGGCGGCGCACCAGTTCGTCAAAGCCGGCCGGGGCTGCGGGGGTGACGCGCAGGTCGGTGCGCAGGTGCGAGAGGAGTCCGATACGCCACGGGCGGGTGGCGCCGTGGCTGACCGTGCCGAGCGGCGCGAGTTGCGCTTCGAGGTCTTCGAGCACGAGACGGTGCTCGGCGCGTTCTTTCGGGTCGTCCATCATGGTCTCCGGCGCGGCCCCGGCCCGCGCCGTGCCGGCCACGGCCATGGTGTGGATTTCCACGCCGTCATTTTCGAAGAGCAATTCCGGCGCGGCTCCGAGGATCCCGCCGTCGCTGTCCCACGTGCCGTAGGGCATGAGTCCGGATGGCAGATTGGCCAGCGCGCGCAGGGCGCGTTCGCGTTCGGCGGTGGTGAGCGGACCGTGGCTGTTTTCGAAAACGACGGGCACCGCCTTGCGCAGCGTCCCGCGTCGGAAGCCGGCTTGGGCCTCGCCGAAGCTCGCGGCGAAAGCGCGTTGGTCGAAAGATGTCCAGGTCCGCGCGGCGGCGGGCGCGGACAGTTCGCGGGCCAGCGCGTCGGGCGCCACGCCGGTGGCTTCCGGGTAAATCCTCCACGGTGCCGGATCGGCCAGCAGGAAGTCGGGTGCGTAGAAGGATGGCCGGTCCGGATGCGGGTGCGGCGATTTCTGCGGTTCGCCCCAGCCGATGATCCAGAGATCTTCGGACCACGCAAAAATCGAGCCTTGGTCGAGCAGGGCGCGGATCTGGGCGGTCTGCGGGGCGCTGGCCCGCCAGCGGCCGAAGGTGGGCGCGTTGTCGGGGGTGGCCGGGGCGGTCGTCATCACGAAGAGTTACGTCCTCTGCCGGGGGCGGGGATTCGGTCCGTCAACGGCCCAGGACGCGTTCAGCCTCGAGCCAATCGCTTTCGGGGCCGCCGGGCAACCCGAGGTGGCGGCGGCGTTCGGCCAGGTAATAGGCCTTGAGGGCGATTTCCTCGTTGGTCACGCCGCCGATGATTCCGATGATCTCGGTCCGGCCTGCGGTCCGGCGGGTCATGACGCGGGCCGGTGTGGCGGCCGCAGCGCGGGAGCGCGCGGCGGCGGGTTGACGAGCGGCGGCTTTCTTTTTCGTCGCGGTGGTTTTCTTCGTGCCGGCGGGTTTGCCGACGGCCTTTTTGGCGGATTTGGTCACTTTTTTAGGCATGATGTGGCTCCTTGATCTGGGCTCATTAATCCGCAGGCCCGCGGGCGGGCCAAGTTTTTTCGGCTTTTCCCGGATGCCGACAGGTTTAGGCTGGGGGGGTGGGCATTTCCTTGGCCGAGTTTTTCATCCGTTGGTTCGTCACGGCGGTGGCTGTTTTTGTCGCGGCCTGGATCGTGCCGGGCATCGAATACACGAGCTTCACCGGGCTGGCTTTTGCTTCGCTCTTGCTGGGTATCATCAACGCCTTGGTCCGTCCGGTTTTGCTCATCCTCTGCCTGCCGCTCATCCTCGTGACGATGGGATTGTTCATCCTCGTCCTCAACGCGCTTTTGCTGTGGTTTGTCTCGGGCATCCTGCCCGGCAGTTCGTTCACCGTCGCCGGGTTCTGGGCGGCGTTCTGGGGCGCGCTGGTCATCAGCCTTATCAGCTGGATCCTCAGCGCGTTTTTCCGCGGCAGTGACGGACACATTTATCCGCTGACCCACCACACGGTGATCAAGCAGGCCCGCGGGCGGACGCTCGATTGATTATGGTTCCGGCGGGCTTGCGGCGCTGGCTGGGCGGCGGGCGGACGGGAGTAAAAGTCTGCGGGCTGACGCGCGAGGAGGATGCGCTGGCCGCGGTCGATGCGGGCGTCGATGCGCTGGGATTTAATTTTTACGCGCGATCGAAACGCGCGGTGCGTTTGGAGGATATCGCCCCGTGGGTCGCACGGTTGCCGGCGGAGGTCGGACGCGTGGCGGTGCTCGTGCAGCCGGACGAACCTTTGCTACGCGTGCTGCGGGACTCGGGACTTTTCCACGCGCTGCAATTCCACGGGGGCGAGGTGACGGACTTCTGCGCGCGGTGGGGTGGGGATTTTTATATCAAAGCGTGCCCGCTTCCGGATGAAGCCGCCGCCGCGGCGGCCGCGGCCGATCCGGCGCCCTGCGTCTTGCTCGATGCGCACGCGCCGGGTGTTTTCGGCGGCACGGGCCGGGTCATCGACTGGTCGTTGGCGGCAGGGGTGGTCCGCGCGGCGGGGCGCCCGGTGGTTTTGTCGGGCGGTTTGAACCCGGAGAACGTGGCCGCGGCGGTGGAGGCGGTGCGGCCGGTCGCCGTTGACACGGCCAGCGGCGTCGAGTCCGCGCCGGGGATCAAGGATGCGGATAAAATGCGGGCTTTGGTGGCGGCTGTCCGGACGGCAATACCTTGACAGCACGCTTTGGCATCGCGGTGCGCCGGGTTCGGCGGGTCGGAGGGAGTAGATTTTGCTGCCACCGTGACATCGGGCAGGGACACGCGGTCCGCGTGTCCGTTCCAAAAAACAAGGACGAGCGAGCCGCTCGTCCCTACCTTGCCGCCTGCGGGAACCGGAGGCGCACCTCGGCGCCGCCCAGCGGGGAGCGACCGAAGGCGATCTCACCGCGGTGGTTTGCCACCGCAGTGCGCACGACATAGAGGCCAATGCCGGTGCCGCTTTCCTTGGTCGTGGTCAGCGGGACTTCCGCGGGACCGGCGGCCGGCCAGCCCGGGCCGCTGTCGTCGATGACGAGTTCTACGCCGTGGCCCGAGACATAGTGACGGCCAATCCGTAAGCCATGAAAGCGGCTGCGGCAAAACATCC
>JBBEEK010000021.1:0-1373 GCA_040880825.1 Chthoniobacterales bacterium
GCGAGATCATGACGCATTTGAGGCTCTCGGCGATTTCGCCGGCGGGGATGGCGCAGGCGCTGGAGTTCGGACCGATCATGGCGACCACGCCTTGGCTCGAGATGAGTTGCTGGGTGACCGAGGCGGACTGGTCGGCTTTGGCCGCGTTGTCGCGGATGATGAGGGAAACTTTCTTCGGGCCGTCCGCGAGGGTGACGCCGCCATTTTCATTGAGCTGGTCGAAAAAAAGTTCGGCTGCATTTTTGCTCGAGGCACCGACGGCGGGGATGTCGCCCGTCAGCTCGAGGTTCATGCCGATTTTGACTGTATTGGGGTCCGATCCGCCGCAACCGGCGAAGAGGAGAGGGAAAGCAACGGCGGCAAGAAGAGTAAGCAGCTTTAACATGGGGTGTGTTTAGGGAGCACCCGGACCGGCCGCAAGGGAATTTGCCTCTCAGCGTGGCGGCGTGAGCAGGCGCACGGCCGGATCGAGAGCCCGACGATCGCTGTAGATGAACGGCGGGGTGCTGGAGAGCAGTTCGTAGCCGGTGAGAACAAATTCCGGATAGAAGCCATTGCTGGCCGGTTCGTAGACCTTGCCGCCGGTGAAACGTCCCTGCAGACGGTATTCGCTGTTGTTGTCGATCCCCAGCGTGCCGGCCACCCGATCCGGCGCCAGCTTGGAATTTTCGTTCAGCATGACCATCTGCGCCGTGCTCCACGGTTGGCCCGGACGGCGCACCCAGCCCCACATTTTGTAGTCCTTTTTGTGGTAGCGCCGACCGATGTAATAGTCGCCGGGCTGCTCCGCCGCGATCATGGCCGCGACCCGCGGATCCGGACGCGCCACGGTGCTGGTCGTTTCGCAACCGGTGGTGGCCAAGAGCACGGCCAAGGGGAGGATTTTCAACAGCGGGGAAAAACGCATCCCCGAGACGGTAGATTTCCGCGGCCCACGGTCAAGGCATCCTGCATTGGATTACGGGCGCGGTCCGTGGCAAGATGCGGGATGGTTTCATTGTTGGGCGAAACGCTGGAGTCGCTGACGGCAAAGCTCGGCGCGCTGGGGCACAAGCCCTATCGCGCGCGGCAGATCATGGAATGGGTCCATGAAAAGCGCGTCGTCGATTTCGGGGCCATGACCGATCTGCCGGCGGAGCTGCGTGCCGTGTTGGTGCGGGAATTTCCCGCGGCACAGCTCGAGGAGGTGCGCCTGAGCGGATCGAAGGACACGACGCGCAAATTTCTTTTCCGTCTGCCCGATGGGCAATTCATCGAGAGTGTCTTCATCCCCGCCTCCCCCGCGCTTTACGGCGAGACGTCGGATCGCAAAACATTGTGCGTCTCCACGCAGGTCGGATGTGCTTACGGGTGCAAGTTCTGCGCCAGCGGCC
>JBBEEK010000022.1:0-1366 GCA_040880825.1 Chthoniobacterales bacterium
GGGCGTTGTCCTCGATGAAATGGCGGCGCGGCTCGACCACGTCGCCCATCAGGACAGTGAACATTTTGTCGGCCTCGACCGCGTTGGTGTCGTCGAGTTTGACCCGCAGGAGGCGGCGTTTCTCGGGATCCATCGTCGTGGCGAAAAGTTCTTTGGCGTTCATTTCACCGAGACCCTTGAATCGTTTGATCTGCACGCCGCGGCGGCCGATTTCCTTGACGATCTCGAGGATGCGCGGGATGGCGAAGATCTCGTGCCTGACCTCCCGGTCGCCTTCGCCCTCGATGAGTTCGAAAATCGGCTTGTCCGTCGCCGTGTAGTGGTCGATCTCGAGGCCCTTCTTGGCAAGCTCGTTGATCAGTTTGTCCACCGCGACGGATTCGTGGATCTCGACGAGGCGGGCGCGGCGGCGGCGGACCGGGCCGTCTTTCTCTTTTTCTTTTTCTTTCGGCGCGGCGGCCTCGCCATTGGTTCCCTCGGCTTCCTCGCCCTCGAAGAGATTCAGGTCGTTGTTCGTTTTGGCGAAGGCCTGCAACTCGGTCTCGTCGTGGAAATACTCGACGGACTCCGTGTTGCCGTCGCGGATCTTGATGAGATACTCGGGGAGCTTGTCGGCCTTGGCCCCGCGGGCCTCGAGATAGCTCTCGAAATCACCGCCCAGACGCTGGATGGCGTTGCTGTGCTTGTTGAGGCGCTCGAGCAACTCGAGGATCTCTTTGAGCTGCGTCTCGGTGAAGGTCTTTTTGTTTTTCAGGTGGAGGAGCTTCACGTCCTCCGCACCGAGCGAAATGAGGATCCGCGTCAGCTGCGCGTCGTCATCGACGTATTCCTCGCGCTTCTTGCGCTTGATCTGGTAGAGCGGCGGCTGCGCGATGTAAACGCAACCACGGAGGATCAACTCCGTCATCTGACGGTAAAAAAAGGTGAGCAACAGCGTGCGGATGTGCGAGCCGTCGACGTCGGCGTCGGTCATGATGATGATGCGGCCGTAGCGCAGTCGCTCGAAATTGAACGATCCTTCCTGGTCACCCGCTCCGATGCCGGTGCCGACCGCGGTGATCATGGTCTGGATTTCGGTGTTTTGCAGCACCTTGTCCAAACGTGCTTTCTCCACGTTGATCAGCTTGCCGCGGATCGGGAGGATGGCCTGGAAACGGCGGTCACGTCCCTGCTTGGCCGAACCACCGGCCGAGTCGCCTTCGACGATGAACAACTCGGTCAACGACGGATCACGCTCGGAGCAGTCGGCCAGTTTTCCGGGCAGACCGCCGCCGGTCAGCGCACTCTTGCGCACTGTCTCGCGGGCTCTCCGCGCCGCCTCGCGGGCGCGGGCCGCCGTCATGGCCTTGTCGAAAACTTTTTTCGC
>JBBEEK010000023.1:0-1362 GCA_040880825.1 Chthoniobacterales bacterium
AGTCGGTGCGGGTGATCTACAACTACTTCAAAAAGTTCGGCTACGAGACACAGGTCATGGGCGCGAGCTTCCGCAACACTTCGCAGATCCTTGAGCTGGCGGGTTGTGATTTGCTGACCATCAGTCCCGAGTTGCTGGGCGATTTGCAGGGCGTGGACGGTGCGGTGACACGTCAGCTTTCGGTCGAAGAAGCAAAAGCTTCGGATGTGGAGAAAATCTCCATGGACGAAAAGACCTTCCGTTGGATGCTCAACGAGGATGCCATGGGCACGGAGAAACTGGCCGAGGGGATCCGCAAATTCACCGAAGATATCATCAAGCTTGAAGGCTTGATCGCGCAGCGGCTCGGCTGAATGATTACCAAGTCACCATGAAATTACCCTCCCTCCTCCTCGTCGCCGTGCTGGTTGCCGGTTGCGCCTCGTCCGGCACCAAGGTCTCCGCGCCGTATCTTGCGGTCCTGCAGCAGAAAGGCATCGATCCCGGCACCTACGCGCGCATCAGCCACGGGCGGGTGCTGACTTACGACGACATCGCCAATCTCGTGGCCAAGGGCGTGTCGGGCGACAAGATCGTCGATTACCTCAAGGCCACGCGGGCGCCGTATGTGTTCACCCCGGCGCAGGTCAATCGCCTGGCTGCAGCAGGCGCGGGATCGGAGCTGACTGCTTTCCTGCGCAATCCGCCGAGCAAGCCGAACACGGACGGCTTTGACAACCCGACGACGCAGGCATTTCTCAACAGTCCGTATTGGCGCGATCCTTACTACATGGATGCCGGCCCGGCCCAGTTCATGTTCCCGCAGAGTTGGAACACGGCGACTTTGCAGGGTCCGGGTGGGGTTGAGGGAACGCCGGGGCCTTGAGTGTAAGGCAGGGGCCGGCTGGGCCAGCCGGCCCTACCGGGGAAGGAAACGGCCGTCGATGCTGCAGGGGATGAGGGGATTTAGGGCGAGGGGCGTTCGCGGTCGGCTCGGGTCAATTCTTCAATCTTGGGCTCGATTTTCTTCAGCTTCGGGCGGGTCACGGCGAGGTTGTAGGGGTGCAGCGGATTTTCGCGGTAGAAATCCTGATGGTAGTCCTCGGCGGGGTGGAATTTTTCCAGCGGGACGATTTCGGTGACGATGGGGGATGAGAATTTTGCTTGGGCGCGGTCTTTCGATTCGTTGGCCAGACGGGCCTGGTCTTCGTTTTCGGTGAGGATGATGGAACGGTATTGCGTCCCGGTGTCGGCGCCTTGGCGGTTGAGCGTGGTCGGGTTGTGGGCGTCCCAGAACAAGTCGATGAGCTGCTCGTAGGAGATTTTTGCCGGGTCGTATTCGATTTGCACGACTTCGGCGTGTCCGGTGCGGCCGGTGCCGAT
>JBBEEK010000024.1:0-7748 GCA_040880825.1 Chthoniobacterales bacterium
CGCCATGGTCAAAATCGATATCCGCTACGAAGGAGGCTTGCGTTGCGCGGCGACGCATGGGCCGTCGGGACAGACGTTGCACACCGATGCGCCGGTCGACAACCACGGCCGCGGCGAGTCGTTTTCGCCGACTGACCTGGTGGCGACGGCGCTGGGGGCGTGCATGGCGACGATCATGGGGATCGCTGCGGACCGGCATCAGTTGGATTTACGCGGTATGACCATCGAGGTGACGAAGGTCATGTCGACCGACACGCCGCGGCGGATTGCCAAGCTGGAGACCACGATCAAAGTGCCGTGGGCGGCGGCACACCCGCAACGCGTCCTCTTGGAAAAGGCCGCGCTGACCTGCCCGGTGCACAAGAGTTTGCATCCGGAGATCGAGAAGCCGGTGGATTTCCTTTGGGCCGGATAAGGAAACCGCAGAGAAGGCCAAGGACACGGAGGGGAGCAAGCCGGCTTCGGCTCTTGCTGCCGGTGTTGTGATGAAAAGACTTATCGGTCATATTTGCGGCATGCGCATCGTCCGTCCGCGTGACAAAAACTACGCCCGCTTCCTGAAATCGCTCGATCGCCGTGCCGAGGCCACGCCGGAGGTGGAAAAGACGGTGCGGGGAATCATTGCGGCCCTCGCGAAAGAAGGCGATGCGGCGCTCGTCCGCTTCACGAAAAAGTTCGGCGGACCGCTTTTGACCCCGGGGCAGTTGCGCGTGCCGGCCCGCGAACTGTCCGCCGCGTGGAAGTCGCTCGACGCACCGACGCGGCGGGCCTTGCAGGCGGCGCACAAAAATATCCGGGCATTCGCGGGGAAGAGCTTGAGGAAGAACTGGTCGGCCCGGAACGCGCAGGGCGCGCGCGTCGGCGAGCGGTTCGATCCCTTCCAACGTGTCGGTATTTATGTGCCCGGAGGCACCGCGCCGCTGGTTTCCACGGCCTTGATGACCTGCACTTTCGCCGCAGCGGCGGGCGTGCCTGAAATCGTCGCGGTCACGCCGGCTGGTGCGGACGGTCAGATCAGCAAGGAATTACGGGCCGCGCTGCAACTGGCGGGAGCGACGGAAGTTTACCGCGTCGGCGGGGCGCAGGCGGTGGCCGCGCTGGCCTGCGGAACGAAGACGATCCGTCCGGTGGCGAAAATTTTCGGTCCGGGCAACAGCTACGTGGTCGAAGCCAAACGCCAACTCTTCGGGCGGGTGGCGGTCGATTTGCTGCCGGGGCCGAGCGAAATCCTCGTCATCGCCGACCGCTCGGCCAATCCGGCGTGGGTGGCGGCCGATTTGTTGGCCCAAGCCGAACACGGACGCGACAGCGTGGCCTTGCTGCTCACGGATTCGGGCGATCTGCTCGAAGCGGTGAGGCACGAAATTGAAAGGCAGGCAGCCACCCTGCCGCGCGGCGACATCCTGCGGAAATCCCTGCGCGGATCATCCCTCGTGCTGGTGCGCAGCATGGCCGAGGCCGTGCGGCTGGCTAATGCGTTTGCCTCCGAGCACGTTTCTTTGCAGGTGAAAAATCCGCGGGCTCTTGCACCACAACTGCTGACCACCGGGGCGATTTTCCTCGGCGGATGGTCACCGGTGGCGGTCGGGGACTTTTTGGCCGGTCCGAGCCATGAACTGCCGACCGGCGGGGCGGGGAAGTCCTTCGCCGGATTGACCGCAGACCAGTTTCAACGCCGCACCAGTCTGGTCGAACTCGACCGTCAGGCGCTGGCCAAATCCGTCCGCGCCGTCGAGGCCTTCGCCCGCGTGGAAGGACTCGACGCGCACGGTCGCTCGGTGCGCATCCGTCTGGCATGATCTGGCGCACGAGCCGCCGCACGTTCGACCTGACCGACCGCGGCGTGATTATGGGGGTGATCAATGTCACGCCTGATTCGTTTTCCGACGGCGGGTCGTTCGACGACGCCGATTCCGCGGTGGCCTACGGGCTGCGTCTGGTGGCGGAGGGCGCGGAAATTCTCGATATCGGCGGCGAGTCCACGCGACCGGGCGCGGCGCCGGTGCCGGCGGACGAGGAAAAGCGGCGGGTGCTCCCGGTCATCGAAAAGCTGGCAGGCCGGACCTCGGCGGCCCTGAGCATCGACACTTCAAAGGCCGAGGTGGCCCGCGCGGCTGTCGCGGCGGGGGCGGAAATCATCAATGACGTGACGGCGTTGCGCGGAGACGCGGCCATGGCCGGGGTGGCGGTGGAAAGCGGATGCGGTGTGGTCCTCATGCACATGCGCGGAACGCCCCGCACCATGCAGCAGGATCCGCACTATGACAATGTGGTGCGTGAAGTGGTGGAGTTTCTGCGCGGACGGCTGGCGGCGGCACGGGCGGCGGGTCTGGCCGCCGACCGGCTGGCGGTGGATCCGGGGATCGGGTTCGGCAAGACGGTGGAACACAATCTGCGGCTCATCGCCTCGCTGGGCGACTTCGCCCCGCTCGGCGTGCCCGTCGTGCTGGGGGTCTCGCGCAAGTCTTTCCTCGCCACGGCCGCCGGTTGCCCGGAGGTCTCCGACCGCGATGCGCCGACCGCGGCGTTGACCAGCCTGGGGCGCGAACTGGGGGCACGGATTTTCCGCGTGCATGCCGCGCGGGCCAATGCTGAGGCGCTGCGAATGACGGAGGCGATCCTGGGACCGGTGGATCGCGGCGTTCCGGCGCGATAATTTTCAGGCCATGCCGCGCGATGGGGGCATCGCGATCGATCCGGGGCGGATGACTACTCGCTCTTGCGGTTGTCGCGCTGGACGACGAACGAGTTGTTGATCACGTCGAGGATGCGCTGGCCGGGCAAGACGCGGTCGGAAAGCGCGTCGATGTTGCCGTCCTTACCGATGATGAAAATGGCGAAGGGGCCGGTCACGTCGTAAGCGGCGGCGACGGCGGCGGGGTTGGCGGCGAGAACGAAGGGGATGTTTGACTTGATGAGACCGGGTTGCTGGGTGAAAGCGGCCACGGTCACCGCCTTGTCGTTGCCGAGGAGTTGGTAGACTTTTTGCAATTGCCCGACTTGGGCGCGGAAGATGCGTTGCGTGGGCGACTGCGCGACGACAAGGATCACGGGTTGTCCACGCAGGGACTTGAGCGACTGGCTGCGGGCGCCAGAGCTGAGCCAGGTGAACTCGGGGGCACCCCGCACGACGTTGGCGAGTCCGGCGGAGGAGCAGAGCGCGAGCAGGAGGAGGGCGGTGAAGAGGCGGCGCATGGCGGGTCAGATTTTCATAATGTCGACTTCTTTGGACGCCACGTGGGCATCCGCGTCGCCGACGTATTTGTCGGTAAGTTTTTGGATCTGGGTTTCAGCACTCTTCAAATCGTCCTCGGTCAAGCTGCCATCTTTCTGCATTTTCTTGGCGGTGTCCATGGCATGGCGGCGGGCGGTGCGGATACGCACGCGGGTTTCCTCGGCCATAGTCTTGATGGTTTTGACCAAATCTTTGCGGCGTTCCTCGCTGAGTTCGGGGATAGGCAGGCGGATGAGTTTCCCATCGGCCACCGGGGAGAGACCGATCTTCGACTCGTTGATGGCTTTTTCGATCGGTTTGGTGTTCGAGGCGTCGAAGGGCTGGATGACGAGGAGCCGCGGTTCGGGGGCGCTGATCAGGGCGAGTTGCTTGAGCTTCATGACCGAGCCGTAGGCGTCGACGTCAATGCCCTCGACGAGGGCCGGCGACGCCTTGCCGGTGCGCACACTGGAGAACTCGTGCCTCATGAAATCGAGGGCCTTCTCCATGCCCTCTTCAGCGGTGAAAAGTATTTCGTCCATAAAATGTCGCTCAGCCGCCGGTGACAAGCGTGCCGATCGGCTCGCCCATGACGGCGCTCTTGATGTTGCCCGAATCCCCGATGTTGAAAACCACAATCGGCATTTTGTTGTCCATGCAGAGGCTGAGGGCCGTGGAGTCCATGACCTGCAGGCGGCGCTGCAAAGCCTCGGAATAAGTGATGTGGTCGAATTTTTTGGCGTCCGGATTTTTCAGCGGATCGGCGTCATAAATACCGTCGACCTTGGTCGCTTTGAGGATGGCATCGGCGCCGATTTCATTGGCGCGGAGGGCGGCGGTGGTATCGGTCGAAAAAAACGGATTGCCCGTGCCGGCGACGAAGATGACGACATGGCCTTTCTCCAGATGGTGCAGGGCGCGGCGGAGGATGAAAGGTTCGGCGACGTTGTTCATTTCGATCGCGGTCTGCACCCGCGTGGTCAGACCAATGTCCTCGAGCCCGCTCATCAGCGCCATGCCATTGATGACCGTGGCCAGCATGCCCATGTAATCGGCGGTGGTGCGGTTCATGCCGCGGTGCGAAGCGGCCAGGCCGCGCCAGATGTTGCCGCCACCGACAACCACAGCGACCTGCACGCCGAGGGACTGCACTTCTTTGATCTCGAGAGCCAGACGGTTGACGATCTGCGGCGAGATGGCGTCCTTGCCGCCCGGTTCGCGCAGGGCCTCGCCGCTGAGTTTGAGAACGATGCGACGGTAACGGGGCTCGGACGGCATGAACCGAACCTAGACAAGGTCCCCTCGCCTCTTGAAGCGAAAAAGCCGCGGAAAAAGATCCCCGCCGGCGGATTCCGGCGTAAATTGGTGGTGATGAATCCCGCACCGGTCCAACTTCCCTCGGCCATGCCAATCATGGCCCTGAGCGGGGTGACGCTCTTTCCCAACGCGTTGCTGCCGCTCTGCATTTTCGAGCCGCGCTACCGGCTCATGCTGGCCTCGGTGCTGGACGGGGACCGCATTTTCGCCGTGGGCATGGTCCGGCCGGACAGCGGGGAGGAGTCCATCTTCCCTGTGGCCGGGGCCGGTCTGGTGCGCGCCTGCGTGGGGCAACCGGACGGCACCAGCCAGCTCATCTTGCAGGGTTTGGGGCGGGTGCAGTTCGCCGGATTCGAGCAAACCGAGCCGTATCTCATCGGACGAGCCACGCCACTCGAGACGGTCCTTGACGACGAGGAAGCCTGCCACGGCCTGAGGCGGGAATTGCAGGATATCTGCAACGGCCTGGTCTCCCGCGGCGTCGAACTCCCGGAGGCTTTCGTCCAGGCCACCGGCGAAATGCATGACCCGGCCATGCTCGGAGACCTCTTCGCCCAACACCTCCTCCGCGAGCCTCTCGCCGCCCAAAAAATCTTGTCTGAACCGATGCTCTCCGTCCGCCTAAGGCAACTCGTGACCGCCCTGCGTCAAGAGTGGCAGCAGTTCCCCTCATGAGATGACCACGCATCTCTGGCCATTGACACAAGCAGTTGATCGGGAACCTATAAAACCTCACACATGGAGTTTCTGCAGAAAGTCCATGTGTGAGGTTTTTGGGTTCCTTTACCCCTGTTCCACCGCAACAATGCGGCAACCTGGAGGCGCAGGGACGATGGGAGTCTTCCTATGGTCATGACCGACCAAGGTTTCTTGGCTTTTCCGGAGGACGAGCCACCGGCCGAGGTTGTCCAGCGGCCGTGGTCGGTTGGTCGGCTGAACCGCGAGATCCGCGATTGCCTTGAGGGCCATATCGGTGCGGTGTGGGTCGAAGGCGAGGTTTCCAACCTGCGTCGTCAGCCGTCCGGTCACCAATATTTCAGCCTCAAGGACGAAACAGCCCAGGTTTCCTGCGTCCTCTTCCGCGGTGCGGCGGCCGGAGCCCCGACTTTGCGCGATGGCATGCAAGTGGAACTTTTCGGCACGATCTCCGTTTACGAGCCGCGCGGCCAATACCAGATCGTGGTCCGCCGCGTGCAACCCCGCGGCGCCGGCGAGCTCGAGGCCAAACTCCGCGCCCTGCAGGAAAAGCTCCGCGCCGAGGGCCTCTTCGATGCCTCCCGCAAAAAGCCCCTGCCACCTCATCCGGTCCGGGTCGGCGTGGTTACCTCCCCGGCCGGTGCGGCCATCCGCGACTTTCTCCAAATCCTGCGCCGCCGGGCGCCGCACATTGCCGTCTTCATCGCGCCCGTCCGCGTGCAGGGCCGCGGCGCGGCAACCGAAATCGCCGCCGCCATCGGCGGCTTCGCCGTACCCGATCGCAGCGGATTCCCCGCGGTCGATGTCATTGTCGTGACCCGCGGCGGCGGCAGCCTCGAGGACCTCTGGGAATTCAACGAGGAAGCCGTGGCCCGCGCCATAGCCGCCAGCGCGGTGCCGGTCGTGTCCGCAGTCGGCCACGAGACGGACGTCACGACATCCGATCTGGCCGCGGATGTGCGCGCCCCCACCCCGAGCGCGGCCGCGGAAATCCTCAGCACCGACCGCGCCGAAACCCTCCAGCGCTTGATCGCCCTGCGCCGCCGCTTGGACCGGGATGCCGGCGTCCATCTCGGGCAGGCCCGCGCGCAACTGCGCTTGCACGTCGCCTCCGGGGTGTTCCGCTTGCCCTTGCGCCGCATCGGGGATCTGCGCCAAATGACTGACGACCTGTGCGGCCGCGCCTCAGCTTCGGTGCGGGCCCGCCTCGCGGTGCTGCAGGAAACTTCCCAACGTGCCCGCGCGGTCTTGGCCGCGCGGTCTCCCGTCGGCCGGTTGTCCGCGTGGTCCGAACGCCTGCGTGCGCTGCAACACCGGGGCGACCAGGCCGTGCTGGGGTCGCTGGGAAAGCGCCGCCAGCGTCACGCCCGCTATACCCACGCCCTGGAGTTGCTCGGACCCCGCCAGACGCTGCAGCGGGGGTTCACCATCACGGTGGATGCGCAGCGCCGTCCGCTAACCTCCGCTGCCCGCGCCGCCGCGCAGCAGGAAATCACCACTCTCTTCGTCGACGGCGAAATCAAATCCAAGCCACTGTAGCGTCGCCGTCCCCGCCGACGGTCGTTGTCGAAAACAACCGGCGACGGGGACGCCGCCGCTACATCAAGGCAACGCGCCGCCGGGTCATCTCTGCCACCAGGACCTCGCCCGGCGCGGGAAAAACGCACGACCTCATCATCGCGTCGCGCAAATAATTCAAATAAACCGGGCGCCGGATTTCCACCGCGCCGAAATTTTCCAAGTGGTCGGTGACCCACTGGATGTCGAGCAGGCCGAACTTCTGCGCGCGCAGGATCCCGACCAGCGCGAGCAGCGCGACCTTCGACCCCTCGGTGACGCGCGAAAACATCGATTCGCCGAAAAACACCCCGCCCAGCTGCACACCGTAAAGCCCGCCGACCAGACGTCCGCCGGCCCAGACCTCGACGCTATGCGCCGCCCCTTGCGCATGCAGGTCGGTGTAGACCCGCGCGATGGCGGGGTCGATCCACGTCTCCGACCGGTCGGCGCAGCCCGCCACCACGTCATCGAACATCATGTCGACTGTCACCACGAAATCCAGTTTCGCCAACGCGCGCCGGAATCCGTGCGGCAGGTGAAAACCATCCAGCGGCAAAATCCCCCGCGGATCCGGCGAAAACCACCGCAACCGTCCGTCCCCGCAGGCCATGGGAAAGAATCCGTCACGGTAAGCCCGCAGCACCGACACCGCGGTCAGCCGCTCGGGGGGAAAGGACTGGGAAACCAGATCCGACATACAAACGTATCTTCTGCGGCAAAAGCTGACGAAGTGCAACCCGCACATTCGGCGGTTGCCCCTTGTGACACGGGCCCTTAACTTCACTTGCCGTCAAAGCCATGATTTCCGACACCGCCGACCCCAAACCGCCTTCCAAAGTCGAGGGCCTCAAAGAAGCCAGCAATTTCCTCCGCGGCACCCTGGCCGCCAGCCTCGAGGACCGCTCGACCAGCGGAATCTCCGACGACGACACGACCGTCTCGAAATTCCACGGCATCTACC
>JBBEEK010000025.1:0-1330 GCA_040880825.1 Chthoniobacterales bacterium
CGCAAAGTCTACGGCGGGCAGACGCAATACATGCCGCTCAAGGTCAACTACGCGGGTGTCATGCCGATCATTTTCGCCCAAGCCATCCTGCTTTTCCCGTCGACCATCCTCAGCATGGCCTTCCCGACCCAGCGCTGGGCCAACGAGCTGTCCTCCATGCTGGCCAGCGGTTGGCTCTACTACACGCTCTTCGGCGCGATGATTTTCTTCTTCAGTTATTTCTGGGTGGCCACCCAGTTCCAGCCGGTGCAAATCGCCGATGACCTCAAGAAATACGGCGGCTTCATCCCCGGGGTGCGCCCGGGCAAACCGACGGCCGAATTCCTCGACTACACCATGACGCGCCTCACTTTCGCCGGCGCCATTTTCCTCACCTTGATTGCCATCCTGCCGTCCATGCTCAGCCAGAGCCTGAACGTGCCTTATATGACATCCCAATTCTTCGGCGGCACCGGTCTGCTCATCATCGTGGGCGTGACGCTCGATACCATGCGGCAAGTGGAAACCCATTTGTTGCAACGCCACTATGACGGCTTCCTGCGCCGCGGCAAACTCCGCGGACGTTTCGAACGCACGGCCGGCGGGGCCGGGCTGATCATGTCCTCGAACGCCCTCGTCTGGATCTGGGCCGGCCTCGGTTTGCTGGTCATTGCCGGCATGGCTGCTTATCTCGCCAGCGGACAATAGCCGCTTCTGCCCGCTTGTGTTTGCCCGGTTTCCCTTTTTGTCGTCGATGATCCCGATCAAAAACGAGCGCGAGATCGAGGCGATGCGCCAGGCCTGCCGGGTTGCCGCCCAAGTGCTCGGCAAATTGGAAAATCTCGTCACGCCGGGCATGACGACCCGCGACATCGACGACGCCTGCGCGCAATTCATCGCCGAGGCCGGCGCGAAGAGCGCGTTCCTCGGTTACCGCAAATTTCCCGGCCAGCTCTGCATCTCGGTCAACGAAGAAGTGGTGCACGGCATCGGCGGTGACCGCCGCCTCGCTTATGGCGATATCCTCAAGCTCGATGTCGGTGTGAGCAAAGACGGTTGGATCGGCGACAACGCCACGACCATCCGCCTCGGCGTGGTCCCGCCCAAAGTCGATCGCCTCGTCGAGGACACCGCCCGCATCTTGCGCGACGTCATCCCTCACGTGACCCACGGACGCCGGGTCGGGGACATTTCTTCCTTCATCGAGCAGGCCGCCCTGGCCCGCGGCTATTCCGTGGTCCGCGAATTCGTCGGCCACGGGGTGGGGCGTAAACTGCATGAAGATCCGCAAATACCGAATTACGGCAAAGCCGGCCGCGGGCCCAAATTGAAGGCCGGCATGACCTTGGCC
>JBBEEK010000026.1:0-1329 GCA_040880825.1 Chthoniobacterales bacterium
CCTGCGCGTCCTCATCGCCGGACGCGCCCCCGTGACCAACATGTATGAATCCGTCGTCTGGGTCGCCATGGGCACCGTGCTTTTCGGACTCATCTTCTACGCCGTCTACCGCAACCGTCTCATGCTCCTCAGCGCCTTGCCCGTCAGTTTTCTCTGCCTTCTTCTCGTCCGCAGCCTCCCCGTCGCCATGCCCGCCCGCCTCGACCCGCTCGTGCCAGTCTTGCGCGACAACTTCTGGCTCACCGTCCACGTCCTCACCATCACCTTGAGCTACGCCGCCTTCGCTCTCGCCCTCGGCTTTGCCCACGTCGTTCTCTGGCGCTACATCCGCAATCCGCAGACCGCACCCGGACTCCGCCAACTCCACGACTGGCTTTACCGCATGATGTTCGTCGGCCTCATCCTCCTCGCCATCGGCACCATCCTCGGCGGCGTCTGGGCCAACTACAGCTGGGGACGCTTCTGGGGTTGGGACCCCAAAGAAACCTGGGCCTTCATCGCCCTCCTCCTCTACGTCGTCGCCATCCACGGCAAAATGGCCGGATGGTGGAGCGACTTCGGCATGGCCGTCGCCGCCATCATCGGATTCGCCGGCATCATCATGGCCTGGTATGGGGTCAACTACATCCTCGGCGCCGGCCTCCACAGCTACGGCTTCGGCGTCGGCGGCGAAGGCTACATCCTCATCTTCCTCGCCCTCGAAGCCACCTACGTCACCATCGCCTTCCTCCGCCACCGCACCGCCCAAAAACCCCACCTCGTCCCCGCCTGACACCCGCGGCGCTGGTGACCTTGTGACCAGACCGCAACAGGCCATTCCCTCCGGCACCCTCTGCATTTTTAAAGACAAGAACCGCGGAAGGCGCAGAGAACGCAGAGGAAAAAGGCACGGAATCCTAGCCCCAGGATGTAGCGGCAGCGTCCCCGCTGCCGGCCGTTTCAGTCCTCCGCGCCCTCCGCGACCTCTGCGTCCTCAGCGGTTTCTATCTTCCCCGCTTGCCACCAGGCGCTAGCCATGCAATAAGACTAATCAGTTAGTCACGGGCTGTGACTCAGCTTGGCAGAGCGGTCGCCGCGGCGACAGGCCGTGGTAGCAGAAAAAGCAGTATTCAACTTTCCTTGCGGCCCTGCACGCACCATGCGATAAGAGTTTTGTTACGGGCTGTGGCTCAGCTTGGTAGAGCGGTCGCCGCGGCGACAGGCCGTGGTAGCAGAAAAAGCAGTATTCAACTTTCCTTGCGGCCCTGCACGCACCATGCGATAAGAGTTTTGTTACGGGCTGTGGCTCAGCTTGGTAGAGCGGTCGCCGCGGCGACAGGCCGTGGTAGC
>JBBEEK010000027.1:0-1317 GCA_040880825.1 Chthoniobacterales bacterium
TCCCCCTGCAGCCAGCCCTCCGTCATTACCTCGCCGCCGCCAAGGTGCTGCGCCCGCACATTACCAATACCGTCATCTGGCTGCACGATGCCATGACCCGCGGACGCCGCCTCCTTTTCGAAGGAGCACAGGGCACCTACCTCGACCTGGACCACGGCACCTATCCTTTCGTCACCAGTTCGAACACCACCGCCGGCGGCGCCTGCACCGGTTCCGGGGTGCCACCACACCGCATGGATACCGTCATCGGCGTGATGAAAGCCTACACCACGCGCGTCGGCGAAGGACCTTTTCCCACCGAGGACGACACCATCTCGGACTTGCTCCACGCCATGGGCCGCGAATACGGCGCCACCACCGGGCGCGCGCGGCGCTGCGGTTGGTTCGACGCGGTCGCCGTGCGCTACGCCGCCATGATCAACGGCATCGACGAACTCGCCATCACCAATCTCGACGGACTCGACCAAATCCCCGTCCTCAAAGTCTGCACCGGCTACCGTCTCGACGGCCGAACCCTGCGGCACCCACCAACCGGTCCGGATGCCTGGGCTCGCAGCCGGCCGGTCTACCGCACCTTCCCCGGATGGATGCAGGACACCTCCAAGGCGCGCCGCTTTGCCGAATTGCCCCCCGCAGCCCGCCGCTATGCCAAAGCCCTCGCCGAATTGACCGGCGCCAAGCTTCGCATCGTCAGCGTCGGCCCCGGCCACGACGCTACCATTCGCTTGTGAGCAACCCGGCCGGAGTCCCCGCGGACAAAATTCCGCGCCACATCGCCGTCATCATGGACGGCAACGGCCGCTGGGCCCGCGAGCGCAGCCTGCCGCGCATCGAGGGGCACCGCCGCGGTTCGGAAGCCGTCCGCGCCTGCACCGCCGCCTGCATCGAAGCCGGCGTGTCCTTCCTCACCCTCTACGCCTTCAGCAAGGAAAACTGGCAACGTCCGCCCGACGAAGTGAAGTCGTTGATGAATCTCCTCGACCGTTTCCTCGCCGAGCGCACCGCTGAAATCATGGAGCGCAACATCCGGTTGCGCGCCATCGGTCATCTCGATGATTTGCCGGACCACACCCGCCGCCGCCTCGATACCGCCATGGAGAAATCCGCCGGCAACACCGCCCTCACCCTGACCCTCGCCCTCAGTTACGGCTCGCGCACCGAGATCACCGATGCCGCCCGGGACATCGCCTGCCAAGTGCGCGCCGGCACCCTCGATCCGGAAGCCATCACCGAGGAAACAATTTCGTCACATTTATCCACGTCCGACCTCCCCGATCCCGACCTCCTCATCCGCACCTCCGGCGAGATGCGCCTCTC
>JBBEEK010000028.1:0-37421 GCA_040880825.1 Chthoniobacterales bacterium
GATGCGCGGGGTCGATGGCCAGCGGGGTGAGGACGGGGAAGACTTCGCGTTCGAAATATTCGTCGAAGTGGGCGCGCACGGAGGGATCGACATCGGGGTAGCGGTGGAAGCGCACGCCTTTGGCGGCCAGGCCGGGTTGGATTTCTTCGCGCCAGCAGGCGTATTGATCGGCAACGAGACGCCGGACGCGTCGGGAAATGGCGGCGAGTTGTTGTGCGGCGGTGAGGCCATCGGGACCGGTGGCGTGCGAACCGGCTTGGACGACTTGTTTGAGCCCGGCCACGCGGACTTCGAAAAATTCGTCGAGGTTGGAGGAGACGATGGCGAGGAACTTGAGGCGCTCGAGCAGGGGGACGGCGGGGTCTTTGGCCTGGTCGAGAACGCGTTGGTTGAACTCGAGCCAACCCAACTCGCGGTTGATGAAAAATTGGGGATCCGCAAGATCCATAGGCAGCCCTGCAGTGTCCCGCCGCCCCCCGGCAAAGACAAGAGAAAGGCGCCCGGCCGTTGCCGCCCGGCCGGGCTGTGCTAGGGTGGAGAGGTGAAAAAGTCTTGGCTGACAATTTGGGCGGTCTGCGCCGCGGCGGGCGCCGTGTCGGCGGCGGAGACGGCATCGTTGCGCGCCTTGGGTGGTGCCTTTGCGGGGGTTTACGAGCGGGTGGCACCGAGTGTGGTCGTGCTGGAAATCACCAAGAAGGATACCGGCTCGGCAGCAGATCGTTTCGCGTGGGAACTTCTTTTCCGCAACCAGCCGGGCGCACCCGGGCGGCCGCCCGCGGAGGAGAGCGAGGGGTCGGGGTTTGTCATTCGCGAGGATGGCCACATCCTGACCAATGCGCATGTCATCGAGGGGGCGGATCCCGAGAAGGGCGTGGTGGCGCGGCGGCAGGACGGCACGCGCTTGCCGCTCAAGGTGGTCGGCGTCGACGAGAAGACGGATCTGGCAGT
Organism: Chthoniobacterales bacterium; assembly: GCA_040880825.1. Classification (GTDB taxonomy): domain Bacteria; phylum Verrucomicrobiota; class Verrucomicrobiia; order Chthoniobacterales; family JACTMZ01; genus JACTMZ01. The sequence continues at coordinate 949 of JBBEEK010000028.1, forward strand.
GCTCAAAGCCGACCTTACGGGGATGCCCGCCGTGGAGTGGGGCGATAGTGACGCGGTGCGTGTCGGCGAATTTGTCTGCGGGATCGGAGCGCCGTTCGAGCTGGATTACACGCTGACGGCCGGGGTGATCAGCGCGAAGGGGCGGAGCAATTTGACGAGCACGGTTTACGAGGACTACCTGCAGACCGACGCGGCGATCAATCCGGGCAACAGCGGTGGACCGCTCTGTGATCTCGACGGACGCGTTGTCGGCGTCAACACGCTGATCAACGGACTGAGCCGCGGCTTGAGCTTCGCCATCCCCTCGCAGCTGGCGCGCAAGGTCAGCGATGAATTGATCGCCAACGGCCGCGTGGTGCGTCCGTGGCTCGGCATCCGCATCGAGACGTTGTCGGAAACCCCCGGGCTGCAGGAGATGATGGGGATCGAGCAGGGCGTGGTGGTGCGGACGATCGAGCCGGGCGCGCCGGCCGCGCGCAGCAAATTGCAACCGGCCGACGTGATCGTGGCGGTTGATGGCCAGCCGGTGACCAGCGCGCGCGAGTTGCAGCAGAGCATCCTCAGGAAGGCGATCGGGCAGAAGGTGGATCTGAAGGTCTGGCGGCGCGCCCTGCGGGGCGGAAAGTTCGAAACGATTCCGGTGACGACCGAGGAGCTGCCGCGAAATCCGTTGGTGGCCGGGACTCCGGAGCGGCGGCCGCCCCGCGAGCCCGCGGAGGGCAGGGAGATGGATACGCCGTTTGGTTTGGCGGTCGAGGATTTGTCCGCCGAGGTGGCTGGAGCCATGGGTCTGGAGCCCGGCGGCGTGATTGTCACGAATGTCGAGGGCAGCGGCCCGGCGGCGCTGGCCGGCTTGCAGCGCCGGGATGTGATCACGGCGGTCGGTCCGGCGGCGGTGGCTAACCAGGCGGCGTTCGAGGAAGCGTTGGCTGCGTTGCCCGAGGGCGAGTCGGCGGTGCTGCTGGTCGAACGCGACGGCAAGAAAACCTACGCGATCCTCAGGAAGTAGGCGCGTTCAGCACGCGGTGCAAGGCGGCGGCGGCGGCGGCGGGTTCGATGCCGGTCATGCAACGGAAGTCGATCGGGCACTCGCGGAGAAAGCACGGGCTGCAGTCGACTTTATGCCGCAAGACCTCGTGGAAATCCCCGAGCGGCGCGGTGAGGTCCGGTTCGGTCGAGCCGAAGATGGCAACGGTCGGGACGCCGAGAAAGGCGGCGAGGTGCATGGTGCCGGTGTCGTTGGTCAGCAGGGCGTCGCAGGTGGCGAGTTCGTCCATGAGTTCGTCGAGCGTGGTCTGTCCGATGCGGTTGCGCACGGGGAACGGGCAGTTACGTACGATCTCCTGGCCGGCCGGGGCGTCCCCGGCGACCCCGAAGAGGACCCATTCGGCAGGGGATGACGCGTGGAATTCGCGCAGGGCGGCGGCGAAACGTTCGGCGGGCCAGCGTTTGGCCGGTCCGTATTCCGCGCCGGGACAGACGCCGAGCCGCGGCAGGCGACCGGCGCGATGGTGTGGTCGGCGCTTGAAAGTCGGCGGTTCTTCGCTCTCCGGCGCGCCGCAGTGCACGACGAGACGCAGGTAGCGGTGGGCATGGTGTCCGCCGGACTCGGGGGTGAACTTCGGCATTTGTCCGAGCAGCCATTGGCGATGATGGCCGGGGTAGCCGACGAGGCGCGGCACGCCGAGGGCGCGGGCTTCGAGGGCGGAGCGCAGGGAGTTGGGGAAAAGCAGGGCGGCGTCGAAGCGGCGGCGGAGGCGGCGGGCCAGTTGCCACGGATTTTCCCCCGGCTTGATGACCAGCACTTCGTCGACGGCGGCCACGCGGCGCCAGAGCGGGGCGAGTTTGGCGGGGGTGAGGACGGTGAGGTGCAGGTCGGGGCGCCCCATTTTGCAGGCTTCGACAGCGGGGATGCTCATGACGGCATCGCCCAGCCAGTTGCTCGAGCGGATGAGGAGCCGGAAGGGATCGAGGTCGGCGGCGGTGGTGCCGGGCGGCAGGTAGAAGCCGCGTTTGACGCGACGGCCGGCGAGGAAGCGCGGGCGGGGGACTTTCCAGCGGTTGTGCAACCAGAACCAATCGGGTGGCGAGGCGGCGATTTCTTTTTCCAGGGTGCGGTTGAGCATCCACGTGAGTTCCGGCACGGTGCGGTCGTCGGGTGCGAGCGGAGGGTCGATGACACAATGCCAGCGGGCGGTGCCGGTCGTGTGGATGGCCACGGAGATGAGCGGGGCGCCGGTGCGGCTGGCGAGGGTGGCGGCCAGCGGTGAGGTGGAAGCGAGTTTGCCGAAGAGCGGGGTCCACACCCCGGTCTCGCCGGCGTGTTGGTCGATGAGGATGGCCAGGACGCCGCCGCGCTCGATCATCCCGGCGGCTCCGACGTAGCCGTCGCGGCGGTCGAAGGTTTCCATGCCGAGGCGGCGCCGGTTGCGGTCGATGAGGCGGTTGAGGTATTGGTTGCGCTGCGACTGGAAGACGACACCGACGGGATATTCGCGGATGTGGCCGATGAGTTGGGCGTAGAGTTCCCAGTTGCCGATGTGGTTGATGGCCAGAACAACGCCGTGGCCGCGGGCGAGGGCTTCGCGGAGGTGCGAGAGACCGGTCATTTCCACCCGCGCTTGGACGTCGGCCTCGGGCATACGGGCGAGGCGCGGTGCGCTGAGCAGGTTGGCGCCGAGCCGGGCGAAATGCCGGCGGACAATCCGCCGGATCTCGCGCGGGGTGAGGCGGCCACCGAAGGCGATCTCGACATTGCGCCGGGCCAGCCGGCGGTAGCCGGGCAGCAGGGCCCAGGCGAGCAGACCGAGCGCGGTTCCCAGACGGAACACGACGCCCAGCGGCAGCCGTTCGAGCACCGCGAGCAGGGCGAGCACCGTCAAATACAAAGCGTAATCCATGGAGCGGAACGGGCAAATTAGCGGGCGGACGGCGTCGGCGGAAGGTTTTCGTCCCGCCTCTTTCGACGTGCAGGGGACAGCGGGGTGGGGTATTGCCTTGGGTTGATGGAATCCAAGGTTTACCGCGACCCGCATCGCACGCGTCTTCTTGCCGGCGCCATTGTGCTGGCGCTGGCCGTGATCGGTTTCGTCCTTTGGGCCACGTTGTCGATGGATCGCGTAACGCGCAGCACCGGGGCGTTCACCGGGCGGATCATCGCCAAAGAATTCACCCCCGAACCGGCGCAGGAAATCACGGTGGGCACGGGCGGCCTGCAGAGTCAGCGGGTCGAGGGGGCTTACCTGTTGGAGGTCGAGACTCCGGACGGCCAGCGGGTTTTCAATGTGTGGGTCGACCGGAAGGCTTACGAGGAGTTCGAGGTCGGGGATGAATATTATGTGATCCCGGCCCCCTGAGGTCGGGCCGGAGATCGAACATTCCCCGCGTCAGGCTGTCTCATGTGGAAGCAAGCAGGGCGCCGGAGCGCGTCCGGGGGCAAGAACCAGATTTTTTATGAGTCAAACTACGCAAGCATTGAACGAACGGGTGCGGCAAAGCAGCCAATGGGTGCAGCCGCTTTTCACGGAAGTGGGCAAAGTGGTGGTCGGGCAGAAGACGCTGGTCGAGCGCCTGATCATGGGATTGCTGACCAACGGTCACGTGCTCCTCGAAGGTGTGCCGGGGCTGGCCAAGACGCTGACGGTGCGCACCCTGGCTTCGTGCTTGCACACGGGCTTCCAGCGCCTGCAGTTCACGCCCGACCTGCTGCCGGCCGACCTCATCGGCACGCTGATCTACAATCCGCGCGACGGCGAGTTCACCACCAAGCTCGGGCCGATTTTTTCCAACCTCATCCTGGCCGACGAAATCAACCGCGCCCCGGCCAAAGTGCAGAGCGCCCTGCTTGAGGCCATGCAGGAGCGGCAGGTGACGATCAGCGACCAGACCTACAAACTGCCCGATCCGTTCCTCGTGCTGGCCACCCAGAACCCGCTCGAGCAGGAGGGCACTTACCAGTTGCCCGAGGCGCAGCTCGACCGCTTCATGTTCAAGGTCCACGTCGGTTACCCGACCCGCACCGAGGAACGCTCCATCCTTGATGCCATGTCGACCTCCTCGCCGAAACTCGAGGTCAACGCGCTGGTCAATGTCGAGGACATCATCGCTTCGCGCGAACTGGTCAACGAGATCTACGTGGACGACCGCGTGAAGGACTACATTGTCGACATCGTGTGGGCCAGCCGCCAGCCGGAGACCTATGGATTGAAGCTCGATGGCATGATCCGCTACGGCGCGTCGCCGCGGGCCACGATTTACCTCACCTTGGCCTCGAAAGCGCACGCCTTCCTCAACGGTCGCGGCTACGTGACGCCGCAGGACGTGAAGACGGTCGGCCCCGACGTGCTGCGGCACCGCATTGCGGTGAGCTACGAGGCGGAGGCCGAGGAAATGACCAGCGAGCAGATCATCGAGCAGATCTTCGCGGGGCTGCCGGTGCCGTAGGAGAGTTTTACGTTTCAAGAACCAAAGTGTTAAGGGGGCGTCTTCCTTAAAACTTCAGACCTCATGCAAGACACACGCGAGATCCTCAAAAAAATCCGGCGCCTCGAGCTGCGCACGCGGCGGCTGGTTGACGCCATGTTTGCGGGGTCTTACCACAGCGTGTTCAAGGGGCGCGGGATGAATTTCGAGGAGGTCCGGGAATACAATCCGGGCGACGAGATCCGCTCGATCGACTGGAACGTGACGGCGCGGATGAATGCGCCATTCGTGAAAAAGTTCACCGAGGAGCGCGAATTGACCGTCATGCTGGTGGTTGATGTCAGCGCCTCGGGTAATTTCGGCAGCGTCAGTTCGAGCAAGCGCGAATTGGCCGCCGAAGTCGCCTCCATCCTCGCCTTCAGCGCCATCCAGAACAACGACAAGGTCGGATTGCTGCTCTTCACCGACGAGGTGGAACTCTTCATCCACCCGAAGAAAGGCCGCATGCACACCTTGCGGCTCATCCGTGAGATGCTCTATTTCAAGCCCCGGCACCGCGGGACCAACCTGACGGCGGCATTGGAATATCTGAACAAAGTCGTGACCCGCCGCGCGGTGGTTTTTCTCATTTCTGATTTCATGGATGAGGGCTATTCGCGTCCGCTGGCGGTCACCGCGCGCCGCCACGACCTCGTGGCCATCCCGGTGGTCGATCCGGGCGAGGAGGACCTGCCGGACGTGGGGATCGTGACACTCGAGGATCCGGAGACCGGCGAGCAGATCGACATCAACACCTCCAACCGCGCTTTGCGCGGCGCTTATCTCGCACTGGAAGAGCGGCGGAAAAAAACCATCGACCAAGAATTGCGCAAGCTGGGCATCGACATGATCCCGTTGCGGACGAACGAAGACTACCTGCACGTGTTACGCGCATTTTTCGCCCGCCGCGAGCAGCGTCAACTCAGCGCCTGACATGCCCCCCGCCGACGCCAACGCCGACTTGCTGCCCCACGACATCGCGGGGCCCGTGGGGTATCTGCCCTATCCCCTGCCGGTCATGATCGCGCTGGCCGCGGGGGCTTTGCTCTTGCTCGGCTTGGCCGTGTGGGGGTTCGTGGCGTGGCGGCGGCGGGTGAACCGCCGACCGTTGACGGCGCGGGAGAAAGCGCTGGCCGCGCTGGCCGCGGCGCGGGCGCGGATCGGGCAGGCAGCGCCTTATGACTTCAGCATCGAGGTGTGCGACGTGCTCCGCCGCTTCCTCGGGGCCGAGCACCGCTTGCCGGCGACGACGCAGACGTCGTATGAATTTTTGCAGACGGCAGGGGGGAGCGGTGTCTTCAACGAGGCGCGCTTGGCTCACCTGACGTGTTTCCTCGAGAAGGCGGACGCGATCAAATTCGCGCGGGCCGAAGCCGGCGCGGCCGACAACGAGGAACTGACCGGTCTGGCGGAAGATCTGGTGAAGGGAGAGGAAGTCCATGCCGTCACTGCCTGACTGGTCCGGCATCTCGTTCGCCCAGCCGGATTTTCTCTGGCTGCTCCTGCTGGTGCCGTTGCTGGCGTGGTTGAAGGGCAAGTTCGGGGGCACGCCGGGGGTGCTTTTTTCCACGACCAAGACGGTGGCGAAAATCGGCGGGCGGCGCCGGTCGCGGGCCGGGGATTTTCTGACCGGCCTGCTTTACCTCGCTTTGATCTTTCTTGTCCTCGCGCTGGCGCGGCCGCAGGAGGGCAAGACGATCACGCGCACGCAGGCCAGCGGCGTGGATATCATGCTGGTCATCGATGTCTCGCGTTCGATGCTGGCGGAAGACTTCACCATCGGCGGCCAGCGGGCCAACCGCCTGGAAGCGGTCAAGCAGGTGACCGAGACCTTCATCAGCGAGCGTCCCAACGACCGCATCGGCATCGTGGCTTTTGCCGGTCGGCCTTATTTGGTGAGTCCGCTGACCCTCGACCACGACTGGCTGCGGCAAAATCTCGAACGCACCCGCATCGGGTTGGTCGAAGACGGCACGGCGATCGGTTCCGCGCTGGCGGCGGCCTCCAACCGGCTGAAGGACAAAGAAGCCAAATCCAAGCTCATCGTGTTGCTGACCGACGGCGACAACAATATGGGGCGGGTCAGTCCGATGACGGCCGCCGAGGCGGCGCAGGCACTGGGGATCAAGGTCTACACCATCGGCTCCGGCAACCGGGGCACGGCGCCGTTTCCGGTGGGTGACGCGTTCGGCCGGACGGTTTACCGGCAGATTCCGGTGGAATTCGACGAGGAGATCCTCAAGGAAATCGCGACCACCACCGGCGGGACGTATTTCCGCGCGACCGACACGCAGTCGCTGCAAGGCATTTTCAACGAGATCGACGAGATGGAAAAATCGCAGGTCGAGGTGCAGAAGATCGCGCAATACAAAGACATCTTCCCGTGGTTCGTGCTGGTCGGCGCCGTGCTGCTCGCGGCGGAAACCGTGCTGGGTCAAACGATATGGAGACGTCTGCCCTGACTTTCGGCCAGCCTGCGGTGCTGCATTTCCTGTGGCTCTTGCTGCCGGTCGCCACGCTTTACTGGTGGGCCGAGCGGCGCCGGCGGGTGCTCGTCGGCCGCATCGTGGCGCCCAAACTACGCGCCCTCCTGGCCGGCAACACCAGCCCGCTGCGCCGGATCTTCCGCGGGGCCTGCGTGCTCGGGGCGCTGGGCCTGCTGGTGGTCGCGCTGGCCGAACCGCGGCTCGGCTATGACACGTTGGAAGTGCCGCATCGCGGCCGCGACGTGGTCATTGCCATGGATGTCTCCCGTTCCATGCTGGCCACCGATGTGGCGCCCTCGCGTTTGCAGCGGGCCAAGCTGCTGGCCGAAGATCTGGTTTCCGAGCTGGGCGGTGACCGTCTCGGTTTGGTCGCCTTCGCCGGGTCCGCTTTCCTGCAAGCGCCTTTGACGCTGGACCACGGCGCCGTGCTGACGGCCATCGACGAGCTGGATACCGAGTTGATCCCCCGGGGGGGGACCAACATCAACGCGGCGGTGCGCGCGAGCGAAGAGGCTTTCACCAAAGCGGAGGGGTTCTCGCGGGCCATCATCATCATTTCCGACGGCGAGGAACTCGATGCCGATGGCGTGGCCGCGGCGCGCAATGCGGCGGGGGAGGGGGTGCGGATTTTCACGGTCGGCGTCGGCTCGAGCGAGGGCTCGGAGATCCCGCTGGGGCCGGGGGATTTCGTGCGCGACCCGTCGGGTAAAATCGTCCAGTCCAGACTGGATGCGGCGCGCCTGCGCGAAATCGCCGAGGTGACGGGCGGTTTTTACACGCCGTTGGATGACAATGCGGCGCGGATGCTGGCCGTCGACGGCATCGGCAAGATGGCGGAAGCGGATATCACGGTCGGCAGTTCGCGCCGTCCGATCGAGCGCTACCAGTGGCCACTGGGCGCGGCCATCGCGCTGCTCGTCTTGCAGGCCCTCGTCGGCGAGCGCCGCCGCCTTCCCCTTGGCGCCGTGGCCGCCGCGCTGTGCTTGCTCGGCGCGCTGCCGGCGCAGGCCTCGGGGCTTTCCGCCTACCAGCAGGGGAACTTCAAGCAGGCCGGCGAGGAATTCGAAAACCGCCTGAAGATGGAGCCGGGCGCCCCGAATTTGCAGCTCAATGCCGGCGCGGCAGCTTACCAGTTGCAGGATTACGCCAAGGCTTCGCAGTATTTTTCCAAAGCGATGCTGGCCGCCGACCCGGCGCTGCGCTCGGCCGCGGAGTTCAACCTGGGCAACACACTTTTCCGCCAAGGCGAAGGCCAGCAAGACAAGGAAAAGAAAGTCTCCGACTGGCAGGATGCCATCAAGCAATACGACGCGGCGCTTAAAACGCAGCCGGATTACACCGAGGCCAAGGAAAATAAGGAACGCGTGGAGGAATTGCTCCAGCAGTTGGAAAACGAGCAAGAGCAGCCCGAACAAAAGCAGGATCAGCAAGACCAGCAGCAAAAAGACGAGCAGCAAAAACAAGACGAGCAGCAGCAACAAGACGGACCACAGGACGAGCAGAAACCGGACGAGCAGGGTGGTCAGGAGAAGAAGGAACCCTCCGGCGACGGCGGCGAGGATGAGAAAGAGCAGCAAGGACAGTCCCAAGACGAGCAAAAGCAAGACGGCCAAGGCGGGGAGAAGGACCAGCAACAGCAGGATGGCGACCAAGAGGAGGAGAAGCAGGACGAGCAGGGCCGCGGAGACAAGCCGGACGAGCAGAAGCCGGAGGGACAACCGGACGAGCCAGAGCCGGGCCGGGGTGACCAGCCGCCGGATGATGGCGCAGGCGGCGAGAAGGAGAGCGAGCAGGGATCGCCTTCCCGTCCGGGTGATCGCGAGCAAGAAGGGAGTGGCGGACAATCCGGCGATAGTCCCGCGCCGGTGCCGACACCCTCGGGTGACAAAAAAGAAGGCCAACTGCGCGCGGCCGATGATGGGGACGGAGAGCCGCAGGAAGCCGCCGCGGAGGGCGCGGCCGGCGAGGAGAAACCGGGCGAGATGAGCGAGTCGCAAGCCCGCGCCTTGCTGCGTTCGCTGCAAGGCGAGGAGGAGAAGGTTGATCTTCTCGAACGTCGGGCCTTTCAGGATGTCTCAAGGGACTGGTAACATGAGCATCCGCATGAAATCTCCGCTCATTGTCCGCGCTTTCGCCAGTGCGATGCTGCTTTGGTGCGCGGGTGTGGCTGCGGCGGGGGAGGTTGTCGAAGTGCTCAGTTCGAACACGACACGCGTCGGGGAGCCGGTCATCCTCATTTACCGTTTCACCAACACCGCGCAGCCGAGCGACATGCCGCGGCCGACGATCAATGTGCCCGGGCTGGATATCCGCTTCAACGGCGTGACCTCGCAAAGCCGGCAGTCCTTCACTTTCGGTGGCCGCGGCGCGCAGCGCGATGCCTCTTCGGTTTACGAATTCATGTATGTGGTCACGCCGAACCAGCCCGGGAGATTCACCATTCCGGGCTTCGGGGTCAGCGTGGGCGGTCGGCTGATGCGCACCAAGGCGTTGACTCTCACCGTGACGGGATCGGGCGGTTACGTGCCGCCGTCGCAGCAAGCGCCGGTGCAACAGGTCATCCCGCCGCCTTTCCAGCCGCAAGGCCAGCTGCCGCCGGCGGCGCAGGCCCGGCCGCCGCGTCCGTCGGCCCCCTCCGGGCAGGGCCGCACGCCGCCGGTCACGTCGGACGGCGAGGCGGCGCCATATTTCGGCGAAATCGTCATTGGAAACCGCTCCGCCTACGTCGGCGAAGTTGTGCCCGTCGAGCTGCGTTTTTATTTCCGCGTGGATGTCGGTTTTAACGAGCTGCAGCGTCCGACCTTCGGCGGCGACGGATTCACCGCGGCTCCGCTGACCGAGCCCGAGCAGACCGAGCAGTTGCTCGAGAACACTCCCTACAATGTGGTGACTTTCCGCAGTGCCATCACGCCGGTCAAAGTGGGGAAAATCGAGATCCCGCCGGCGTCCATGGAGGGGCGGATGATCACGGCCGGGGCGCCGCCTGGCATGGATCCATTTTTCAACCAGTTTTTCGGCAATCTGCCCATGCCCGGTTTCGGGCGTGCCGAAGTTATCGAGGTGCGCACCGGCGCGCGCACGCTCGAGGTCAAGGCGCTGCCGACCGAGGGTCGTCCGGATAACTTCGCCGGCGCCATCGGGCAATTCACCCTGCGCGCGCAGGCGGCGCCGAAGAAGACCGGGGTCGGCGAACCGGTCACCCTCTCGCTTGCCGTCGAAGGCCGCGGCAATTTCGAGGCGGTCTCGGCACCGGAATTGACCGGCGAAGACGGTTGGCGGGTCTATGCGCCGAAGGAAAGTTTCACGTCGACCGACAGCGCCGGTTTCGGCGAGAGCAGCGGGACCAAGACTTTCGACATTGCCATGGTGGCGCGGCGCGACCAGACGTCCACCCCGGGCGCGGAGTTCTCTTACTTCGATCCGCAGAAGAAAAACTATGTCACACTCAAAGCCGATCCTGTGCCGGTGACGGCCTTGGGTGGCGGCCCGGCGCCGGAGGAGGCCGGGGCCACTGTCCCGGTGGGCGGTGAGGCGGCCCAACTGCCGGCGGTGCCGACCGGTCCCGCGGATGTCGCGGCGCCCGCACGGGCTCTCACCGGTCCGGCCCGCGGTTTTGCCCCACGCTTGCTCGACCAAGGTTTCCATCTGCTCAATCTGCTCTTGCTGGCCGCGGTGATTCTTTCCATCCCGTTCCTGCTCTGGCAGCGGCGGCGGGCGCGCAAGAGTGCGCGCACCGCGGAAAGCGAATCGCTGGTGCGGCAGGCCAAGTCGGTCTGGCAAAAGACCTCCGACCCCGCGGAATTTTTCACCGCGGCCGCGCAATTCGTGCAGGCCCGCCTGGCCTTGCTCGACGACCGTCCGGCGGCGCTGGTCGACACGGACGAGGCGCTGACCCGCCGTGTGCCGGATGCGGCCGAGCGGCGGGAATTGCAATCTTTGCTGGCCCGGCGCGACGAATTGAAATACGGGGGGAGTGGCGGTGCGCCGCTCGATCCCGCGGAACGGCGCCGCCTCGCCGGTGTGTTGGAAAAATTCGCCTCAAACCATGTTTAAAGCATTCACCTTCGGCCTCGTGCTGCTGGCCTCCTTCGCCGCACCCGCTCCGGCGTCCGCCGACGCGGCAACTTTCGACGACGGCCTGCGGGCTTATGCCGAGGGCGACTATGACGCGGCGCGCCGGGTCTACGAGCAGCTGGTCAAGCAGGGATCCACCGACCCTTCCGTCTTTCTCAACCTCGGGCACGCCGAATACCGCGCGGACCGCAAGGTGCAGGCGGCGATCAATTACCGCCGGGCGCTGGCGCTTGATCCGGCCAATTCGGCAGCGCGCAGCAGTCATGAGCACGTGCTCGGAGAACTGGGGATTCCGGCGGACGGCCTGGATCTGCCGCAAATGGTGGGACAATACATTTCTTTCGACTTGTTGGTCTTGTTGGGGAGTCTGCTTTTCTGGGCCGGTCTGTTGTTGGTGGTCTTCGCGTTGTTCTCCGCCGGAAACCACCGCGGCCTCGTCGTTGGCGGGGTCTTTCTCGCCCTGCTTGGTGCCACCGCGGTGGCGCTGTCGTGGCAAGGGGACTCCCGCATCGCGCTCGCGCGGATGGCCATGGTGACGGAGGGTACGCCGGCGCTGAGTGCTCCGAGCGCGAACTCACAGAAATTGACCGATCTGCGCCAGACCGATCTCGTTCGCGTGGTGGCCTCGCGCGATGATTGGTCGCTGGTGAAATTACCCATCGGCGTCGAGGGTTGGGTGCGCAGCAATATGCTGGAACCGGTTTTCCCCGGCGCGCTGCCGGAGGTGCCGTGAGGCTGCGAGCGGATCTGACAGCGGCTCCCGCCGAGATTGCGAGGTAACCGCGGATTCCCAGTCGTCCGGCGGGCGGCGGGGAGGAGTCCGGGGTCCGGACCGCTTACTGCCCCACGTATTTCGCGGTCATCGTGTCGTATTTGACGCTGCTGCCCGGAGATGGTGTCCGCTTGACGTTATACACCGTGTTGCCGACGAGCTTTTTCGTTTCCGTGTCATAGACCATCTGCTGCTTGGTCTGCGAGGGGCTTTGCGGCTGGGCCACGGTGTCGACCGCGATGTATTTGGGGACGCCTTGGGCGGGGGCCTTCTTGGCTACGCTGCTGCCGGTGCTGCGGGTCGTGGGTTTGGTGGCCCTTTGCTGGGCGAGGAGGCGCGCTTCGGCGGCGCGGGCATTTTGCAGGGCGATCTGGCGCTGGCGGGCTGTGGCTTGCTGTTTGGATACGACGAAAGCCGCTCCGCCGGCCAGCAGACCGGCGCCGGCGGCGATCGGGATAGCCAATCGAGGATCGACGCCAGCCAGAACGAGCACACCGCCGGTGATGGCGGCAGCCGCGCCGCCGAAGACCGCCGCGTTTTCGCCGGGCGACATGTTTTCGCAGCTGGTGGTGAAGAGCGAAGCAGCGACAATGAGGGGGATGAGTTTCGAGTTTTTCATGTCTTTATCTGATGATTATCAGTTGGATCCGGGACCCCACAAGCTCAAAAAGGGACGTTGTTTTCCACGCACCACTCAATGGCGCGCTGGTTCCCAAGATTTGCTGATTTGCGCAGCCATTCCTTCCCGGTTTCGACATCCGGTGGGGCGAAGGCGCCGTCGTAGAGGATCAGACCGCAAAGATACATGGCCTCGGGATCGCCCTTATCAGCTCCATCTTTCAAGAGGGCCATGGCTTTCTCCGGGTCGGGAGAGACGCCCTGGCCTTGCAGATACATGGCCGCAAGAAAAGCTTGCGCCCGGAAATCTCCTGCTTCGATGGCCTCCGTGAAGAGGCGCAGAGCGGTATCGTAGTCCACTGCTGGCACGCCGAGACCCTGCCGGTAAAGATCGCCGAGGAAGGTTTTGGAGGGGATGTCTCCCAGCGTGGCGGCGGCTGAATACAAGCGTGCTGCCTCTTGATGGCTCTGCTCTATACCTTGCCCGTCACGCAAAACTTCCGCATAGCACCGCATGCCGAAGGCGTAGCCGAGGTCCGAGGCCTTTTTGAACCAATTGGCCGCCATTTCCTCCGATTTGTCCGTTCCGTTGCCGCTGGCCAGCGCGAGTCCGGTCATGACCATGGCATGACGGTCGCCGAGTTCCGCGGCCTTCCGATAGAGGTCGAAGCTTTGCCAAGGGTCTTCTTTCTCGAGAAACTCGGCCAGCAGCGTCGCCGCGCGGGCGACATCGGCTTTGGCTAACTCTTCGAGAGCGCTGCGCAGCTCAACATGCTTGGCGAACGATTCGGATTTCTCTTCCAAACGCGCGATGGCGTTTTCGGCGCGTGTGCGGATTTCTTTGTTACCCGGCTTGGTCGCGAGCATGTCCTTGTAGACGATCAGGGCACTGACGAAATCCTGCGCGTTTTCAAAGTCTTTGGCCTTTTGCAACGTATCGTCCGGTGCTGCGGCACCCGGGGCGGGAGCGGGTTCGCTTGCGATTTTGGCTGTGACCGGTTGATCGTTGGTCAGGCCCGACTTTTCTTTTCCACCGTCGGGGTCGGGACGTGAGGCGAAGAGGAAAGCCAATCCCCCGAGCAACAGGACTCCAGCGGCGGCCGCGCCGATGAGCAAAGCGCGTTGAGGCGGGCGACGCGCAGTTGTGTGGGCTGGAATGGCGAAGGCCGCGGCGGGGGGCGGCACGACTTCCGTGCGACGCTTGAACTTGCCGCGTTTGGCGGCGGCGGGCGCCGGAGCGGACGCGGCGGCCGGGGCGCCGATGCTTTGCGCCGGCAGGATTTGCGCGATGATGTCGCCTGCGCTGACCGCGGTTTGCGGGTTCTGGAAGATATCGCGCAGGGCGGCGTTGGCTTGCTGGGACAGTTCGGCCAGCGGCACATAGGGTCCGAGTCCCGGGGAGGACATCCCGCCGAGAATTTCGTAGGCCAGCGAACCGATAAGGGCGGCCGGACTGCGCTCGCTGGCCTCGTAGGAGGTAACCTGCGAGAGGGCGGAGGAACGGGTAATGGTGGTATTGACGTCAGCCTCGGTCGCTTCGCCGACGGGCAGCAGGTCGAGCACCGGGCGGATGCCGGGCCATTGGTCGAGTGGTGTCTCGGGTTTCTCGCCAGGCTGGAGCAGGATCTCGCGCAGGGTCAGTTGGGGCAGGGGCAAGCCATGCGCCGCGGCTTCGTCCAGTGCTTGGGCGAGCGGAACCAGCACGCGCACGGCCTCGCCGGTCGGGAGGACGCGGCGCACGCGCAGCACGGAAAGCAGGCGCGTGCCGGAGAGCCATTCGGTGACCAGGACAAAGCCGTCTTTCACATCGCCCATGTCACGCACCTGGCGGACGGCGGGGGCGGCGAGTGATTTGATGACCGGCGCGACTTCACGCACGCGGTCGGCCACGGCCAAGCCGCGTGCCGAGGTGTCGAAGCACAGCACGGCCAGTTCCTCGGCGCCGGGTGCCGTCGCCACGCGGTAGATCGAACCGCCTTCGATCGGCCCGACGCGGTCGATGGCGCCGAAATGGGTTGTCATCCATTCCATCGCCGTCTGTTCGCCGGTGCGGTGGAAGTCGCGCAGGACGCCCTCGATCTCGGATCGGGCATCGCCGCCGCTCTGGGGTCGCGCCGCCGGATCGCGGTCCATCATGCGTGCCACGAGGTGGATGATTTCCGCCGACTGCCCCTGCAAGGCTACGGCGGGAAACGGCTCCATGATCTGGCGCGAGGCGATTTGCGTGTAGGTCCCCTGGTAGGGGGGGCGGCCGGCGAGGGCGAAGTAGAGGGCTGCGCCCAGCGAGTAGATGTCGGAGCGGGCATCGACGGCGCTTTGGTCGAGTTGTTCCGGGCTGGCGTAGAGCGGGGTGCCCTCGAAGCCCTCGGATTCGCCGCCGGCCGCGGCGGCCAGACCGAAGTCGATGACGCGCACCGAAAGACTGCCGTCGGGCTTGCGCACGACCATGATGTTGCTCGGTTTGATATCCCGGTGGACCATGCCGGTTTCGTGCGCCGCGCCGAGTGCGGCGGCGGCTTGCGAGGCGATGCTGAGCGCCTCCCCGGCCGCGAGCGGTCCGTGTTGCTGCACGAGGTCCTCGAGCGTCGGGCCATCGACGTATTCCATGGCGTAGAAGCAGGCTCCGTCCTGCTCGCCGAAGTAGTAGATGGAGGCGATGTTCGGGTGTTGCAGCGCGGCGGTGGCTTGGGCTTCGAGGAGAAATTTTTCGCGCGCGCTGCCGGTGGCGAGGCGTTCGGGGCTGACCACTTTGAGTGCCACTTTGCGGCGCAGGCGGGAGTCCATCGCCTTGTAGGTCACTCCCATGGCACCGCGCCCGATTTCCCACGGAGCGCCGTCGTCGTTGCGCATCACGACATAGTGGTGGAAGGCGAGTTCGCCGGTCGCGCCGGCGGGCGGGGTGGGCGCGGGTGGCGGCGGTGAGGGTTCCGGGGCGGGCGCCGTTTCCTCCAGGCCGACGACTCCACGCACGGCGAGGGCGAGTTCCTCGATCTTCGGCTCGAGGGGCGACTCCACGGCATCGAGCCAGTGGCAACTGCTGATGAAAAGCTCGAGGTCTTCCGAGGGTTGGACCTTGGCGATACGGAAGGGAATGATCGGCACGCGGTGGGAAACAGCGCGCTCGATCTCGTTGTTCACATGGCGCGATTCGTTGGTGTGCTGGGAGAAGATGAGCACCATCACTTTCGAGCTGCCGAGAGCCTTGATGATCGAGCGTCCCCAATTCTCACCCGGCCGCACATTGCGCGGCGCCATCCAGCAACCGATGCCCGCCGCCTCCAAGCCGGCGCAGACTTGGCGCGCCACGTCACCATCATCGTGACAGTAGCTGATAAAGACTCGGTGGCTCATGGAAGCAGTGACGTGGGCAGACCGTTGATTACCCAAGGAGTTCTCCGTCCGGTCAAGCATCAAGCGGTCAGCCGATCGAAACCTCCGGCTGGCGGGTGCCGGGATTTCTGCTTCATTGGAGACGCGCCAACCTGGCCCCGTTTGTGAAACCCCGGATACTCCCACTTTTCCTCCTTCTGGTGGTCTGGCCTGCCGGCCTCCCGGCCCAAGAGGCCCGTGCCCTGCCGCAGGCGCTCACGCTGGCCGATCGCCCGCTGGTCCTTAATGGCAAAGCCACCCGCACCGTCTGGGGTTTTCCGGTTTACCAAGTCGGTCTGTTTCTCGAGGAGCCGAGCAACGATCCGCAGGCTATCATGCAGACCAACCGCGGACCCAAACGCGTGCAGATGGTCATGCTGCGCTCGGTGGAAAAAGAAAAGTTCGTTGCCACGGTGCGGGAGAACATCGAGCAAAATCTGACCGCTGAGGAACAAAAACGCTTCGCGTCCGAGCTGAAATCCTTCCTCGGCCACCTGCAAAGTGGCGGAGACCTCGATCATGGCCGCATCATCACCATCGATTATCTGCCGCAGCGCGGGACGGTGCTCGGACTGGATGGCGCGCGCATCGCCACGATCGAGGGCGACGATTTCTACCACCTCATGCTGCGTTTGTGGATCGGCCGTCCCTTGCAGGCCTCGATCAAAGAGGGGCTTCTCGGCAGGGCCAACTGAGCAGGATTGACTCCCCGCGCAGCGAATTTAGCGTGGCGGGCATGCCGGCCCGTTTATGTTTTCCCCTGGCCCTGGTGCTCTTGGCTCTTGCCGGCTGCGCTCAGTATTCGACGGTGCATCGCACGGACCGTCCGGGCGATCTGGCCGTAACCTCCCGCCAGCGCGCCCTGGCGGCCGATCAGCAGCGGCAGAGAGATCCCCTGGCCCGCATCGGCGCCTATCTGCAGGAGGCCGACGACGCGCGCCGCGACTTGGCCGGTAATCCGCAGGACGCCCCACGACGCAGCGATTACAACTTCGCCGTGGCCCGCATTATCGATGTCATTTCGAAGGAAAAACTGACGCCATGGGACCGCCCGATTGAATGTCCGGGACCGGACGGACGCATCTGGCGTTTGCGCCTGACCGCGCCTTACCCCCAGCCGGAATACCATCCCTCCAATTTCGAGTTCACGCCATCCGACCGCTATGACTTCCGCGGCAAGCTGGTCGGCGAGCGCGTGGTCAAGCAGGGGCTTGGCGCGCCACTCGTCGTCGAAAGCCGCAATGTTGACTATGTCAAACTTGACCGCTTCGCGCAGGGCAACCGTCTCTACTATGGTTTCACCGCACTGGCCAAGATGAGGGGGACTGATGCCGAAATTGTCCTGCTCGATCCGCTCAGCCGGGAAACGGTGTCCATGGATGGACGGACCCATGAACTGGCCGGCGATTTCCAAGGTCCCCTGGCCCTGGCCCTCGCCGAACTTCATCCGCGCCGCCGCGAACTGGCGGGATTTTTCAGCCCGCAGAAATTCGAAGACCGGGTGCGCCTGGCCCGTTTGCAGCCTTACGACCCGCGCAAAATCCCCGTCCTTTTCATCCACGGTCTGACCAACTCCCCGGCCACCTGGGCGCCGGTCGTGGAGTTCCTCCGCGGCGATCCGAACATCCGTAAAAACTATCAGTTCTGGTATTTCAGCTATCCGACCGGCCTGCCTTACCCCCTCACCGCGGCCATGCTTCGCAAGCAGCTGGCCGAGATCCGCAAGAAATATCCCGGCCACAAAGACATCGTGGTCATCGGTCACAGCATGGGCGGCATGATCAGCCGCATGCTGGTGACCGACAGCGGCATGAAACTTTGGAACACTTTCTTCGACCGTCCGCCGGACCAGTTGCCCTTTTCCGAGGAGACCCGGCGGATGATGATGGGCTCGCTCGTCTTCAAGCCCGTCCCGAACATCCGGCGGGTCATTTTCGTCTCCGCTTCCCACCGTGGCAGCGGTATGGCGACCGACATTTTCGGGCGCCTGGGCGCTGCCATCATCGGG
This sequence comes from Chthoniobacterales bacterium, assembly GCA_040880825.1. GTDB lineage: Bacteria > Verrucomicrobiota > Verrucomicrobiia > Chthoniobacterales > JACTMZ01 > JACTMZ01. Next base: position 18,737 of record JBBEEK010000028.1, read on the forward strand.
GAACCGATCGCCGAGGAACAAGTATACCTTCAGGCCTCGGCGCACCTCCGCCCCGAGCTCAGATCCGGCCGCGGACGGCTCCCGAACAGCGTCGATCTCCTCGATCCGGAGAATCCTTTCCTGCGCACGCTCGACACGCTGCCGGTCTCTTCGCGCGTGCCCTTTCACAGCCTGATCGGGGACCGCGGACGCGGCGGATTCATCGACCGCGCCAAACCGCAGAGTTCCGACGGCATTGTGCCCTACTGGAGCAGCCACATGCCGGGAGCGCAGAGCGAGCGCGTCATCCCCAGCGGACACTGGAGCCACCTGCACCCGCTCGGTATGGTTGAACTCAACCGCATTCTCGTCGATCATTTGCGCAATTGATCCTTTCCCCGTGACTGCATCGTCCCGCTCGTTCTTCCGGTCGGAGCCACCGGCGCCGATGGAGGCCGTGGCCGCGCTCTTCGGCGAAGGGCGCGAAGAGACGGCCCGCGCGGTGGTGGATAGTCTGGCTGCGAGAGTTTTCGACGCTGCTCCTCCGCGTCCATCCAACCTCGTGCGCCGGGGATTGGCCCGCTTGGTGTGGCGCTTGATGCAGGCCACGACGCGCACGGAAATACGTCCGGGTCCCGACGGACAGGAAGTCGTCATCTTTCGCAACCGCATCCTCGAGCGATCCGGGCATCCTTACGCCACCACGCTGCTCGAGCCTTCGCGGGCCGACACGCAGGGTTTTGTCGAGGGCGGCGATCCCATGAACGCGCTCTACATGATGCTTTCGCCGGAAATCCGGGGCCGAGCCGGCGTGTGGGACCACATCATGCTCGACTCGGTGCAGGCCCGTGATGTCCAGTTGCGTTTCGTCTGGGAGTCCCGGTGCAGCTATGACTTGGCTGCGGCGCGTTTGGCGCGCGGCGAAGCAGTCCGCCTCAAAGCTGTGGCGGCCGGGGCCGGTTTGAGCATGGTGCTGGTGCTCGACCGTTTGCTGCGCGAGGGCGGCGACCCCGCGCTCATTTCCGCCGTCATCGCCGATCGCGAAGCGGCCAACGTGGCCAAGGCGGCGCGCTTGCTCGGCAAGCTCGCCGCGACGCGTCCTTTGCTCGAGTCGGATCGCGTGCAAACGGTGGTCGAGGATCTTCTGGCCCCGGCGCACGACCGTCCGGCCGACGTGATCACTGCCATGGGTATTCTCGAATATTTCCCCGGCCATACTTTCACCACCACCGAGCGGCACCTCGGGCATCCCGAGCCGGCGGGCCCGCCGCATGCGGAAGATCTGGTGCGCAACCTGGCGGCCATGACTGCTCCCGGTGGTTCGCTCGTGACCAATACCTTCCGTCTGATCAGCGCGGTGCGGATCATGGAGGTGTTCGGCAAAAAATTCCGCTACCGCGGACGCTCCGAAATGCAACGCCTGCTCGCCACCTCCGGGTTCGTCCCGGCTGGACGGCACCATTCAGGTCACGTCTTCGACGTGGAAGTTTTCCAGAAGCGCGTTTAGGGCGCGAAATCGGCCTCCGCGTGCGTCACATCGTGGCGGATATTCGCGCCGTCGATCTCGGTGGTCCGGCCGCCGGCCTGCACGGACATCCCGGCGGGAATGTGGCGGCCGGTGTCGTCCTTGGCCACTTGCGTCGTCTCGATACGGCGGGCCAGTTTTCCGGATTTGTCATACTTTTCCACCCGCATGGTGACCATGCGCCGCGGATCGATCCAGCTGCGCACTTGGCCGTAGATGGTTGCGTCCCGGCGGCCGGGCCGGGACTCAAGGACGAGGCACTCGGTTTTGCCCACGGTCTCCGTTCCGGCCAGGGTCTGCTTTTCCCAGCGGAAAAAGTTTTCGATGACGTCCGCGTAGGCCAGCGCTGTTCCGAAGACAGACTTTGACATCTCGGCCGCCCCGAGACGGACCGTGGCACCGCCGGGTGCTTTCACCACACCGCGGCCGGCTGGCCGGAGAACAAAAGCTTCGCCCTTGCGTTCGGCCGGCCAGAGAATTTCGTAGGCCGTAACCGCGCTGGCCGCGGTGCGCCGGGATTTGATCCGGATTTGCAGGACACCCGTTTCGGGCGAAGTCATTTTCACGCGCGCCGTGGCATCTCCATCTTCCACCGCCGCGGCCATGGCCCCGGCCAGCTTCGGCGCGTTCCAGTCGGCGGCGGCGGCGAACGGGGCGGCCGCCAGCAGCACGGTGAGAGCAAGGGAGGGACTGCGCATGACTTCACGCACTGAAAGACTGGGGCGGACGGCGGTCAACCCTGAAGCGCCAGGCTGGGTGAAAGCCGCGAGCTGCGCCACGCGGGGTAGAGCCCGCTGACCACGCCGACCAGCATGGCGATGAGCACGGCTCGCACCGCCAGCGGCCATCCGAGATCCGGCTGGAGAAATCCTCGCACGTAGGGCGTTGTCTCGAGCACGGCGAGCACGGCGGCGCCGAGGAGCACACCGACGAGACCGCCGAGCAGGCCCATGGCCGCCGATTCGCAGAGGATGAGCGCCATGATGCGTGTGCGTTGCCAGCCGAGCGCCAGCAGGACACCGATCTCGTGTTTGCGTTCAAAGACGCTCATCAACATGGTGTTCATCACACCGAGGACCCCGACAATGATGGCGAGCAGCGAGGTGCTCCAACTCATGGCGCGAGCCATGCGGAATCCCTGGCTCGTGCCGACCAGTTCTCCGGCGGCCACGGCGCGCAGACCCGGATGCCGGGCCTCGATGGCTTGGCAGAGGGCCCCGACATCGGTGCCTTTGGTGACGCGCACGTTGACGAAGTTGGCCCGGTCCTCGTAACCGGAGACCTCTTGGAAGCGCGGGAGGGCAAGGTTGACCGCGCCGTTCTCCAGCACGGAGGAACCGTCGACGACGCCGACCACGGTGAATTCGCCGGCTTCGATTTGCACCGGGTCACCGACTTTTTTGCCCAGGACTTCGGCCGCAAGTTTGCCCAGCACCACGGCCGGTTCCGCGGCGTCCCGCGGCAGGCGCCCCTCGAGAACTTTGAGTCCGTCCCAGGTGAAAGAGTCCCACTCGCGTCCGTAAACGACCATCATGGGCGCGTCCTCGACACTCAGCATCTGCATGAGGGTGGCATTGGCTTCGGCCACGCCGGGCAGGGCCGCGATGCGGTCGCGGACCGACTCTTCGAAAGCCTTGGGCATGATGCCGCCCTGCATGTTGCTCACCACGACATCGATCCCGATCGAATCGAGTTGGTCGCCCACGCTTTTCTCGTAGCCCGAGGCCATCCCGACCAAGGCGACTACTGCGGCGATGCCGATGGCAATACCGAGCACGGTCAGACCCGTGCGCACCGGACGGCGCCGCAAACCGCGGAAGATAACCTGCAGGAAATTCATGAAGTGACTCCGTCGGAAACGACGCGTCCGTCGCGGATTTCCACCAGGCGCGAGGCGTGGGAGGCCAGCTCGCGGTCGTGCGTCACCATGACCAGCGTGGCGTCGTGCTCCCCGCGCAGGCGCTGGAGCAACTCCATGACGTGCGCGGAGTTTTTGCTGTCGAGGTTGCCGGTTGGTTCGTCGGCCAGAAGGATGGATGGACGGTTGGCCAGGCTGCGGGCGATGGCGGCGCGCTGGCGTTCTCCGCCGGACAACTTGACCGGCAAGTGGTCCAACCGGTGCGACAGTCCGACGCATTCGAGCAATTCGATGGCGCGGGCCCTGCGCGCGGCGGTGGAACCCGGCAGACCGAACATGGGGATCTGCACGTTTTCTTCGACCGTGAAATTCGGCAGGAGGTGGAACGATTGGAAGATAAAGCCGATGTCGCGCGCGCGATAAGCTGCCGGGTCGCCGAGCGAAGCCAAGTCGCGGCCGCGGAAATACAGGGTGCCCGCGGTCGGGCGATCGAGCAATCCGAGCATGTTGAGCAGGGTCGTCTTCCCGCAACCGCTCGGACCGACGATGGCCACGAATTCGCCGCGGCGGATGCGGAGGTCGATGCCGCGCAAGGCAGGGACACTGCCGCCGTCGTATTCCTTGGTCAGGCCGGCGGCCTCGTAGAGGATCTCGCCGGGCGGCGTTTCATGTCCCGGCATGGCGCGGTCTACTCGAACGCGGCCCACTGCGCGCCGACGCGGGGATCGCGCAGACGGGCGAGCAAATCGGCGAAGGCCGAGCGGTAGTTCGGGAAGGGCACCGTGTCGCCATGGTCCTGCGGCTCGATCAAACCGACATGGTCCGGCAGTTCCTCGTAAGGGATGGAACTTTTCACGTGATGGACGCCGTGCAGCGGTTGGTGCAGGAGGCTCAAGGCGACGAGGCGTCCGGGCGCCGTTTCCACGATGACGCTGCGCGTCGCGCTGCGCCCGGTGTTGCCGCTCAATCCGACGTGCTCGATGTATTTGCGCCAGCTTTGCATGTTGCCGGCGATGAAGGCGGGAATGAAGTAAAGGACGAGGAACCAGTTCCACACGTTGAACCATGCGACGAGTCCGAGCACGGTGCCCCAGAGCGCGATCATGCCCGCGGTCTCGCGCCAGATGCGTTGGCGCACGGTTTTGTTCGTCACCGGCGAAGGGCTTTGCAGGAAGACGCGCCAGAACAGGAGCGGTGTGTAGAAAAAGCCGAAGTTCAATTCGAGGAAAGCGGCCAAGCGGCGCCACCACAGCGGCTGTTGCGGATCGACGAAGGGCCAGAGTTCGAGGTCTTTCACCGTCGCCAGATTGACGTGATGTTTCTGGTGCAGGGCCCGGTAGAGGGTGAAGGGCGTGAGGCTGATCATGCCGACAATTTGGCCGTCGAATTCGTTGAGCCACTTGCTCTCGCGCAAATTGCCGTGTGCCGCCTCGTGGAAGGCGATGAGCATGGCGTGCATGAAATGGCTCGAGATGAGAACCAGGGGAATGATGAGCCAGAGAAAAGCCCCGCGGCCGGAGGTGTATTCATACATGCACCAGGCGAGCAGGCCGGCGGTCAGGTAAGTGCCGGTGGCCACCCAGGTGAAAGAGGCGCGGCAGGGCCAGGGCTCGGCATGCGCGGCGTGCGAAGGGTCTTTGACGGTCATGTGCATGGCGGTTTTTCTTTCAGGTTGTCAGGGCGGCGGGGCGGGTTGAGGAATTGCGCCCGACTTCACCGATGACGCCCCGGTAGATGCGGTCGAGTTCCGCAATATCCGCGTGGGTCAGGACGTCTGTCCGGTGCAGCCAGACTAACTCCAAATTTCGGCCATCTTCCGTGATTTCGCAGCCGATGTCAAAGCGCGCCGTGCCCGTGGAAACCAGCTCGAGCCGGCTGGAAATGCCGGGAATATCGATGCCGGGGAAGGGGTGGTTTTGCACGGCAAAGCGGACATCGAAAACGGGGTGACGTCGGGCCATTTCCTCGCCTCCGACCGCCGCGGCCAGCTCGGCGAAAGGCATGGCGCGGGCAAAATCGTCGACCACTCCGCGGTGCAGTTCGGTCAGCCCCGCATCGAAGGGCTGGTCCGGATCGAGCCGGGCGCGAAGCGGAACGTTACCCGAAAAATAGCCCATGGTTTCGCGGACAGCTGCCGTGGTCCGTCCGGCCACCGGCGTGCCGACCACGACGTCCGTCGCGCCGGCCCAGCGGAAGAGGGCCACGCGGAACGCGGCGAGCAGGGTCGAAAAAAGGGTGACGCCCCGGGACTTGGCCAAGGCGCGCAGCGGGTCGACCAGGGCGCCGGCGATTCCGGCGTGCCAGCGGACGAGTGGTCCGGGTTGGAGGGTGCCGCGGTCGTGGAAGAGCGGACGCGAGCCCTCCAGCCGTTGGCGCCAATATTCGCCGTGCTTTTGCAATTCGGCTGGCGTCCACTGCGCCCGCTCCGTCGCCGCCCATTGCCCGTAGGTCGTGGCCAGGGCCGGTAATTCGAGCCGCATCGTCCCGAGGCGCGACATGTCGTTGCCGGCGCTTTGCCACGCGAGGAGGCAGCCAGTGGTGAAGTCGTGGACGAAATTGCTGAAGGTCCATCCGTCGGCGATGGAATGATGCAGGGCCAGGGCGAGCACGTGGTGGTCGGCGCCGCGCTTCAACATCTCGATGCGGTAGAGCGGTCCGCGGATGAGATCGATCGGTCGGGCGAAAAATTCTTCCGTCTGCGCGGGCCGGTGTTCATCGCCGGCGGCGGACGCCGGCAATTCGCGGTAGGACAAAACCGGATCGGCTTCGGCCCGCACCACTTGGAGGGGGCGTTCTTTGCCGGGCAGGAAAGTGGTGCGCAGGACATCGTGGCGCTTGATCACGTGGCCGAGGGCCTGCGTGCACATGGCGGGGGTGAGCGGTCCGCGGATGTCGAGGAAGCAGCAGATATTGTTCGAGGCGTCGCCCGGGGGCACGGCGGAGGCTTCCCACAACTCGCGCTGCGGAAAAGAAAGCGGCTCGAGCCGGGCCTTGCCGGCAGACAGCCACTCTTTGAGTTTGCTCCGTGGGTCGGCTTCCATCCGCCGCCTACTCGGTGGTGGCCGCGACGGCGGTCCGGTTCGTTTCCGGTGCGGGCTGATCGGCGAGGATCTCCTCGAGCGCTCCGGCGTCGAGTTCGTCGAAATTGATTTCGTCGACCGTGACAACGGCTTCTTGGACGGGTGCCGCCGCGGGTGCGGTCTTGGTTCCGCCGCCGAGATGCTCGTCGATGAGCCCGGCGATCTGGCCGATGGTGCGTGCGCGCAGCAGGCTGGTCGGCGGCAAGGTCACCCCGACAGCACTTTCAATCATGTTTTCGATCTCCACGCCCATGAGCGAATCGAGGCCGAGATCGGTCAGCGGTTGCTCCGGGCGGAGGGACTCGGGTTTGACGCGGAGGACGGATCCGACCACTTCCTGCAGCGCCAGGATAATGATGCCCTGTCGCTCCGCGGGGGCGGCGGCATCGATGCGCTTGCGCCAATCGCCGACTTTGCCGGCGGATTCGTCGGCCTCGGCGGTGCCGGAGAGGACGCGCTCGAACAACCGGTTTTCCTGCGCGCCTTTCGATGCTTGGCGCCATTTGGCCCAGTCGATGCGCATGCCCGCCGCCTGCGGGGCGCCCGTGCCGAGAAGAATCTCCAGCACTTCGAAAATTTCCCGCGGTTCGACGAGACCTGTGCCGATGCGCGCGAGGTATTCGGCCACGCGTTCGTTGCGCGCCACGTAGCCTTCGCCGCCGAGCGCACCCCAATTGACCGCGAGGGCCGGTTGTCCGAGAGACCGGCGGTGATGGGCCAGCGAGTCGAGGAAAGCGTTGGCCGCGGAATAGTTGCCTTGTGCGGGGTTGCCGAAAATGCTCGAGGCGGAGGAAAACATGACGAAAGCGTCGAGCGGTTGGTCGTGTGTGGCCTCGTGCAGGAGCCAGGCGCCGCGGGCTTTGGGATTGAGGACGGACGCCATGCGGTCCTCCGTCAGGTCGGCCAAGGGCGCATCATCAAGGACCATGGCCAGATGAAATACGCCTTTGAGCGGACGTCCGGCCGCGCGGATGCGGGTCATGACGGCATCCGCGCCCTCGGGCGTCCCGATATCCGCGGCCACCGCGAGGACCTCCGTGCCGGCCGCATGCAACTCGGCGATGAATTCGTCCGCGCCCGGTGCAGCCGCGCCCTGACGGCTGGTCAGGACGAGATGACGCGCGCCTTTTTCCGCCAGCCAACGGGCCAGACTGCGTCCGAAGCCGCCGAATCCCCCGGTGACAAGGTAAAGCGCCTCCGCATCGACACGGAAAGGCGCGGCGGGAATTTCGCCTTGGCGCGAGACGAAGGGTTCGGCGAAATTCAAGATGACCTTTCCGGTGTGCTTGCCGCCGGCCATGAGACGGAAAGCGGCGTCGAGGCGGTTGACGGGGAAAGAGCGGTGCAAGAGCGGACGCAATTTTCCGGCGGCGACGAGCGCGGCGATTTCCGTCATGAGTTCGCGGGTCAGGGCCGCGTCGCCGGCGAAGACGGCATCCATGGCGACCACGTGAAAGGACGCGTTCTTGCGCAGGTGCCACATGGGCAGTTTGGAATTCTGGTAGATGTCGCGCTTGCCGATCTCGATGAAACGTCCGAATTCGGCCAGACACGAGAGGCCCATGGGAATGGCTTCGGCGGCGAGGGCGTTGAGAACCGCGTCAACGCCGCGTCCGCCGGTCAGGCGTTTGACTTCCTCGGCGAAATCACCGCGGCGTGAATCCACCACATGCGCCACGCCGAGCGTCTGGAGCAGGGAGCGCTTGGCCGGGCTGCCGGCCGAGGCGATGACTTCGGCCCCGAGGTGATGCGCGATCTGGATGGCGGCCATGCCGACCCCGCCAGCTCCGGCGTGCACGAGGATTTTTTCGCCGGCGCGGATCCGTGCCACGTTGACCAGCGAATGCCACGCGGTCATGAAAACGACCGGGATCGTCGCGGCCTGCTCGGGGGTGATCCCCTTGGGAATGGGCAACACATCTTCTGCGCGGGCCAGCGTGTGCGTAGCCAAACCGAAAACGGCCAGGCCGAAAACACGGTCGCCCGGTTTGACGTGGGTCACGCCGTCGCCGACCGCGAGGACCTCGCCGGCCACCTCGTCGCCATACATGCGGGCATCGGCCGTCTCGGCCGGATAAAGTCCCAGCGCCTTGAGGACGTCGCGGAAATTCAAGCCGGCTGCCTCGACGCGGATCAGCACCTGACCCGGTTCGCAAACGGGCATGGTGAAAGCTGTGAGTTGCAGACTGTCGAGCACGCCGCGCTCGAGGGATTCGACGCGCAGCGGGACTTCGGGGCCGAGTTCGCGGGTGCGGACCGGCAAGCCGCGGGTCAGACGCAGTCCGTAGCGGGCCTCGTCGCGCAGGGCGATTTCGCGTTCCGGCTCATCGCGGGAAAGTTCGCCATGCAGGATTGCGGCATCGCGGGCCGAAGCGCGCGGTGGAAGGTCGATGCTGCGGACCACAACGTGGGGGTTTTCGTTGAGCAGGACGCGGAAAACTCCCAACACGGCGCCCGCGCCAAGGTCGATGGATTGGCGATCGCGTCCGACCGGTTGCGCGCCGCGGGTGACCACATCAACCCGGAGACCGCTGGCCGCCGCACCGAACCGGCCGAGGAAAACGGAAAGATTGCGCAGGGCCGTGGCATCGCGTTGGAACTCGCCGTCGCGGGCCGTGGCCAGGCCCCACAAATAAACGATACGCCGGGGTATCTCGGCGGACACCGCCTCGGCCAGCTTGGCCCAATCGGCCTCGCTCGATGGATCGATGGTGTATCCGTCCTGGCTGGCGCTGAAGTCCGTGCCCCGACGCACGACGCCGCAGGTTCCGCCGGCCGCGACAAGGGAAGTGGCCAGTCCGGCGCCGGTGCCTGCGTCGTCCGCAAAAACCAACCAACCGGCCGCCGGCATCTCCACCGCTTGGCCGGCGACGGCGCTTTCTTCCGCCTTGCGCGCCATGGCCAGAAATTGCGACTCCCCGCCCTCCGGCCCGGCCAGACCCGGCACGCTTGCGGTCTCCGCGAATCCGCATTCGCGCAATAGTTCCTCCCACCGTTCGCGCCCGAGAAGCGGGTGATCGGTCCGCAGGTCGGTGTCGGTCATGCTCCACCAACCGGACGTGAGCCCGAAGACGGACTCGGTCCAGGTGCGCGGCGAAGCCACATCGACAAAAGCCAGCGTCCCGCCGGGGGCAAGCAGGCGGTGGAGACGCCGCAAAGTCGCGCGTAAATCGCACGCGGCATGCAGGACATTCGTGCCGATGATGAAATCGAAGGAGCCTTCATCGAATCCCTGTTCGAAAGGCTCGCGATTCAAGTCGAGCGGCTGGTATTCGACCTCGGGGAAGCTGGCCAGCTTTTGCTGCGCCGAGGGGAAGAAGGCGGCCGACGCGTCGGTGAACACGTAGCGATGCAGTTCACGCTGCAAACGCGGAAGGACATAAGCGGCCAAACCGCCCGTGCCCGCGCCGACTTCAAGAATGCGGAGCCCGCGACCTTCGGGCAAAGCCAAGGCGGAGCGCCGCAGTGCGGTGGCCACGCCGGCCAGCCAGGGCGAGGAAAAGATGCCGTCGCTGTAAAAATGCTCGAGCAAATCGGAACCGGCCCCGGTGAAGAGGACCTGCACGGCGTCCTTCTCCCCGCGCATGATCGCGGCGAAGTTCCGTCCGGTGGTCGCGCCCAAGAGCGCCTGCGGATAGTGCTCGGGGCGGGCTTGGAGAAAGGTGCGCAATTTGTCTTCGGCCGTGCCGGCCCACGCATCGAAGTGGTCCGTCGCCGCCCAACCATCCTGCCGCGCCGCAAGCGCGCCGCGTCCGGCCAGCGCTTCCATCAAGCGGGCGAAGACGCGCTGCTGCGGCTCGACGACGCGGAGCGAGCCGGCGGTGAAGTTGCCGCCCTCGCGCACGCCCATCTCGTGCAAGCCGGCGGCCACGAAAGCGGCGGCGAGATCATCCTCCTCGCCCATGACCTGCCGCATGTTGTCTTCGCCGCGCAGGGCGACGACGCTGGACCCCGCCTCCGCGGCCGAGCGCTGCAATTCCGCCAGCGGGACACCGGGAGTTTCCAGCGTGTCGGCCGGCCCCGGCAACCTCTGCCAATCGAGATGGTAAACGAGGTCGCGCCAGCCGGATGTTCCGCCTTTTTTGCCGAAGGACAAAGCCACGGCGCGGAAGCCTTCGACGTAAACGGCCGGACGCCCGGCTTCGTCATAAAGTGAAATATTGCCCTCGATCAGCTCGTCGTTGTTTTGCGTCACTTCGGCGCGGACCCGTGCCGCGGCCCCGGGAGTGCGCAGGAAAAGGATGCGCGAGAAACGCACCGGCAATTTCATTTTTTCCTCGAGGCCTTCCATGGCGCGGCCCCCGGCCGAGAAGACGTGGAGCGCGGCATCCATGATGACCGGATGCATTGCGTAGTCGCCGGCGCGTTCGGCCGCGGTCTCCGAGAGCGAAACGCGACCTGCGGAACGGCCGGCGCGCGTGGCCAGTTCCCGCACGGCACGGAATTCCGGACCGTAGGGCAGACCGAGGCGCGCCATCGTTTCGTACGAGCTTTCCGGCGATTGTCCTTCGAATCCGGCGGTCGCATCTTGCCAGGGCGAATTTTCGAATGCCGACGCGACGCGCTCGGACCGCAGCGAGCCGACGACATGCACCGACCAATTGGGCGAGGGCTCGAAGCGGCTTTGGATGTTGAAGGTGCGTTCGACCGGGTCGTAGGTCAGCTCCATGACCAAATCCTCCACCGCCTCCGGCACGATGAGGGGCTTGCGGATTTCGAATTCCTCGACGGCGAAGGGCCGTCCCTCGAACAATTCGCGCCCGGCCTCGAGCGCCATTTCGATGAAGCCGGCGGCGGGAAAGACAATGTGTTTGTCGACGCGGTGGTCGCGCAGGTAGGCGAGGTGACGTTCGTCGAGCCGGCAGGTCCAGGTCGGCACGGAACGCAGCAGTTTGGCGTCGAGCAACCCGCGACCGCCGGGATGAAGCCGCCCGTGCTGGGCCTCACCCGACTCGCTCCACCAGCGGGCTTTGTTCCAGGGATAAGTCGGCAACTTGAGCAGACGACGGGACGGAGTCATCGCCTCGAAGCGCAGCTCGACGCCGAGACGGTGCAGGTCGTTGGCCGCCTCGACCAGAGCTTCCTGCTCGCGTTCGCGTCGCGTGGAGGAGACGACTTGTGTTTTCCCGCCGTTGCCGGCCAGACATTCCTGGATGGAAATGGCCAGCGCGGGGTGCGCGCTCAATTCCAGCCAGATGTCCACGCCGTGCTCTGCCATGGAGCCGACCGCTTCGACGAAGCGCACCGGCTGACGGATCCCGCGCGCCCAATAGGAGGCCACGCAGTCCTCGCCGCGGCAACGTTCGCCGGTCACGGTGCAGAAAAAAGGCACGGTCTCGGCGCGCGGTTGCAAATGCGCCAAGCGCTTTTCCACGGCGTCGGCCGCCGGTTGCATCATGGCGTGGTGGAAGGGATGGCTGACGCGCACAAAGCGGGCGAAAATTCCCGCCGTCTCCAGTTCGGCCGCCATTATTTCGAGGGACGTCTTGCGTCCGGACATGGTGAGCGACTTCGGACCATTGAAGGCCGCGATGCTCACTTCCGGATCATGGCGGGCGATCAATTCTCCGGCTTCCGCCGGCGAGAGTCCCACCGCCAGCATGGCGCCTTCGCCGTGGGTGCAATCCTGCATCGACTGCGCGCGAATCACGATGATCTCGGCCGCCTCCTCGAGCGTGAAGATCCCCGCGAGGCAAGCCGCGGCCACCTCGCCGACGCTGTGGCCGACGATGCACGAAGGTTCGATGCCGCGGGACTTCCATAGTTCGGCCAGTGCGATCTGCATGGCGAAAATGGCGGGTTGGGCGAATTCGGTCTGACCAAGGCGCGTTTCACTCTCATCGCGCATCAATTCCTCGAAGAGGGAAAAACGGGCATGCGGGGCCATGGCCGCCGCGCAGCGTTCCATGGCTGCGCGGAAAACCGGTTCGGTCCGCATGAGTTCGCGTCCCATCCCCCACCATTGCGGCCCCTGTCCGCTCATGACAAAGCCGATGCGCGGGGCGTGTTCGGGTGCGGGTGTGAACGACGTTTTCAACTCCGGACTGGCGCCTTCCTGCGCGAATTCGCGCAAGGCGTCAGCCAGTTGACGGTCCGATTTCGGCGCACCGGTCAGCCGGTAAGAATGATGGTTGCGTCGTGCGCCGAGCGTGTGAACCAGATCCGGCAGCAGCGATGATACGCCGTTGGCGCGAAGCTTGGCCTCGATCCATGACGCGAGGTTCGCGGCGGAGGCCTTGAGCGATTCTTCGGAACGCGCGGAGAGGACGAAAGGCCAGGCGCGATTGTCTTCGACGACGACAGCGGACGACTCGGGGCGCGCGGGAGGTTCGGAGAGAATGACGTGTGCGTTGGCCCCGCCGAAACCGAAAGAATTCACGCCGATGGTGCGCGGTTTTTTTCCATCGCCCGGGAAATCCTCGGTGGCCACCGGCACGCGCAGACGGCAGGCCTCGAAATCGATGTGCGGACTCGGTTCCTTGAAATTCAGGCTCGGCGGGATTTTTCCGCGGTTGGCCACCAGCGCGGCTTTCATCAGTCCGGCCACGCCGGCGGCTGTCTCGAGGTGTCCGAGATTCGTCTTCACCGAACCGATGACCAGAGGGTGTCCGGCAGGACGTTCCTGACAAAGCGCTTCGGCCAGCGCATGCGCTTCGATCGGATCACCGACCGCGGTGCCCGTGCCGTGCGCCTCCACGTAGCCGATGTCGGACGGATCAATGCCGGCGATGACGCAGGCCTTTTTGACCAACCGGGCTTGCGCCTTCTGGCCGGGGAGGGAAATGCCGTTGGTGTGTCCGTCTTGGTTCGTCGCCGTGGCGCGGATCACCGCGTAAACCGGATCGCCGTCGGCCAGGGCCCGCGCCAACGGCTTGAGCACCACCATGCCGGCCCCTTCGCCGCGCACGAAACCGTCGGCCGACGCGTCGAACGCTTTGCAGCGACCTTCCGGGGAAAGCATGCTGGCGCGCGAGAATCCGATGAAGCCCTCGGGCGTGATCATGACCGTCACGCCGCCGGCCATGGCCACCGGACAATGCCCCGCCGCCAGCTGCTCGCAGGCGATATGCACCGCGGTGAGCGCCGCCGAGCAGGCGGTGTCCATCGCGATGCTCGGCCCGGTCAGGTTGAAGCAATAAGAAATGCGATTGGCCGCGATGCTGTGCGCGTGCCCGGTCGGGGTGTGCGCGCAGATGCGCGAACGGTCGCCCCCGCCGCCCTGGATCGACTGGTAATCGTTGTGCGAGACGCCGACGAAGACCCCGATGTCCGTGCCGTTGCCCAAGTCGAGCACGAGGCCGGCATCCTCCATCGCCTCCCAAGCCGTCTCGAGGAGGAGGCGTTGCTGCGGATCGATGGAGGGAGCCTCGCGGGGTGAGATGCCGAAAAATTGCGGGTCAAACTGGTCGATGCCATTGATGAACCCGCCGCGCTTGGCGATCGATTTGCCGGGCAACCCGGCCTCCGTGTCATGAAAGCGCGCGATGTTCCAGCGGTCGGCCGGGATTTCGGACACCGCCTCGCGTCCTTCGAGCAGGAAGTTCCAGAAATCCTCCGGATTGTTCAGACCGCCGGGAAAGCGGCAGCCCATTCCGATAATGGCAATGTCTTCCTTCTTCATGCATCAGGGCCCGAGGCAACCAACCGGCAAGTCTGGCAGCCGCCCCGACGCGGCGCAAGAACGGGGCTGCGCCACCGCTCAAGCGCGGGTCAAATGGTAAAGCTGGAAGGCGCCGAAGCCCTTGGGTAGTGGGGTTTCCCCCGCGTATTCGAAGCGTACCCCGGGAATACCGAAGGCGGTGGCCAGCGCGGCCACCGTGCGGCTGGCATAGACATGGTTGACCGGCGTGATTGGTTCGATGCGCGCCGCCCGGTTGACCAAGCTGCCGGCCACGTCGCGGCAACCGCTCACCGGGTCGTCGAATTCGAGCACCGGACCCGCATCGAGCGAGATGCGCAGCCCGAGATCCTCCGGCAGCCCGAGGGCCGACCAATCGACGGCGCGGATCGCGTCGCGCAGCTCGAGGCTGCAACGGATGGCGTCCGGCAAGTCTTTGAAGACCATGAAAAGCCCGTCGCCGGCCGTCTTGATCGTCACCGTCCGGTCGCGGAAGTGGTCGACCGCGGCGCCCACGCGTCCGAGAAATTCGCGCGCGAAGACGCGCAACCGCGGCGCATCCAACCGGCTGTAGCCTTTCGCATCGGCGCACAGCACGGCCCGGAAGGGCGCGCCGTCGCCCGGCACCCCGAGATCCGCTGCTTCGGCCGGCGGCAATCCGGTCGGCACGATGTCGAGCTCGCCGGACCGCAGCAACACGGAACCGCGGAAGAAGGCGCGCGCCAGGGCCGGGCTGATATCTTCGCGGACGATCTGCGTTTCCTTTTGTCCGAGCACGCGCGTGGCGCGGCGCATCACGGTCTCGAGCAGGGCATGCTCGGCGGGCGACAACCGGTCGCGGAATTTTTCCAGCGGCTCCTCCAGCCCCAGTTGGAATTCCGAGCAATGGGCGGCCAGGGCCGCGGCTTCCGTCAGTTGCCCGGGCTCGTGCAGGTAATAAAAAACCACCGCGTCTTCCGGCGGCGCGTCCGCGGCGGGTCCGCCGACGCCGGCCACACGCAACTCCGGGAGGCGGAACCAAGCGGCCACCTCGTTTTCCGGGAAGCCGGTGCGTCGCGCGGTTTCCAGCGCCTGCCGCCGCATGGATTGCAGCGGGCGCCAGCGGTTGCGCAGGGCCTGCGCGGCGGCGCGGTAAGCGGTGGCGGCCGGTTCCGCTTCGTGCCGCAGAAGGTGCGCCTCGCCGCGCGTCGCCTCGAGCCAGGGGTCGGGGGTTGCCTCACCGCGTTTTTTCTCCACGGCGTCGCACAGGCCGAGCACCTCGGCGGCCAGCCCGTGCGCTTCGTCGCGGCGTCCCGACCAGGCGGCCATGGCGGCGGCATTGATGCCGAGGTAGTAGGCCGAGGTGGCGGACTCAAGACTGTTCTCTTTGCCGAAAAGATCGCGAACTGTGTCATAAGCCGCATGGTAAGTGGCGCGCGCCTCCTCGAAGCACCGCCGCGCTTCGCCGGGCTCGGCGGCCCGCAACCCGCGCGCCTTGGCCAGACGGCCGCGCAGTCCCGGCAGATCGCCGCCGAGCCATTGTTCGCTGCCGATTTTGGCGATTTCCTGCGAGGCGCGTTCCAGGGCGCCGACTTCCATGAGCGACAACGCGGCGAGGTAGCGCAGCCGCGCTTCGAGTTCCGGCGGCATTTCGTCGCTCCCGCCCGCGGCCAGGGTGCGCGAGACCATGTCGAAAGCGAGCAGCGGCCATCCGGCGTCGGACGCCCGGCGCGCCAGACGGTAAAGCAACACGGGGTGGTGGAGCCAGAAATCGGGCAAATGAGCCCGCCACAGCAGGTCTGCTTCCTCGAAGCGCAGACTGTCCGCGGCCTCGAGTGCGGCGGCCACGACCCGCGCTTCGTCCGCGGCGACGTCGTCCGTCTTGGCCGCGGCCGCGATCCGGTAGCCATCCTGGTAGAGGCCGCGCAGCGTGGTCAGCGCGGTGGTGCGGTCGTAATTTTTCTCCACTTCCGGCAACGCGGCGTAGGACACGAGGTTCGGCGTGGTCTTGCGCTCGTCGTCGCGTCGCGGCCCGTAGGTCCATCCTTCCTCCAAACGCTGCGCGGCCCATCGATCGTGCACTTTTTCCGCGAGGCGCTCGACCAGCGGCGCGAGGAAGTCCGGCAGCCTGACGGCCGCCGAGGCGTCCGGCGGGGGGGACCACGCCGGGGCAGGGGAGTCGGAGGAATCAGTCAAATTGGATCGTGCGGCTGTCTTGCACGGGGAAGGGCGCCTGCGTCGCGGGCTGGCTCGGACGCGATGACGGGGCGGCGGGCGCCGGTTGTGAAGACGGCGGGGCGGGGGCGGGGGCGGCCGCACCGGCATTTTGCTCGCCCCAATCGATGAGGCGCGGACCATTTGGCGCCGGTCCTGCTTGCGGCGCTGGTTGTCCGCCGCCGCCGGAGCGGCGCTCCTGCAATGCGGCGATGGCGCCGAGATCGGGCAGACGCCATTTTCCCTCGCGGTCGGCCTTGATATTGATGGTGTAAGTGCTCACGCGCTGCCCCGTTCCTCCGGACAAGCCGAAGGTGAGTTCGGTGTTGTAGGGAAAACCCTGCTCATCGAGGGGCGTGGAGATGGTGCTGGAGCTGACCGGATCGACCGTCAGGCCGGGAAAGGCGCGCGTGAGGGTGGCGCGCAACTCCGGCATCAGGCTCTCAAGATTGCGGCCCAAGACCTCGCGGCCGAGGAAATCACTGCGGGCCGCCTTGCTGCGGGCCTCCTTGAGTTCGGTTTCGAGCCGGGCCTTCTCGCGGTCCAGGTCGCCGAGGCGCGTCCGCAATTCGGCTATCTCTTGCCGGATCTTGGGATCTTCCGATTCGCAGCCGGCCAAGACCGCCCCCAGGAGAGGCAGGGCAAAGATGGCGCGGACGATGGATCTCGGGGGCATTCGACAACGGATAATAGAAGATTTTAAAGTTGCCAACGGCAGAGGCAATTCCTAAAGAGATCACTTCAAGAATCACCTCCCAAGCTTCCCACCGATGAAAAAACTCCTCAGCCTCCTTGTCCTTCTCACTCTCTCCGCGCCGGTCCTCGCGCAGGACGAAAAAGAAAAACCCGCCTTCGACAAAAGCAAAGCCGAGGTCGCGCCGCTGCCGCTGCCCAATCCCTCCGACAAGCTCATCGCCATCGAGGAATCCGTTGGCGCCGGCAAGATCGACTGGAGCGCGCTGGCTGACGGCATCGCCGTGGATGTCGATGCCAACGACTTTCCCGACCAAGCCGATGCCGCCATGGCGCTCGGGGTGAAAATCGCCGACGGCATTGTCGCCATCAAGGCGCAGGACGTGGAGAAACTCAACCGCAGCGCCGACCAGCTCGAGGCCCTCGGCAAAAATCTCGGCGCCACCGACGAGGATATGAAGCGCGCCCGGCAAGTCCGCGATTTCGCCAACCGCGGCGAGTGGCTCATGGTCTACCTCGAACTCGGTTTCTTGCAGGCCGACATCATGAAGAAGCTCAACACGCCGGAGAACCAGAACGACCGCACGCTGGTCATCGCTTCCGGCTGGCTGCAAGGCGCGCGCTACGCCAGCAGCCTCATCCTCGCCAACTACACGCCCGATTTGTCCAACATCCTGCGCGAACCCGTCCTCGCCGCCGAACTCGACAAGCAACTGGCCGCCCTGCCGGCTGCGTTCCAGGAATCGGAAAAAGTCCGCCAGATCCGCCTGGCCGTCGGGCAAGCCGCGCAGATTGTCGACGTCCCGCTCACCGCCCCGGTCGCGCAGGATAAAGTCGAGCAACTCAAGTCCGTAAGCGACACCGCCGTGATGGCCATTACGACCAAATGACCGCGCCTTCCACCAACCCCCCGACCCACCACAAGCCTATGAACAAACTTACCGCTCCCCGCAAAATCGCCCTCCTGCTTATGGCCTCGGCCGTTTTCGCGGCCCATCCCGCCGCGGCCGACCCGGCCCAAGCCGAGGACGTGGCCTACCGCATGGCCAAAACCTACATCGACCGCAGTTTTGTCATCGCCCCGACCGATAATTTCGGCCTGGTCGGCCAAGGCGGGGTCATCCAGTTCTTCGTCCCGGTCAACCGCGGGCTCGACTACGTCTTCCTCGCCGGAACCGACGGCATGGCGCGCGACGTGGACATTTACGTCTATGACGAAGTCGGTAACCTCATCCTCGACGACCGTCGCCGCCAGAAAAACGCCGGCGTCCAGTTCCGCTCGAGCTACAACGGCACCGCCATCGTCTATCTCCACATGGCGGGAGCCGAAGGCATCGCTTCATGGTGCGTGCTCGTCGGCCGGCGCGGCGCGGAGAAAGCCAGTTTGCAGGCCGGCTTGCCGGGCGGGGGGGCAGCGCCATCTCCTACCCCATTTTTAACCCCATCACCGACTCCCCAAGACCCCAGTCTGTCAGCGACCGGTGCGCCCGGTAAGCTGAGCACCGTCTCCGGCACGGCCTCCGAGCCGCGAAGCTTCACGGTCAAAGGCAACGCCCTGCGCGGTGCCGTGCGCTTGAATGCGCCGGCGGGTGTGCAGGTTTCCAAGGACGGCGTCGATTACAGCCGCAGTCTGTCCATTCAGCCTAGTGATGGCGGTTTGGGTGACACCACGATCATGGTGCGCCTCGACCCCGGGGCCCAACCCATCGACGAACTGACGGGAGACATCGTGGTCGAAA
>JBBEEK010000028.1:37521-43504 GCA_040880825.1 Chthoniobacterales bacterium
CTCGACCCCGGGGCCCAACCCATCGACGAACTGACGGGAGACATCGTGGTCGAAAGCGATGGCGCGACGCCGGTCAATGTCGCCGTCACCGGCACGGTCAGCCCGGCCGGTCCTTGATGATTTTCCCACCCCACAACTCAACCCAAACCCATCCTATGAAAAAACTCATCCTCCCTATTACGCTCATCGCCGCATCCGCTTTGCTCGGAGCCTGCACCCGCAATACCTACGTCCTGGTTGCGCCGAAGCCGACCACGGCCAGCAAGCCGGCCTCCGTGCGCAAAGCTCCCGCCAGCGTCGCCACCAACATGGGCGATGGTTTCGAGGCGGTGAGCAAGCCGACGAGCTACTCGAATCCGTAGTCGCGCCGGTTCGCTCGCCTTGTTGCTCTTCGGCTTCCCCGCCGACGGATCGATTGTTTCGCGGCAATGGGCCCGCGCAGCAGAAAACACGCAGCAATTCTAACCCGTCCGTGCCGCCACGCGGCGCAGCGCCCAGAGGGTCAGTCCGTAGCTGAGCACAACCCAGACCGCCAGCACCGCGGCGGCCTGCACGGCCGGGCGCAGATCCTCGTAGACCGTGCCTTTCGGGTAACGCACGTCGTTGCGCACCGCGGTGGTGTCGTGGAATTTTTTCTGCCGTGAATTGTCTTTGGTGATGATCTCGTCGAAGGCCGGCATGTGCTGGCCGCGGGCCGCGGGATAGACGAGCAGGTTCTGCCACGAGCGATTGACCGGCGACAGGCGGTCGTAGCTCTGGGAGAATTTTTTGTCCCCCAGCGTCCACTCGATGCGCTCCTTCTCGCCCGGTGTGAGGAAGACCGGCAGCTTGGTGCGGTTGCTCAGCAGGGGCACGGTCAGCCCGTAGACATTCGACACGTCGAGGATGCGTTGGGCGGAAAAGCTCGGGGTCAGGGAAGCCAGCACGCGCGCCGAGGCGGACAACTCCGGTCGGACCAGCACCACGCCGCCGAGCAGGATCTGCGGGATGAGGATGAGCGGAACCCAGAGCACGGCCTGCGTGCTCGTCTGGACGAGGCCGGAGATGGCCAGCCCCATGGCCACGCCGGCCAGCGCCGTGCCGGCCAGGGCCAGCGACTTGAGCCCGATCGTCGCCGTCCACGTCTTCCAGAATCCCGCGCCGTCATCGCGGCTGGCTTCGGCCATGTTCTCCCCCCCGCCGCAGAACCAAGCCAAGCGCGCGGCCGCGGCCTTGACCAAAGAAACGCCGGGCTCCTGCGCGGCGGAGGTTTGCCCTTCCATCGGGGGCGGCGTCGGCTGTCCTTCCTCGACAGCCGCGAATTCGATCTGCGGCCGGGTGGCGCGTGCCACCGCGTCGGCGCGGTCACGCTCGAGGCGATTCATCTCCGCGATCATCTGCCCCGCACCGACCAGCGGCGGATGCACCACCAGCGCGGTGGTCTGCGCGACGAGGAAAAGCAGCAAGCCTTGCGCGGCGGTGGTGACGCCGTGCAGCCAGTATTTCGAGAGCAGATACGGATTGGCCCCGACGCCGCAGATTTTTTCGCGCGTGAAGACCGGTCGTTCTTTCACGATCTGCTGCGCGCCATTGCTGCAACCGAACCACAACACGGCCACCAGGCAGAGGAAAAGCCGCAGCACGTAGTCTTCGGCCACCCAGCCGATGAGCAGCGCGATGAGCACCGGCTGCGCCAGCAGGTAGAGCAGCGCGAGGCGGTCGGACACCGTGATGTCGCGCAGGCGGGCCAGTTGGGTGAGGAACGCGCCGGCATGACCGGCCAACCCGCGCCCGCGCCGCGCCGGCGGGGCCGCGTCGGCCGGTCGCACCGGCAATTCAGCCCGGCCGCCTCGCGCCTCGCGCCATTGCTGGAAGCGGGCTTCCAATTCGGCGGCGGATTCCTTGCTGCCGTCCAGTTTGACATAAACCTGATCGAGCGACTCGACCTGGAAAAATTCACGCGCTTCCTCCGGCGGGCCGTCGAAGACGAGGCGCCCGCCGTGGATGAAGAGTAGACGGTCGAAAAGATACGCCCGCCCCAGCACATGCGTGGTGCAGACCACCGTGCAGTCCGCCGCCGCGAGATGGCGCAGCAGCCGCATGAGGTGGTATTCCGTGGCGGGATCGAGTCCGGAGGAGGGCTCGTCGAGGAACAGCGCGGCCGGTTTGGCCAGCAACTCGGTGGCGATGCTCACCCGCTTGCGTTGTCCGCCGGACAAGCGGTTGATCTGCTTGTGCCGGTGCTCCTCGAGTCCGAGGCGCAGGATAATCTCGTCGACCAGCGCGCGGATTTCCGCCGGGGGAATGCGCGCGTCCAACCGCAGCTTGGCGCTGTGGCGGATGGCCTGCTCGACGGTCAGTTCGACGTGGACGATGTCATCCTGCGGCACGTAGCCGACCGCCGCGCCATCGATGGTCACGGATCCGCGCGTGGGCCGGCGGATCCCGCAGACGGCGGTCATAAGGGTCGTTTTGCCCTGTCCGCTGCCGCCGAGGATGCCGACGAATGAACAGGCGGGGATCTGCAGCGAGACGCCGTCGAGAATGGTGCGGCCGCCGGCATCGACGCCGACGTTCGAGGCGTGGATTTCCGCGCCGATGCGCGGATGGACCGCGCGCAGCGAGTAGCCGGTGAACTCGAAACTGTAGGGGCCGATGATCAGCCGGTCGCCGACGACCAGCGGGCGCGTGTCGAAGCGTTGGCCGTTGAGTGTCGCCCCCGCGAGGCTCGTGTCGCGCGCCACATAGCGTCCTTCGCGGTGCTCCACCACGACGTGTTGGCGCGAGATTTGGGTGAGGTCCGGATCGAGTTCGATGCAGTCTTCCGTGGTCTCCTCGCCGGCCTCCTGCCGTCCGATGCTGATCTCCGCCACACCGGCCAGGGGCACCTCGGCGAAAGGCTGACCGTTGAAAAGCGGCGGCGGGAACTCAAGGTGGAAGTCCGCGCTCCAGTGCTCGCCTTGCAGCAGATCGCCGCTTTGCAGTGGTCGAGGGTGCACCAGCAGGCTGCCGTTGAGAAAAACTTCCGGTCCGCCGGACGAGGCCTGCGCGCGCCAGATACCGTCCGCCCCGAAATCCAGCCGCACAAAAGCCGTGCTCTCGCTCACCGTGGCCGCGGCCAGCGATTCGCGCCGTAAACCGTGCTCCCCTCCGAGGTCGAGGAACAGCATGCGGCTGCTGATTTCGGCATCCCAAGAGTCGGCTTCCGTCTCGCAGTGCAGCCGGACACGCATCGCGTGTTGGTTACCATTCCCCCGAGCCGCGTGAAAGAAGAATCAGCCTTCATCCGCGCTTTGCGCCGCCCGCGCGATAGATAGTATGGAGGCGCATGCGAATCCGACGCCCCACGGAGTGGTTCTTCCTTTTTCAGTGCATGGCTTGCTGGGCGCTGACCGCTCTGCCCGCCTCCGGCGCTCCCCGGGTTTCGCTCGATCTTGTCGCCAAAGGTCCCTACCAGACCGGTCAGCCCGTCGAAATTATCTACCGCTTCGAGGGAGTCGGAGCGGTCGATGTTCCATCCACCATTGCTGCGGGTGCACTTGTTTTCCGATACGTCGGCAGCCAGCTGCTACCCGGTCTTTCCAAGGGCGAAGTGCGCCCTGATCACGGACGGCTCTATATCTACGAAGCGGTGGCGGAAACGCCCGGAAAGTTTGTCGTGCCGAAGCGAGAGTGGCCGGCGGGCGGCAAAACGATTCGTTCCCCCGCGCGGACCATCGAGGTGCGCGGGGCGCGGTTGGCGTCGGCAGCGCCCCAAGCGCCGCGCGAGTCGTCGAAAAAAGCCATGCCGGCAGGCAGTGACACGGATCGCTTGAAATGGCTGCAAGGTCGCGCCGCGTCGGCCGCCGCCCCGGCGCCCGCGGCGGTCCCTGCGGCGGCGTCCCAGACTTCGGCTCCTGCCCGTGTGACCCCGCCCGCGTCAGCCTCCACCAAGTCACCGGCCGGCGCGGCGGTCGTCGATGCGGGCGCACCTTCCGTGGCCAGCACCAACGTGTATCTCGGGCAAGCCGTCCCCGTGACTTGGGAGTTTTTTCTGCGGGCCGACCGGACCTTCCAAGATCTGCTGCGCCCCTCGCTCGCCGGCAGTGGATTTTTTTCCGATGCCGTCGAGGAACTCGACCCCGCGACAGTCACGAACAACGGGGTCCCCTACTACCGGGTCACTCTGCAGACGACGGTCGTGCCCTTGCGCACGGGTCCGTTGGAAATTCCAGCGCTGACACTGCAGGGTCGGCATACCACTGACCAACCGGATGGGCGCTCGCCGACCGCGGGCTGGACCAATTTCTCGCGCGCCTCGGACCCGTTGCCGCTTGAAGTCGCCCCCTTGCCGGCGGACCGTCCGGAGGATTTCACCGGGGGTGTCGGGCAGTTCCAAGCGCTGGCGCCGCAGGTTGATCCGCTGGTGGCCGCAGCGGGTGAGCCGGTCACCTTGCGCCTCGGTGTGGAAGGACGCGGCAATCTCCGCGCCATGCAAAAGCCGGTGCTCGATCCGGCCTCGGCTGCCGGTTGGCGGGTTTATGACGCCGGTGAAACCGTCGAGCGGTCCGCCGCGGACGGCAGCGGCATCAAGTATTTCGAATTCCAGCTCATCCCCGTGCAGGATCAGAAGGCGTCACCCGGCGGCACACTTTCCTATTTCGATCCGGAGGAGAAAAAATTTGTCCGCCTGCAATTTCCTCCCGAACCGCTCAGCGCCGCCGCCGGCCCGGCCGCCGCGGTGGCTTCGTCGCCCTCCCCGGTGCCAGAAGGGCCACGCGCCCTGCCGCCGGCCGCCCCGGGCGTCGCCCGTTCGTTCGATCCGGTGGTCGCGTCGCCCTGGTTTCGCGTCTTGCAAGTCCTCATTGCCATTCTGTTCCTCGGCTGGATCCTCTGGTTTCTCGCCCGCCGCCGCGCCGGTCGTGGTCCGGCCGCCCGTCGCGCCCGCCTGCGCGCGGAATATCATGAGGCGCAGGCAATCTTCCGCGCCGCCCCGCCCGGGCGCCGTGCGTTTTATGACGCGGCGGCGCAAGTGATCGTGGCCCATTTGGGTGTGCTGCACGGCAAAGAAGTGGATCGCACTGCAGCCGGCGGTGCGCTCGAGCGCCTCGTCCCCAACCTCGCGCAGCGCGAAGAACTTGCGGCCATCCTCGATCGTAGCGATGAACTCAACTACGGCGCGGTGGAATCCGGAGCACTCGACGCCGACGAGCGCGCGGACGTCGCCCGTGTTTTGGAAGCAATCGATGACCGCGAGAGCTGACCTTCGCGGCGTGGCCGCCATCCTCCTCGCGTTGCTGGTCGCCGGCCCGCTGCAGGCCGGTTGGCGCGAGGAGGTGCGGGGTCTGCGGGCGGGCGCGTTTCCCCTGCTGCCGGATCTCACGGCGCGCTACGTTTTCGGCTGGAGCGGGATCGAGGCGGCGGAGGCCGACGTCACCCTGCGGCGCGGTCCGAGCGGTATTTTCACCGGCACGGTGCGCGGCGGCACCAAAGGCGCGGCGCGCACGCTTTACAAAATCGATGCCGATTACCGCACGGAAGTAGGCGCCGGGGATTTCCGCTCCCGCGGCTTCACTTTGATCGAGAACTACCGTCGCTACCGCGTCGAGGAGAAGGTCGAATTCCCCCCGGGCGGCGCGCGCGCCTGGCGCGAAACCACCCGCAAGGGAGCCAAGCCGCCCAAATGGAAAAATTTCTACGTCCCCGGCCTGCGCGACATGGCCGGTGCCGTGCTGCTGGCCCGCAGCCAGCCGCTGCGCGACGGCGACCGTTTGCGTCTGGCCGTTTTTCCCGGCGACTGGATGTATGCGGTGACGCTCAAAGTCGAACGCCGCGAGAAAATCGCCTGGCGCGGACAGAAACGAAAAGCCATCCGCGTAGCCCTCGAGATCGACCGCATCAACAAGGACTACTCGCTCACGCCCCACAAAAAATTCCACCACGGCACGATCTGGGTCAGCGACGACGCCCTGCGCCTCCCCCTGCGCATCGAAGTCAAAGTCTTCGTCGGCCACGTCTTCGCCGA
>JBBEEK010000029.1:0-1315 GCA_040880825.1 Chthoniobacterales bacterium
ACTCGCCGATTTCGAAGGAATCGCGGATCAGCGCGCGACCTGCGGTCAGCGAGGCAAGTTCCCCGCGGGCGATCATTTGCGCCACGACATTGCCGAGCGCGGTGGCTTCGGAGGGTCCGGCCAGCACGCGCAATCCTGAGGCGTCAGCCGTCATTTGGTTGAGCAGCGCATTGCGCGAACCGCCGCCGACGACGTGCAGTGTGTCGGGGAAGTCCGGCATCCATTCCTTCATGCGGCGCAGGAGCACACGGTATTTCAGGGCGAGGCTTTCGAAAATGACACGGGTGATTCCCGCCCGGGTGGTCGGTGCGACTTGGCCGGATTTTTCCAGCCACGCGGCAATGACCGCGGGCATGTTGCAAGGCCGCGCGAACTCAGGGGCATCGGGGTCGATGAAAACATCGGTGTGCGTGCCGGCCGCCTTGGCCACGAGGGATTCATACTCGAGCTCCTCGCCCTCCGACTCCCAGTTGCGTTTGCATTCCTGGAGAAGCCACATGCCGGCCACGTTTTTGAGGAAACGCGTGGTGCCGGCCAGACCCTGCTCGTTGGAAAATTTCGCCGCGGCCGTCGCCTCGGTGACGAGCGGAGCGTCGCGCTCGCGACCGAGCAGCGACCATGTGCCCGAGCTGAGAAAGAGCGGGTTCTTTTCCGCGCTGGGCACGCCGGCGACCGCCGAGGCGGTGTCATGGCTGCCGCAGAGGACGACGTCAATCGTGCCCGGTTTGCCATCATCGCCGCGCAAGCGACCAGCCACGGTGCAAGGTTCGCTCACAGGCGGCAGGATGGACGGCGGAATGCCGAGCTTCTCGGCCACTTCGGTCTCCCATTCCACCGTGCCTGCTTTGAGCAAGCCGGAAGTGCTGGCGATGGTCCGCTCGACGGTGCGTTCGCCGCTCAGCCAGTAGGTGAGAAGATCGGGCACGAAGGCGATCCGTGACGCGGCTTTGACCACCTCCGGACGGGCCCGCACTTCGGCGCAGAGCTGGTAAATGGTGTTGAAGAACATCGGCTGGATTCCGGTGCGACGATAAAGATCCCCGGGCGGAACAACGGCCGAAACCGCATCCATCATGCCGTCGGTGCGGGCATCGCGATACATCCAAGGCAAACCGAGCATGCTTCCCCCGGAGTCCAGCAAACCGTAATCGACGCCCCACGTGTCGACCGCGACGGAGACCACGTTGCCACCGTGCTGAGCCACCGCCTTGGCAATCCCGGCGCGGATGTCGGCATAAATACGCAGCAGGTCCCAATGCCATCCATCGGGCAAAAGCAGACCCCCGGTTTTGAAACGGGCCATCTCCTCGAGCGC
>JBBEEK010000030.1:0-1309 GCA_040880825.1 Chthoniobacterales bacterium
CCAACAAGCACACCCAGCGCTCCAAAGGCTTCGGGTTCGTGCAGATGAACAGCGTCTCCGAGGCCAAGCGCGCGGTCGAAGAACTTCACGACAAAGAATACATGGGCCGCAAGCTCGTGGTCAGCGGAGCCAAGCTCCCGACCGACCGCGCCATCGGCCGTGATCGCGAGGACGATGTGTCGTCCGATGAGCGCGCCGAGGAATCCTACCCGCAGGCCTGACCGTCTCAAACATTCCAACAAACCACGGGCCGGCTCACGCCGGCCCGTGCTGTTTTGCGGGTGATCCAGCAAACCTATCATTTGTAGCGGCGGTCTATGACCGCCGGAACAGTTAAAAAGACGAAAGCAACCGACGGTCATAGACCGACGCTACATTTCCTGTAGCGGCGCCGTCCCCGGCGCCGGTCGTTCTCTTCCTCTGTCGCTCTTCCGCCACCAACTCGGCTACGATCGCCCCCCGTGTCCGACCGCACCATTCTCCGTCACGCCGTCTTCCTCGCCGGCCCGACCTCCGTCGGCAAATCGGAGGTCGCGCTCGCTCTCGCGCCCAAGCACCACGGCGAAATCGTCTGCGCCGATGCCTTCCAGCTCTACCGCGAGTTTCCCGTGCTCAGCGCACAACCTTCCGCCCGCGAGCAAGCGCTCGTGCCGCATCATCTGTTCGGATCGGTCTCGTGTGCCGAAGAAATGGACGCCGCGCGTTTCGCTCACCGCGCGCTTGAAGTTATCACGGACATCGTGGCCCGCGGAAAAACTCCCTTCGTCATCGGCGGCAGCGGACTCTATTTGCAGGCCCTCATGGCCGGCCTCCCGCAACTTCCCGCCATCGATCCCGCACTCCGCGAAAAAGTGCGCGGTCTCACGCTCAAAGAGATGCTCGCCCGTCTGCAAGAACTCGACCCCGCCAGCCTCCCCGCGATCGACATCCATAATCCACGCCGCGTCGCGCGGCGCCTTGAACTCTGCCTTCAAACCGGCCAGCCCGCCTCGCAAATTCTCACCGCTCCGCCGACGCCCGCCGGATTGCGCGGCGTCGTCCTGACCCGCGACCGCGAGGACTTGAATGCCCGCATCGCCGCCGCCGTCGAAGCGCGTCTGGCCGGCGGGGCTCTCGAGGAAGTCCGCGCCGTGCGCCATGTCGCCGGCGGCACCGCGCGCCAGATTCTCGGCTGGAAGGAAATCACGGCCCACCTCGATGGTGACCTCCCGCTCGATGCTTGCCGCGAAGGCCTCACCGCCGCCACCCGCCAATATGCCAAAAGGCAGTTGACGTGGTTCCGCGCCAAGTCCACGTTCCCCGCAGAGAA
>JBBEEK010000031.1:0-7436 GCA_040880825.1 Chthoniobacterales bacterium
TCTCGTGGGTCGATGAAATTTTTCTTTCTCAATAGCCACGCGCACCGCGCGCTCGACCCGGAGGAGACAAGGGTTTCCGGAGGCTCCGAATTGCAAATCGCCCTGCTGTCCAAGGAACTGGCGAAACGCGGACACGAAGTCGTCCTGGCCGGTGGGGACAGTGGCCAAGCCGACCGGCGGGTGTTCGACGGCGTGCTGACGCGCACTGCGGGCCGCTTCCACACCGGAGGACTGTCCGACACGGCGGCGGCACTGCCGCGGGTCGTGGGTCTTGTCCGCGAACACCGTCCGGACTTTGTGGTCATCATCGGATGGACCGCATGGTTGGATGCCATGGCCCGCTTCAGGCCTCTGCTCGGCTACCGGCTGGTCTACATCTGCAGCTTGGATCCCGAGATCGACGGGAGCTTCGGGCGCACGCATGGCTGGAGGGGGAGGCTCTTCGAACGCGGCGTGCGCGCCGCAGACCGCCGTTTCGCCATGTCGGAACATCAATCGGAGCTTTTCCGGAAGGCCGGCTTGTCCCACGGCCTCTATCGCAACCTGATCCAACCGCGGCGCCGTCCGCGGGCCGTGGAAAAAGACATCGACCTCCTCTGGGTGGCGCGCTGCCAACCGATCAAGCGTCCGCATCTTTTTCTCGATCTGGCCGAGCGACTCCCGGCGGCACGTTGCGAAATGATCTGCCCGGGCGAAGATGCCGCACTGTGGGAGGCGGTCGCCGCCCGGGCGTCGACGTTGCCCAACGTGAACTTCCTCGAGTCCGTGCCCTACACTGCCATCCAGGATCGCTATGACACGGCTAAGTTTCTCGTCAGCACCTCCGAGGCGGAAGGCTTCCCCAACAACATGATTCAAGCGGCACAGGGCGAAGCGGCAATTCTTTCGCTCGAGCTCGATCCGGACGGCTTGATCGGCAAATTCGGTGCCGGCTTTTGTGCCCATGGCGACTTTGCTGCATTGGTGGAGCGGGCGCGGAGTTTGCTCGCGGATCCGGGCGCCACGGCGGCAGCCGGGCAGGGGGCCGCGCGGATGGTGCGGGAGTGGCTCGACAACGGGGTCAATACGGACAGGTTTTTGCGAGGTCTGACTGCCTCATGATCAAGGTCCTCCATGTCATCGACAGCTTCGACCTGGGCGGGGCGCAGACGACGTTGCTGAATTTTGCGCGATTTCACGATCGCGGGCGATTTGATCTCACCGTGGCGGCCATGCACGGCCGCGGGGTCTTCGCCACGGCTCTCGAGCACGAGGGGGTGCCTGTCGTCTCGCTTTCGGCGGCCAAGTGGCCCCCGGGGTATCTGCTGGCCCTGCCCCGCCTGTTGCGTGCCGGACGTTTCGACGTGGGACACTTCCATCTTTTCGGTGCCAACTGGATTGGCAAGCCGCTGGCCGCGTTGTGCGGGTTGCGGTTGCGGGTCAACCATGACCAGTGCAATGACCGGATGCGTGCGGACCGGTGGTTGTGTGTCGCGGCCGACGGCGCAACCAACCTCCTGTCGTCGCATATTTTCGCGGTTTCGGCCTCAACGCGCGATTTTCTCCTCGAAAAGGAGCGGATTCCCGCGGGCAAAGTGAGCCTGTTGTCCAATGCGGTGGACGCGCAGCGTTTCTCTCCGGCGCTCCCCGCCGAGCGGGAAGCGGCCCGCGCCGAACTCGGGCTGGCACCCGGACGGGTTGTCGTGGCGGGGCTCGGGCGGTTGCATCCGCAGAAAAACTGGCCGCTTTTTCTGCAAGTGGCGGCGCGTTTTCCGGAGGTGGATTTTGTCATTGCCGGGACCGGGCCGGAAGAGGAGAAGTTGCGCGAACTGGCGCCGGGCCATGTGCGCTTCGTCGGGTTCCGGGACTCGCGGGAGGTGCTGGCGGCGGCGGATGTGTTCCTGCTCACTTCGGATTACGAGGGGACGCCTATGACTTTGTTGGAGGCCATGGCCTGCGGGGTGCCGTCGGTGGTTTCGGCGGTGGATGGTTGCCAGGAAATTCTCGGGGACGGACGCGGTGGGGTGACGGCGCGGCCGGGGGATGTGGAGGATTTCGCCGGGAAGCTGGGGGCTCTGCTGGGGGACTCTGCCCGGCGGGCGCAGCAGGGGGTGGTGGCGCGGGAGCGGGCGCTGCGCGAGTACGATGCGCGGGCGCAGACGCAGGCTGTCGAAGCGATTTACGAGAAACTCCTGGCGGCGCGGTGAGCGGCGGCCTGTCCGACCAACCGGGGCGATAGCCCCGGTTTTTTTGTGCCCGGAGGGGGGTGGGGTGTGGCAGGATGGGGGGATGATCGGGGTTATCCTGCGGGTCGTCGGGCTGCTGATTTGTGTGGCGGCTTGGTGGTGGTTGGGGGCGCGGGGGCAGGAGGAGGGGGTGCCGGGCGGGATACTCATGATTGTCGCGGCGCACGGGGCGCTCATCGTGGCGGCGTTGTTGCTGGCCAGACCGATGGCGGGACTGCTGGGCGATTGGATGTCGGGGCTTTTCATGCCGGGCGAACGGCATAGCCGTCCGCAACCGGCCTACAGCATTCCGGAGGGGCGGATGGCCAGGGAGGATTACGCGGGGGCGCTCGAGGCTTACGCGGAATTGGCGGCGGAGCACCCGGAGGAAATCGCGCCGCATTTGCGCATGATGGAAATCTGGCTGCGGGTCTACCAAGATCCGGCCGCCGCGCGGACCATCCGGGACAACGCGCGGGTCAGCATCAAGGGACGGAAGAACAAGGAAAAATTCGGGGTGGCGGCGGGGGTGATTCTGGCCGAGGCGGGGGCGGAGGGCTGACCGATTCGGGTTGGCCGCGGGGGCGGGGGATGGTTTATTGATTTTGTATGCATATTCATCTGAGTCCCCGGCACCTGACCCTCACCGGCGCGATCAATTCCTATGTGGTCAACAAGCTGGCGCACCTCGACAACCAGTCCGACCAGATCATCGCGGCCCATGTCGTGCTCATGCACGACGAGTCGAAAAAGAAGAGCAACTATGTGGTCAAAATCCACCTCGCCGTGCCGGGTCCGGACATCCATGCGGAGGACCGGGAGAACGATCTCTACGCGGCCATCGACCTCGTGATGAACAAACTTTCGCGGCAATTGCGCAAGCGCAAGACGCGTCTGGTGACTTCCAAGAAGCACAAGACGCAACTCGCCGTCGAGCGCCGCAAGCGCGGGCTCTAAGCGACGTCCGTGACCGACACGGCCTACAAGGTCAAACTCGACGTCTTCGAGGGACCGCTCGATCTCCTGCTCTACCTCGTGCGCAAGGACGAGGTGGATATTTATGACATTGAGATCGGGAGGATCACCAGGCAATACCTCGAATATCTCGAGGCCATGGAGTCGGTCGACGTGGAGATCGGCGGCGAGTTCATCGTCATGGCGGCGAACCTGCTCTACATCAAGAGCCGCACGCTGCTGCCGGCCGATCTGCAGGCGGTGGTGGAGGAGGAGGGCGAGGACGAGGATCCGCGCTGGGAACTGATCCGCCAGCTGATCGAATACAAGAAATTCAAGGAAGCGGCGGGGGATTTGCGGGACCGCGAGGAGTTGGCCGCGCGATTGTTCGGCCGCACGCCGACGGCGCCGCCGCCGGACGGGGGGGCGACGTTGCTGGCCGGCGAAGTCGGGGCCCTTGACCTCATCGCCGCTTTCCAGCGGGTGCTGGCGCGGCTGGAAAAACAGAAGGGGGCGGAGCGCGAGATCGAGGCGGACCGGTTCACGGTCTCCGAGAAGATCGAGTATGTGTTGAAAATTCTGCCGGAGCGGGAATCGTTGAAATTCGAGGAACTGTTCGTGGGGCAGACCACGCGGAGCGAGGTGGTGGCGACCTTTCTGGCGTTGCTGGAGCTGGTGCGCCTGCGGCATGTGCAGGTGGAGCAGGAGGGGGCGTTCGGGGAGATCATGCTGCGGCGGCGGGGCACGGCGGTCGTGCCGGAGGCCGAGTTCTCGCAGTGACGGGGCGGCGGGTTTTTTTCGGGGTTGATGAGGGACGGTAAATGGCGAATCCTCTCCGCCCCGTTTTATGAGTCCGCTGGCCCGTGTTCTTGAAGCTCTGCTCTTCGCCTCCGACAAACCGTTGTCGGCGGCGGAATGCGTGAAGCATTTGAAGGGGGCCGTCGAGGCCGCGCCGGAGGACACCGCGGTGGCGGCGCTGGCCAAGACCAAGCAGGACGAGGTGGCGGCGGCGATGAGAGAACTGGTCGCGGAATACGAGGAGCAGGAGCGCGGATTCCGCCTCGTCGAGAGCGCCGCGGGCTGGAAAGCGGTGACCGCGGCCGACGCGTCGCCGTGGGTGCGGCAGCTTTTCCCGGAGAACCGCCCGGCGCGGTTGAGTCCGTCGGCTTTGGAAACCCTGGCCATCGTGGCCTACCGTCAGCCGATCACGCGGGCCGACATCGAGGCGGTGCGCGGGGTCAATGTCGACGGTGTGACGCAGACGTTGCTGGAGCGCGGGGTCATCCGCATTGCCGGGCGCGCCGAGGTGCCGGGGCGTCCGCTGCTTTACGGGACGACAGAATTTTTCCTCGAGCATTTCGGGTTGCGTTCGTTGGACGAGTTGCCGAACTGCGCGGAGTTGCGCCGGGTGGACTTGCCGGTGGCAACCAAGGATGAGGAGCAGACGAGTTTGCCGCTGGATGGCGAGGCACCAGGCAGCAATGGCGCGGAGGAACCGGTCGCAGCCGAGCCGGCGGCCACGCCGGTGGAGGAGGCGCCATGACGCTCGGGCAGTTGCGCGGCGCGATCGACTCCGTCGATGATCGTGTCCTCGAGTTGCTGCGGGAGCGGGCGGAATTGGTCGAGCAGGTCGGGCAGTTGAAAGAACAAAGCGGGGAGCCTTATTACGCCCCGGAGCGGGAGGAGTTGCTTTTGCAGCGTCTGGTTGCGTCCAACCGCAGCCGGTTGCCGGAGGCTTCGTTGCGGGCTATTTACCGCGAGGTTCTTTCGTCCATGCGCGCGCTGGAACAATCGATCGTGGTGGCCTATCTCGGACCGCGCGCGACGTTCAGCCATCAGGCGGCGGTCCGCCATTTCGGCCACGCCGTGCAACTGCAGCCGGAGCGCACCATCGGCGAGGTTTTCGAAGCGGTTGAACGCGGGCGCGCCCACTATGGCGTCGTGCCGATCGAGAACTCCCAGGAAGGCGCGGTCAGCGCGACACTCGACCGGCTGATGGAAACGCCGGCGCGGATTTGCGGCCAGATTTTCCTCCCCGTCGAACTCAATTTGCTCGGCGGCGGCCCGTTGGAGGGCGTGCGGAAAATTTACTCCCACCCGCAACCGTTCGGTCAGTGCCGCCGCTGGCTGGCCGAGCATTTGCCGTCGGTCGAATGCGTCGAGGTTTCGAGCACGGCGCGGGCCGCGGAATTGGCGGCGGCGGAGAAAAATTCCGCGGCCATCGCAGGGAGCATGGCCGGCGAGGAGTTCGGTCTGCCGGTGCTGGCGCCGTCGATCCAGGATGCGGCCAGCAATGTGACGCGGTTTTTTGTCATCGGGAAGCAGGCCGCCAAACCGTCCGGCTGCGACAAAACTTCCGTCATGTTCGCCGTCAAAGACCAACCCGGGGCGCTGGCCCAAGCATTGGAGCCTTTCGAGAAAGCCGGGATCAGCCTGACCCGCATCGAGAGTCGTCCATCGAAGCGTCAGGCCTGGGAGTATTACTTTTTCGCCGATCTGGCCGGCCACGCCGAAGACGACAAGGTGGCGCGGGCGCTCGAGGGATTGTCCGGGGTGTGCGCTTTCACGCGGATCCTCGGCAGTTATCCCGACTTGCGGGCGGCCTGAGGCGGATTGCCTCGCGCGGCGCGGGCTGTTAAGAAAGAGGATTCCCCGTGAAAACCGAGAAAGACCTCCCCGCCGCCCAACGCGATTCCTACCTCAAGTCGATGAGTGCGTTGGAGCTCGGCAACCACTCGCTGGTAGTTGCCTTGCTCGGTCCACTGGTGGCCGAGGAGCCGGAATTTCTGGCCGGGCGCAAGCTGCTGCGCGAGGCGGAAGTGCAGCGCTCTCGCGGCAAGTCGACATTCCTCGGGCTGTCCGGCAGCGGGATGATGATGGGCCGCGGCAAAATCAAGAAGCTGCTGGAGTCTGGAGATTGGAAGTCGGCCATGGCGGTGGCGGAGAAAGCGCTGGAGAACGACCCGACCGGCACGCAGCCCAACAAGGATCTTTTCGAGTCGGCCGAGGCGGCGGCCAAGGGCGCGCGGGATGCGCTGGCCATTGCCAAAACCGCCTTCGACACGGCGGCCGAGGACGACAAGCCGGCCGCGGCACGCGCGCTGGACGCCGCGGCCGACAAAGTCCGCACCTTCGAGGGCGTCGCGCGCTTTGCCCTGGAATCAATCGCCCTCAACCCGAAAAACACCAAAGCCCGCCATGAGATCGGTTCCTACCTCATGAGCATCCAGGAATACGATGAGGCGGCGAAAGTTTACGACGAAATCGTCCGCAAGAACCCGACCGACCTCGACGCCCGCGAGCGGGCCAAGGAAGCGGCGGCGCGGCGCTCGATGAAGCGCGGTGGCTTTGAGACGGCGTCCTTTGCCGATCTGGTCAAGCAGCGCCAGCAAGCGGGTGGCGACGACAAAGTGGTGACAGCCGTCGAGTCAGTCGAGGAATTGGCGCGTCTCGTCTATGAGGCGCACGAGGCTGGTAATCCGGACCGTGAAGCGGCGCGCAAGCTGGCTGATCTTTATTTCAACAAAGACGACTACGACAACGCGCTCGAGTATTACCGTTACCTTTCGGCTTTGGCCAACGAGACCGATCCGGGTTTGTTGCGCAAGATCAGCGACGTCGAAGTGCGCATACTTTCGGCGGGCATCGTCGACGGGGAGAAGCAGCTGGCCGCGCTGGCTCCGGCCAGCGAAGAAGCCGCGGCGCTGCGGGTCCGGCTCGACGAACTGCGGCGCGGCAAAGCCGAGCAGATGCTGGGCGAGGCGCGCAAACGCGTGGAGCGCAACCCGACCGACCTGCAATACCGCTTCGAATTGGGCGAGCAGATGGCGCTGGCCGGATATTACAAAGAAGCCATTCCCGAACTGCAGAAGGCGCGGTCCAATCCGAACACGCGCACCAAGGCGCTCAATATGCTCGGAAAATGCTACACCGAGCGCAACATGCTCGACCTTGCGTCCAAGACGCTGACCGATGCGGCGTCCGAGATCCCGGGGATGGACGGGACGAAGAAGGACATCCTTTACAATCTCGGCTTGGTCTACGAGCGCATGGGCAATGCGGAGAAAGCACTCGAGTGCATGAAAGAGATTTACGAAGTCGACTACGGGTATCTCGACGTGGCCGAGCGGGTCGAGGCGTCGTATTCGGCGTAGCCGTAACGATGCATTTGAACCACGGAACGGCGGTCGTGGGCCGCCGCCCTCCAGCGCACCGGATCTCTGGAGGGCGAGCGTCCTCCCGAGCCGTGAATCCACTCACCGTTCGGTGAAGACCTCA
>JBBEEK010000032.1:0-1298 GCA_040880825.1 Chthoniobacterales bacterium
TGCGGACCCACCGTCTACAACCACGCCCACATCGGCAACTTCCGCGCCTACCTTTTCGAAGATCTCCTCCAGCGCCACCTCGAATACCGCGGCTTCGCAGTCGACCGCGTCATGAACCTGACCGACGTCGACGACAAAACGATCCGCGGCGCCCGCGAAAAAGGCGTCCCCCTCGCCGAATTCACCCAACCTTTCAAAGACGCCTTCTTCACCGACCTCGAGTCCCTGCGGATCAAACCCGCCGGCCGTTTCCCCTCCGCCACCGATCCCGAGCACATCGCGCGCATGATCACCATGATCGAACAACTCGTCGCCGACGGCCACGCTTACCAGGCCGACGACAAGTCCGTCTACTTCCGCATCGCCAGCTTCCCGCCCTACGGACAACTCGCCCACCTCAACCTCGACGAACTCCGCCCCTCCGGCCGCGTCCGCTCCGACGAATACGAAAAAGAAAACATCGGCGACTTCGCCCTCTGGAAAGCGCACGACGCCGACGACGGCGACGTGAAATGGGACAGCCCCTGGGGCCCCGGCCGCCCCGGCTGGCACATCGAATGCAGCGCCATGGCCACCGCACTCCTCGGCAACCAACTCGATATCCATTGCGGCGGCGTGGACAACATCTTCCCCCACCACGAAGCCGAAATTGCCCAGACCGAATGCTGCACCGGCCAAAAGTTCGTCAACCACTGGATGCACTGCGCCCACCTCATGGTCGACGGACGCAAGATGGCCAAGTCCTTCGGCAACTTCTACACCCTGCGCGACCTCCTCGACAAAGGCTGGACCGGCCGCGAGGTGCGCTACGTCCTCCTCTCCGCCCACTACCGCCTCCCGCTCAACTTCACCTTCGACGGCCTGGCCGGCGCCCGCAGCGCCCTGCAGCGCCTCGACGAATGGCAACACCGCCTCAACGAGCTGTCCTCCACCGCAAAAACCGGCACGCCCCACCCCGCCGCGGCCGAAGACAAATTCGCCACCGCCCTCGATGACGACCTCAACATCTCCGCCGCCCTCGGCGCCCTCTTCGATCTCGTCCGCGACACCAACCGCGCCATGGACCAAGGCGAACTCTCCCCCGAGCAAGCCCGCGGCCTCCTCGACTATTGGCAGCGCCTCAACTCCGTCCTCCGCCTCGAACCCGAGTCCGTCGCCATCCCCGCAGACATCGCCACCCTCCTCGAAGAACGCACCGCCGCCCGCAACGCCAAAGACTGGGCCAAGAGCGACACCTTGCGGGATGAGTTGCTCCAACACGGCTGGCTGGTCAAAGATACCAAAGAAGGCACCAAACT
>JBBEEK010000033.1:0-7414 GCA_040880825.1 Chthoniobacterales bacterium
CCGGATTGCCCAACACCGCGTGGTAGCACCCGAGATTGTAAAAATAAACCGGCTCCCGCAGCAGCGAGGCCGGACCCTCCTGCAGCAAAGCCATCGCCTCGGCCGTGCGCCCGAGTTCGTGCAGACAGAACGCCCCGTGGATGTAGCCGAGGTTCAGTTCCGGGCGGCCGGACCGCAACCCCTCGCAGGCGGCCAGCGCCTCCGGCCACCGTCGCGCGCGCATCAGAATGTAAACGCGCAACTGCGCCACATCTTCATGGGCACGCGCGTCCTCCGGCACCCGCTCCAATTCGGCGAGGGCCTCTTCCGCCATGCCCAGCTCGAGGTATCCTTGGGCGGCGCTGATGTAATGTTGCAGGGCGATGCGCACAGCTAAGTTCAAAGCAGGCCGGTGCGCAACCCAAGTCCGCCGGCCCCGGTTTTCCCGGTGGACAAGACCGTCCGTCCAGTGCACTTTTCCCGTTCTCCTGCTGCTCACGTGGCGGAACTGGCAGACGCGTGCGTCTCAGAAGCGCATGGGGTGACCCGTGGAGGTTCGAGTCCTCTCGTGAGCATTTTTTCCGATGCAAAATCCTGCCAAGGTCCGCGGCATCTTCAGCGCCATCGCCGGGCGCTACGATCTGGCCAACCACTTGCTCTCCGGTGGTCTCGACTTCCTCTGGCGCGCGCGCGCCGTGCGGATGGTCAAAGCCTGGCAACCGCGGTCCGTGCTCGATCTTGCCACCGGCAGCGGTGACCTCGCGCTGGCCCTGCGCCAAGCCCTGCCGGACGCACACATCGTCGGAGCGGACTTCTGCCTGCCCATGCTACAGGTGGCGGCGCGCAAGGGGTTGCGTCCGCTCGTCGTAGCCGACGGGACGCGATTGCCCTTTGCCGACCACGCGTTCGATGCGGTGACCGTCGCCTTCGGCCTGCGCAATATGGAATCGTGGCCCGGTGCGCTGCAGGAAATGTCGCGTGTGTTGCGGGCGGGCGGACACCTGCTCGTCCTCGACTTTTCCATGCCTGGCCCGCCCTTCGCCGCGCTCTACCGTTTCTATCTCCACCGCGTCCTCCCCCTTCTCGCCGGAGGCATCACCGGCCACCGCGCCGGCTATGAATACCTCGGCGAATCGATCGAGGCGTTTCCCTCCGGGAAGGACATGAACCGTCTGATCGGTGCCAACGGGTTCGCCGAAGCTGCCGCGACACCGCTCGCCGCGGGCATCGTGAGCCTATACACGGCGCGCAAATGAAGTGTTCCGGCGGTCGCAGACCGTCGCTACAATTTGTCGTATGGAAGCCATTCGTTTTGTTCCGCTGTACATGGAACGCGTCTGGGGCGGACGCGAGTTTGCGGCGCAACTCGGACGCGAACTCCCCGGGACGCAACCTATGGGCGAGGCCTGGGAAGTCGTCGACCGCGCTGAAGCCCAGAGCGTCGTGGCCGACGGCCCTTGGGCCGGGAAGACGCTGCATGATCTGTGGACGCAGCATCGCGCGGAGATCTTCGGTCCGCGCCATGAGAATGCCGGACCGCGGTTTCCCCTGCTTTGCAAATTGCTCGATGCACGTGAACGTCTTTCCGTGCAGGTGCATCCTCCCGCGGCGGTCGCGCCGCGACTGGGCGGGGAGCCCAAGACGGAGGTCTGGTATTTCCTGGCCTGCGATCCGGATAGCCGGATTTATGCGGGACTCAAACACGGCGTCACGCGGGCAGACTTCGAGGACAAACTGGCCAAGGGCGAGGTCGAGGAATGTCTGCACATGCTGCCAACGCACGCGGGCGACAGCATTTTCATCCCGAGCGGACGCCTCCACGCCATCGGCGAAGGTAACCTCATCGTGGAAATCCAACAGAACAGCGACACGACTTACCGCGTGTTCGACTGGAATCGTGTTGGTTTGGACGGCCAACCGCGGGAACTCCACTTGGCCGAGTCGGTGGAATCGACGGACTTCGCGGACTTCGAGCCGCGACTCGAGCACGGGGCCTCCGGCGTCATCGCGGAATGCACACATTTTCGCGTCGAAAAGAAACGGCTGACCAAACCGGAGATTCCGCAAGGTAAGGACGATTTTGCGCTGATCACCTTGGTGGGTGGCGCCGCGACGTGCGGGGAAAAAACGCTGCGCCCGGGAGATTTCGTCCTGTTGCCAGCCGGCGGAGGCACGCCTGTTGCGCCCGTTGGAAACAATTGCGAGCTGCTGGTGACGACGCTGCCTTGAGTGGTAGGGCAGAAGCGGCGTCCCCGCCGCTTGTTGTCATTGGCTAAGCGGCAGGGATGCCGCTTCTACTTTACCGGCAAACCCGACTCATCGAGGGTGATGCCGCGCAACTCCATCAAGCGGCGCAGGACGTCCTCGATGAGATTGCTCGGACAGGAAGCGCCGGCGGTGATACCGACGGTCACCGGGCCGGACGGCAACCAGTCGCGGTCCTCGATCTCGACGTGACGGTGCGTGTCGAAATGGCGGATGCGGGCGGCGGACTCGAGACAGGATGCGTCGAGGACGAAATAGGTCGGCACCTTTTCCTTGCCCATGTCGGCCAGATGCGTGGTGTTCGAGCTGTTGTAGCCGCCGACGACGAGCATCAAGTCGGGTGGTTGCTCGAGCATTTCTTTCAGCGCATCCTGCCGTTCCTGCGTGGCCCCGCAGATCGTGTCGAAGACGCGGAAGTTTTCGCTCGTCCCATCGCGCGCCATGACGGCTTCGCGGATGCGGCGTTGCACCTCCTCGGTTTCGGAGCGCAGCATGGTCGTCTGGTTGGCCACACCGACTTTGTGCAGATGGAGATCGGGGTCGAAGCCGTCGGAAGAGGCCTGGCCGAATTTTTCGAGAAAGGCCGCGCGATCACCGCGGCCGCCGATGTAGTCGCATACGAGGTCCGCTTCCGCGAGGTCGTAGACGACAACGAAGTGCCCCGCCCCGCCGCCGGCCGCGCGGGCCCGGGAACTGGTCGCGCGGGTCTCCTCGTGGTCGGCCTTGCCGTGGATGACCGAAGTCACGCCATCGTTGGCGTATTGCCGCACACGTTTCCACACGCTCATGACGTCGCCGCACGTGGTGTCGACGATCTGGCAGCCGCGCGCTTTGATGCGTTCCTGCACGGCCACCTCGGCCCCGAAGGCGGGAATGATGACCACGTCGTCGGGCGAGAGGTTGTCGATGTCGGTGAGTTTGCACGGGCCGGCCAAGGTGCGGATGCCCATCGAAGCCAGCTGGGCGTTGACATCGGGGTTATGGATGATTTCACCGACGAGAAAAAGGTTGCGGTCGGCAAAGACCTTGCGCGCGGCGTAAGCGAGATCGATGGCCCGCTCGACGCCGTAGCAAAAACCGAATTGCTTGGCCAGGCGCACGGTCAAGTCACCGAAGGCGGCCACACCGCCGGTGGCGCGCAGACGCTCGACCATCGGACTGTGATAGTGCGACTCGACGGCGGCCTGCACCTCTTCCATGACCTCGGGGGTGCGGAGGTTGACTCTCTTGGGCGCGGCTGTCGCGGGCATCGACCGTCAATGTAGCGGCTGCGCGCCCGGCGTCCAACGGGAACCTGACCCGCCACTTGCATCCGGGGCGCGGCGACCTATCGTTGCCCCCTGATCATGAATCGTGAGAGCTTCCATTATGCGCTCGAGCAGACGCGCACGCACCTCGAGCCATCCGGGCTGATCGAGACTTTCGGATCGACGGCGTTCGATTTCACGCTGGTCAGCGAATTGATGGATGAGGTCAACCGTGTGCGCCTGCGCCGCGGCACCCTGCAGGCCGAGCGTCCGCGCCTCGTCACGCCCGAGCACTATGCCAAAATCATGCTCGACGGCTTCGGCGACGAGGCCCGGGAGTTCGCCGACTGGATCGAGGAGCATGGCGAGGACCTCAAGTTCCTGCGCTACGGTTTTCAATTCACCAAGAGCAACCTGCGCGAGGAAATTGTCAGCGGCCAACTCGACAAAATCGTGGCCGAAGCGGTGCGCGACGCCCGGGAGGGCGGCGAGACGCGGTGCGCGGTCATCGAGAGTGTCGATGATGCCTGGGAGGTTTCCCTGCTCAAGCTGGCCGTCGAGACAGCCCGCCGCTCGGCCGGCGGCAATGTGGGCGAGTGGAAGAAGCGCGGGCTGCTCTGAGGCCTCCGGCCACCGATTTTTGTGCTGCCCACGCCGCCGGGATCCGGCCAGAATATTCGTCCATGAGAGTCGCACCGCTGGATTTCGAAAAACCGATCGCCGAACTGGAGGATCAGTTGGACCGCCTGCGTGACAAAGCCAACGGGACGGATCTGACCGTCGACTCCGAGGTCAAAAAGATTGAAAAGAAGATCGGGGCGCTGCGGAAAGAAATCTACGAAAACCTGACCGCCTGGCAGCGCGTCCAGATCGCGCGGCACACGGCGCGGCCCTTCGCCCTGGACTACCTCGGCCGTTGCTTCGA
Organism: Chthoniobacterales bacterium; assembly: GCA_040880825.1. Lineage (GTDB taxonomy): Bacteria > Verrucomicrobiota > Verrucomicrobiia > Chthoniobacterales > JACTMZ01 > JACTMZ01. The sequence continues at coordinate 4,417 of JBBEEK010000033.1, forward strand.
GGACTTCACGGAACTGCACGGCGACCGCTTGTTCGGCGATGATGCTTCCATGCCCTGCGGCCTGGCCAAGATCGATGGACGCCCCGTCGCGGTGGTGTCCAACCAGAAGGGTCGCGACACCAAGGAAAATATTCTCCGCAATTTCGGCAGTGCCCACCCCGAAGGCTACCGCAAGGCACTGCGTGTCATGCGGCTGGCCGAGAAATTCGGTCTGCCCATCGTTGCGCTGATCGACACGCCGGGAGCTTTCCCCGGCATCGGCGCCGAGGAACGCCACATCGCGGAGTCCATTGCCGTCAATTTGCGGGAAATGATGCTGCTCGAGACACCCATTGTCGCCGTCATCATCGGCGAAGGCGGATCAGGCGGCGCACTCGGCATCGGCGTGGCTGATCGCGTCCTCATCATGGAGAACGCCTATTATTCGGTGATCAGCCCCGAAGGCTGCGCGGCCATCCTCTGGAAGCACCGCAGCCATGCGCCGGAGGCGGCCGAAGCGCTCAAGCTGACAGCCCCGGATCTCAAGGAACTCGGATTGGTCGACGGCGTCGTGCCGGAACCGCAAGGCGGCGCCCATCAAAACGGACCGGCAGCGGCCGACCTGCTGAAAAAATCGGTCATCGAAAGCCTCGACGCGCTGGCCAAGGAACCGGTGGCCAAGCTGCTCGATACGCGCTACGAAAAGTTCCGCCGCATGGGCGTTTTCAGCGAATAGCCGGGCGACGGCGGTTCGCTCAAGGCGCCGCGGGAGTGGAACCCGGCAAGAGGCTGCCGGGACCGAGCGCCTGGAGGGTTTGCTTGCGCCCCAGCGGGTGCTCGCCCACCACGAGGGGGACGGTGACAACTTCTTCACCGCGGGCCACTTTCACATCCACGGGATCCCCCGCGGTGAGGAAGAAAGAGGCATCGAGGGCGTCTTCCGGCTGGCGCACGGTGATGTCGCCGACTTGGAGTATGACATCACCCGACCGGAACTGCGCGGCCGCCGGACCGGCCGGATCGACCACGTCGATGGCCAAACGCGAACCCTGCACCGCCACGGGAATTTCCTGCACGGTGACACCGGCCCAACCATGACGCACCTCACCGAAGCGGGCGTAATCGGCGCGCACTTTTTCCGCCGCACGGATGGGCAGGACGTAACAGCCGGCCCCTTCCTCGAATCCGCTGACCAGCACGCCGACCAACTCGCCCTGGACGTTGAGCACGGGGCTGCCGGCCTGCCCGCGCTGCACGGGGATGTTGGCGCGGATGTGGGTCGTGGTGAAAAATTTTCCTTTCGACTGGCGGTCGAATCCGCCGACCACTCCGAAGCTCGGCGTGAGGTCGTGATCGAAGGGGAAACCGACCAACACGAGCGGCGAGGCCAGCTTGAGTTCGCGGCAATCGCCTTTGGTCAGGAACGGCGATGCCCCGCCCATCCCGTCGACCTTGAGCAGGGCGATGCCGCTGCGCGGATCCTTGGCCAGCAGGCGGGCGGGAAGTTTCTTGTCGCCGTGGGTGACGCTGACACTCAACCCGTCGCCGACCACCGAGGAAAGCGTGTAGAGGTGACCATTGGCGTCGAGGAAAAAGCCGGTGCCGGCGACTTTGCCCAGTTCGTCATCGGATTCGACGCGCACCACGGCGTCGGCACTGCGGCGGAAGACCTCGCCGACGGTGGTTTCAATGGCCCCGGCCAATTCTTCTTCGCCAAGGGCCGCAGACTGAGGCGGTCCCGCCGGAGAAGCTCCGGCAGGACTCACCTGCACCGCGCCAGCCAGCGCGGCACAAAGACTAAAAACTGTAAGGCGACTCATAACTCACCGGCCGTGCCTCCAAAACATAATGCGGCGGGAATTCGGAACGCGAGGAGACAGGCAGACGAACGTCGCCATTGCCGGGCGGCAAGACATTGACCATCGGACGCGGATCGTTGAGCGCGAAGGTCGGACCCATCGGGACGCTGGCCTGTTGGGTGACCAGAATGACCGTCGACAAGATGACCGCGGCGGCTGCGACTCCGGCGTAGGCCAGACGCGGCACTTGGAAGTCGGGGACGACATCAACGAGGCGCTCCCAAAGGAGGCTGAAAGTCGACCGGCGCAGCAACTCGGTGCGCTGATGCCGGTGAAACTCGTCGACGAAGCGCTCAAAGTAATCCGGCGTGGGATGCTCGTAACGCTTGAGGCGCAATAATTTGTGAACGTCTTGATTCATAGGCTAGGGGACGAGAAACTCTTGCAGGTAGTTTTGCAGCTGTCGGTGGGCATAAAAGAGGCGGGAACGAACCGTTCCCTCGGAAACCCCTAAAATTTTGCCGATTTCTGCATGCGGCATGCCTTGGATATCAAACATAGTGACCACTGCTCTGTGTTCATTCGACAGCTTCATCATGGCCTCGTTCAATCTTTGCTGCAGCTCCTTGAGATTCACCTCTCGCCTTGCGTCCGGCCCGGAGGTCATCTCGATAAAATCGGGATCGTGGTGGATCCCATTGTCCACGTCATCCAAGCTCATGCTGTAGGTGCGGGAGCGCTTTTTGAGGAAGTTGATCGTCATGTTGGTGGCGATCGTGTGGAGCCAGGTGTAGAAGCTGGATTTGCCCTTGAAGCCTTTGATCGAACGGTAGGCTTTGCTGAAGATATCCTGGAGCAAGTCGTTGGTATCCTCATGGTTGGACGTCATGTTGTAGACCAAACCGTAGAGGCGCGGACTGTATTTGCGCACCAAGTCGTCGAAGGCCCGCGGGTCGCCGTCCTGCGTGCGCGCCACCAGATCAACGTCGTTGATCTCTTGTTCTTCGACAGCTTCAGCCATGGGGAACAAAGACCCTAACAGGAGGGACATCGCCAGGGAAAGGAGAAGCCGCCGGTCAGCCTGACTTACGCTTGTTTACGATGTGAAGGTGTTGGTCACAATCCGCGGGCCACGCGCCCCCGCCCCTCGGGCATCCCCGCCCGCATCACGCGCCGATGATTTTGACCAGCACGCGCTTGCGACGCAGGCCGTCGAATTC
>JBBEEK010000034.1:0-1281 GCA_040880825.1 Chthoniobacterales bacterium
CGTAGAGCCAGCCGAGTCTGCGAGACAGGTCGCCCGGCGACCAACTGATACGGGTCGGAGAGGCACCCGTGTTCCTTGGGCTACGTGCCGGCTCGCTCGCCGGATCGTGGGCCGAAAGGCAAGGACATCTGCCAGTGCATGGTTCGGCTTAGAAGTGGGATGGTTGGCGCTGGAGGAAGCGGCCGCGGCCGACGGTGCCGACGAACTGGCCATGGCGGACGGCGACTTCGCCGCGGACGGTCACGACGGATGGACGGCCTTCGATTTCCCAGCCTTCGAAGGCGTTGTAGTCGACGTTTTGCGTTTGGGTTTTGACGGAGAGTTTGCCGCGGTAGGACGGATCGTAGATGACGAGGTCGGCGTCGGCGCCGGGCTGGATGACGCCTTTGCGCGGGTAGAGGTCGAAGATTTTTGCCGCGTTGGTGCTGGCAGTGGCGACGAGTTGCTGGAGGGTGAGGCGTCCTTTTTTGACGCCGTGGGTGTAGAGGAGGTTGATGCGGTCCTCGATCGACGGGATGCCGTTGGGGATTTTGGTGAAGTCGTCTTTGCCCATCGGCTTTTGGCTATGGAAGTCGAAGGGGGCGTGGTCCGTGCCGATGGTGTTGACCAAGCCGCTGGCCAGACCGTCCCAGAGGACCTGCTGGTTCGAGATGTCGCGGAGGGGCGGGGACATGACAAACTTGGCGCCCTCGAAATCCGGTTTCTCGGCGTAGGTTTTGTCGAGGACGAGGTATTGGATGAGGGTTTCGATGAAGACGTGCACGCCGCGTTCGCGGGCGGCGATGGCCTCGTGGAGGGCTTCTTTGCAGCTGAGGTGGACGATGTAGGTGTGCGCACCGGTCATGGCGGCAAAGGACATGAGGTGGTGCACGCCTTCGGCTTCGACGCGGGGCGGGCGGCTGTCGTGGTGCGCGTCGGGTCCGGTGCGGCCGCTGGCGAGGAGTTGCTTTTGCAGTTGGGCGACGAGGGTTTCGTTTTCGCAGTGGGCGGTGACGATGACGCCGAGTTCTTTGGCCAGCTTGAGGGTTTCCCACAGTTCGGTGTCGTCGACGCCGAAGGCGCCTTTGTAGGCGAGGAAGATTTTGAAACTGCCGACGCCCTGTTTGACAATTTCGCGGAGTTGCCGGGCTGAGGCTTCGTCGAAGCGGGTCACTCCCATATGGAAGGAGTAGTCGCAGCAGGCCTTGCCTTCGGCCTGGGCTTGCCAGGTGGCGAAGCCGTCGGCCGGGGACATGTCGCGCGAGGGGCAGACCATTTCGAAAATCGTCGTGGTCCCGCCGA
>JBBEEK010000035.1:0-1264 GCA_040880825.1 Chthoniobacterales bacterium
CGGATTTCGTCGAAGACTTTGATGTAGGTGGCGGGGGTCGAGCGGGAGGTTTTGCCGATGGGGGATTGGTCGACCATGTGGACGGCGCCGATGTGCTCGGCGCCGGTCAGTTTTTCATAGGGCGGCGGGGCGGCTTTGCGGGCCGGTTTGCGTCCGCGCCGGGTCATCGAGTCTTTGAGCGCGGGGACCAGCGTGCCGCGCAGGAGGGAAGATTTTCCGGAGCCGGAGATGCCGCAGGCCACGGTGAGGCGTCCGAGCGGGATACGGACGTCGATGTTTTGCAGATTGTGGAGGGAGGCGCCCTTGAGTTCGAGCCAGCGGAGATTTTTCTCATCCAACGGGCGACGGAATCCGCGGGACGGACGAGGCGGGGGATTGGAGAGGCAGCGTCCGGTGACGGATTTTTCCGAGGCGCGGATTTCGTCGAGTGTGCCGACGGCAATCACTTCACCGCCGCGCGAGCCGGCGCCGGGTCCGAGGTCGATGATGCGCGTGGCGCGGCGCATGGTTTCTTCGTCATGTTCGACGACGAGGAGAGAGTTGCCTTGTTTGACCAGCTCGTCGAGGGCGTCGAGGAGATTGCGGTTATCGCGTTCGTGGAGTCCGATGGTTGGCTCGTCGAGCACGTAGAGGACGCCGCGGAGGCTGGAGCCGAGTTGGGCGGCGAGGCGGATGCGTTGGGCTTCACCGCCGGAGAGGGTGGTGGCGGGGCGGTCGAGGGTGAGGTAATCGAGCCCGACGCGCTGCATGAAGCCGAGGCGCTGGCGAATTTCGGGAAGGATGTCGGCGGCAAGGGTGCCGTCGTGGGCGTTGAAAGCGAGGGTGTCGAGCAGGCCGGCGGCTTCGCGGGCGCTGGCTTGGGTGAAATCGGCGATCGGGTGGTTGTGCACGCGGACGTGCCGGGATTCGATATTGAGGCGGACGCCTTGGCATTCGGGGCAGGGGCGGGCGACGTCGGCATCGGTTTCCTCGCGCGCTTGTTCTTCCTGCAGGTCGGCTTCGAGTTGGCTGCGGGCTTGGTCGGTCTTCACGGCGCTGTCATAGACGAGGCCGAACCCGCGGCAGGTTTCGCACCAGCCGTGGGGTGAGTTGAAGGAGAACATGCGCGGGTCGAGCGGTTCGAAGGCGCGAGCGCAGGAGGGACAAGCCATTTCGGTGCTGAGCAATTCGCTTTCCTTGCCGCGGACGAGGCGGGCGGTGTTTTTGCCGATTTCGAGAGCGCGGCGGGCGAGGGCGATGGCGTCTTCCTCGGAGGCTTTGGTGA
>JBBEEK010000036.1:0-1259 GCA_040880825.1 Chthoniobacterales bacterium
ATCATCGAGGAAATCATGGACCGCATCGCCCGCGAGACGGGGTTGCCGCCGGAAGTCGTGCGGGAGCGGAATCTTTACCATGGGTCCGGCGAGACCAACACGACGCACTATGGTCAGGAAATCGAAGACAACCGCATCCAGCAGGTCTGGCATGAATTGCGTAACTCGTCCGATCTCTCCGCCCGCCGGGTGGAGATCGCGGCCTGGAATGCGGCGAGCCCGCATCGCAAGCGCGGCCTCGCCATGACGCCGGTGAAGTTCGGCATCTCCTTCACCAACACGATGCTCAATCAAGCCGGCGCCCTGGTGTTGCTTTACACCGACGGTTCCGTGCAGGTGAACCACGGCGGGACGGAGATGGGGCAGGGGATCAATACCAACATCATGGCCATCGCCGCGCGGGCGCTCGGGGTGCGAGCGGATAAGATCCGTGTGATGTCTACCATGACGGACAAAGTGCCGAACACTTCGGCCACGGCGGCGTCGAGCGGCACGGACATGAATGGCATGGCGGTGAAAGACGCGTGCGACAAGATCGCCGAGCGGTTGCGTCCGGTGGCGGCCGAGATGTTGTCCGCCAAAACCGGCCACACGTGCGGGGCCGGTGATGTCGAGTTCCGTGACGGCCGGGTCTTTCGCGTCGATCATCCGGGGGAGCACCTCGAATTTCACGAGGTCGCCCAGAAGGCCTGGATGCAGCGCGTGAGTCTGGCCGCGACCGGTTATTACCGCACGCCGGAGATTCATTGGGATCGCGCGGCCGGTCAGGGGCATCCTTTTTATTACTTTGCGGTCGGAGCGGCGGTCAGCGAGGTGGAGGTCGATGGTTTCACCGGCGAGATGCAGGTGCGGCGGGTCGATATTTTGCAAGATGTCGGCACCTCGATCAACGAAGGGATCAATCGCGGCCAAGTCGAGGGCGGCTTCGTGCAGGGCATGGGTTGGCTGACCGCCGAGGAGCTGGTCTGGAACCGCGAGGGCAAGCTGCTGACGCACTCACCGGATACCTATAAAATTCCGGCGGTGGGCGATGTGCCGCGGGATTTTCATGTGCGTTTGCTCGAAGACGCGCCCAATCCGAAAAAAACTATCCACCGCAGCAAAGCCGTGGGGGAACCGCCGTTCATGCTGGCCATCTCGGTGCGCGAGGCGATCCGTGAGGCGGTGGCGGCGTTTGGTCCGGGGGGACGTCAGGTGCGGCTGGCTTCACCGGCGACGGGCGAGGCGATTTTCCGGGCGATCCGCGAGCAGCGGATGCC
>JBBEEK010000037.1:0-7113 GCA_040880825.1 Chthoniobacterales bacterium
GTGTGCGGGAGATCCGCCTGCACGGTTCGGAGGGGGGAGCGGGGCAACTCAATGCCCCGTTCCTACCTCTATCTTCATCCAACGAGGTGAAGCGGCGGTGTCCCCACCGTCGCATCCTTCTCTCCGTTGGAACGCAAGCGTTCCGCCTGTGATGTCCGAGAAGTGGCATCGGCATCTTGCCGCTGATATCTGGTCGTGACGGGCGGGGTCGCCCGTGCTCCCTGACCCAACCGTTACGCACCCACCAAACAGTGAGTCGACTTTTACTCACGTGCACTTCTGTTGCCCTGCTGAAAGGTGCGGACTGTTTTGCATCGTTGGGGCTTAAACCGCGTGCCGGGAAAGTGGTGCGGGCATCTTGCCCGAGCTTCCGGATCGGAGAGATGCCGATGCCACGATCAAAAGCGCTCTCGTTATTACAGCCGTGCTTCGCGGTGGTGTTCGACGAACCAGCGGTAGGCGTCGGCGATGCCGTCGCGCAGGGAAATTTTCGGGCTCCAGCCGAGGGCTTTGATCTTGGAAATGTCGAGCAGCTTGCGCGGGGTGCCGTCGGGTTTGGTGGGGTCGAACTCGAGGGAGCCGTCGAAGCCGAGGACGTCGCAGACGGTTTCGGCCAGTTCGCGGATGGTCACGTCCTCGCCGCAGCCGATGTTGACCAGGTCCGGTTCGTCATAGTGCTCGAGCAGGAAGAGGCAGGCGTCGGCCAGGTCGGTGGTGTGGAGGAATTCGCGCCGCGGGTTACCGGTGCCCCAGACGGTGATGCTTCGGGCCCCGGCTTGTTTGGCCTCGTGCACTTTGCGGATGAAGGCCGGCAGGACGTGCGAGTTGCGCAGGTCGTAGTTGTCGCGCGGGCCGTAGAGATTGGTCGGCATGCCGCTGATAAAATTTTTGCCGTATTGGCGGGCGTAGGATTGGCAGAGTTTGATGCCGGCGATTTTGGCGATGGCGTAGGCGTCGTTGGTCGGCTCGAGCGGCCCGGTGAGCAACGCGCTCTCGGGGATCGGTTGCGGCGCCAGCTTGGGGTAGATGCAGGAACTGCCGAGGAAGAGGAGCTTGCGCGTGCCGAAATCCGCCGCGGCTTCGATGAGGTTGTTCTGGATGGTGAGATTCTGCAGGAGGAATTCGACCGGTTGCTCGTTGTTGGCCAGGATGCCGCCGACTTTGGCTGCGGCGTCGATGACGATGGACGGCCGCTCTTTTTCGAAGAAGTCCCGCACGGCAGCGCGGTCGAGCAGATCAAGCTCGGCACGGCTGCGGCCCAGCACGCGGGTGAAGCCATCAGCGCGCAGCTTGTCATGGATGGCACTACCCACCATGCCGCGGTGCCCGGCCACGAATATTTTCTCGTCCTTCGGCAGTTTCATCCTTTAGATTCAGCACGTTATGGCAAAGACCCCCGCCGCGGCAAGAAACGGCCGCCTGCATGTGCTCAAGACCTACAAAATGTATGTCGGCGGCGCTTTTATCCGCTCGGAAAGTGGCAAAGTCGTCCCCGCTCTCGCGCCGGACGGCAAGACGACGCTCGCGCAAGTGTGTCGCGGTTCGCGCAAAGACTTCCGTGATGCGGTGGTGGCCGCGCGCAAGGCCTTCGGCAAGTGGAGCGGGACCGGCGCCTATCTCAAAGGCCAGATCCTTTACCGCGCGGCCGAAATGCTCGAAATGCGGGCCGACGAAATGGAGCGCGAGATCGCGCGCAATACCGGATGCTCCGCCGCCGTGGCGCGCCGCGAGGTGGCCGATGCGGTCGAGTTGCTGGTGCACTACGCGGGGTGGACGGACAAATTCACCGCCATCTTCGGCTCGGTCAATCCGGTTTCGTCGCCGCACTTCAACTTCACTTATCCGGAGGGAACTGGCGTGGTGGTGATCTTTTGTCCGGACAAGCCGTCTTTTGTTTCGCTGGTCCATTTGGTCGCGGCGACCATTCTCACCGGCAACACCTGCATCGTGATTCCCTCCGAGAGTGCGCCACTGCCGGCCTTGACCTTCGGCGAGATCCTCGCCACCAGTGATCTGCCCGGGGGCGTGGTGAATATTCTCTCCGGCCTGCGTGCCGACATCGCCCCGACGGCGGCGACGCACATGGACGTGAATGCCATCGTCAATGGTTGCGAGGATGACGCGCTGGACAAAACTCTCCACGAAGGCACCGCGACGAACATGAAGCGCTATGCGCGGCACACGGTGCCGGTCGGCGATTGGCGCACGGGTGGCCGTCCGCAGTGGATCCTCGACACGATCGAGTTCAAGACGGCGTGGCATCCGATCGGGTGGTAGGCTCCTTCTGTCCTCTGGTATCGCCGCGGCACGCGGTGCGCAACTGCGGTTCGCCCGTCAGGACGAGAAACCGGAGCAACGTGGAGCCGGCCTTTAGGGCGGTCTAAGAAATATTGTGACCGAAGGGCTTCGGCTTCCCCGCCGACGAATCGAGGTATTCCGGACTTTCTGCAGAAAATCCATGTGACGCTTTAGCCGGAACGATACAGTAGCAGCGGAGATTGTCGGCCTGTGACAGGAGGAAATGCCTTTGAATTTCGGCTCATGATTTGGTGAGCCGATCCACGCGCAGGCCCATGATGGCTCGCGGCTCGCGCGGATCCGCCATGGCGGACAGGCTGCTCGCCCTCCAGAGGTCCGGTGCGCTGGAGGGCGGCTCTGGCCCAGATGCGGAAGTTCGCCGATCAAGGCGTTTCCTTCACGGACGGCATGTCCTTCGTGCTGATGCGGCGCGAAGGGTTGTGGGAGGTTTTCGGCTTTGACGGACATTTCACCGCTGCCGGCTTCCGTCTGCGCGGCGGTTGGTAGATACTATTGCCACGATGCACGTCCCCTCCCTCCTTGAAAAGAAGCGCGATGGCGGCGCGCTGACGCCGGATGAGATCCATGCCCTGATCGGCGGCTACGTGCGCGGGGAGGTGCCGGATTACCAGATGGCGGCGCTGGCCATGGCGGTGTTTTTCCGCGGGATGGAGGACGACGAGACGACGGCGCTGACCATGGAGATGCGTGATTCGGGCGATGTCTTCGCCTGGCCCGCAGGGACGCCGCCGAAGGTCGACAAGCATTCGACCGGCGGAGTGGGGGACAAAGTTTCTTTGATCCTTGCCCCACTCCTGGCCTGCGAGGGCGTGTGGGTGCCGATGATTTCCGGCCGCGGACTCGGGTTCACCGGCGGCACGCTCGACAAACTCGAAAGCATTCCGGGTTTCCGCGTCGATCTCGCCTGGCCGGAAATGCTGAAGCAGTTGGAAAACGTCGGATGCTTCATCGCGGGGCAGACGGGGAATCTTTGTCCGGCGGACAAAAAACTTTACGCGTTGCGCGATGTGACGGGCACGGTGGCGTCCTTGCCGCTGATCACGGCCAGCATCATGTCGAAGAAACTGGCCGAGTCGCTCGACCGGCTGGTGCTCGACGTGAAGTTTGGCCGTGGGGCGTTCATGCAGAAACGCGAGGATGCACAAAAGTTGGCCGATGCCATGGTTGCGGTCGGTCGCGGGGCCGGGGTCGAGACGCACGCGCTGCTCAATCCGATGGACCAGCCGCTCGGGCGCACGGCGGGGAATGGGCTGGAGGTGGCCGAATGTGTCGAGGTGCTGCACGGCGGAGGCCCGGACGATCTCGTCGATCTCACGCTCGAGTTGGCCGCCGCGTTGGTGCCGGCCGCGCCGGAAAAATTACGGGCCCGTCTCCGCGATGGGAGTGCTTGGGCGAAATTCGTCGGCATGGTCGAGGCGCAGGGCGGGGATGCGTCGGCGCTGGAAAAGATGCGTGAAATTCACCGGGCGCCGGTCATGACGGACGTGGCGGCACCGGCGGATGGCACGTTGGCCAAACTCGACGCGCTGGAGATCGGCCGGTTTTGCGTCGAACTCGGCGCGGGCCGGGCTCGAGCGGGCGATCCGGTCGATTTTGCTGTGGGGGTCGAGTGTCTGCGCAAGGAGGGCGACAAGGTGGTCAAAGGCGAACCGGTTTTGCGCGTCCATAGCCGCTCGGTGGTTGATCCCCTGGCGCTGGCCGCGCGGATTCTGGAGATAAAGTAGAAGAGGCGTCCCTGTTTCTACTTTTTACCAGTCGCGGCTTGTCGGTGCCATCGGCTTTCTGCTTCGTTCATGACATGACGGCCGTCAGCGTTCCCCAACCTTACGGGCACGTCCCCGGCGATTGGGACACCTGCCACGCCTGCGAGGCGACCTACCGCCACCGCGTGCTGGCCAAGGGTGAAAAGCTCTATTGCTCACGCTGCGGCGAGCTGCTCGACGTGCCGCGCGTCGAGACGTTGCGGCAGGACGGCCTCGCCCTGGCCCTGACCGGTCTCGTTCTCCTCGTGCTGGCCAATGTCTTTCCGGTCATGACCTTCGACGTGGCCGGGGCGGCGCAGTCGAATCACATCATCACCGGTGTGCAGGGACTGATGGCACAAAACTACGCGCCGCTGGCCGCGCTGGTTTTTTTCAGCGCCATTCTTGCGCCGGCCCTCTACCTGCTGCTCGGGAGCTACGTCCTGACGGCGCGCTGCCTCGGTCAAGTCTGGCCCTTCGATTTCAAAATTTACCGGATGGTCGAGTGGCTCGCCCCGTGGAATCTCGTGCCGGTCTTTGCCGTGGCCTGCCTTGTCGCCGTGGTGCGTCTCGATCTGCTCGGGACCGTGACATGGAAAACCGGCGCCGTCTTTGTCGTGCTTCTCTCCCTCTGCTGCCTGCTCCTCGAGCAATTGCGTGAGAGCGTGGGCCAGGAATCCGACGCGCGCTTGCGTTCCCGGACCGATCCGCGAGTCAAACGCCAGCGCGCTATCGCTCTCGTCGTCGCCGGGGTTATTTTGTATCCGTTCGCCAATCTCCTGCCGGTCATGACCATGAGCGTGACCGGCGAGGTGGCCGCGCTGACCGTGTGGGGCGGTGTGCTCGAGCTTTACCATGTCGGCCTGTGGCCCGCGGCGGTCATTGTTTTCCTCGCCAGCATGTGCGTGCCGTTCCTCAAACTGGTCAGCCTGGCCTGGCTGCTCTGGATGGACGGCAAACCGGACTTCCGCGTCGGGCGGACCAGGCTTTTTCGCGTGCTCGAGACGGTCGGCACGTGGTCGATGGTCGATATTTTCCTGCTTTCCGTGCTGGTCGCCGTCGGCCAACTCGGCACACTGGCCAGCGTGCAGACCGAAATGGGCGCCCTCTTTTTTGCGGCCGTGCTCGTCTGCACGCTCTTTGCCGCGGCCAACTATGACATCCGTATGATCTGGCGGGAGGAAAAACCGTGAGCGAAAAAGAGGAAGCGCGGGACCACGGGCAAGTCGTGCGCAAGCGCGGGCGCATTTCCCTGGCCTGGCTCTTCCCGCTCGTGGCCTTTGGTGCCGCGGCGTGGATGTATCTCGACCACCTCGATTCCCTCGGCCCGGAGATCGAAATCCGCTTCACCGACGCGCCCGGCGTCGAGGCCGGCAAGACACCGCTCATTTTCCGCGGCGTGGTGGCCGGCACCGTGACCAAGGTCAATCTCGACCGCGTGCTGGCCCAAGCCATCGTGCACGTGCGGTTGGAAAAATTCGCCACGGGGCTGGCTGTCGAAACAACGGATTTCTGGATCGAACAACCTGAATTCACCTTGCAGGGCGCCACCGGATTGACCTCGCTGATTCAGGGCAACTCGATCCGCACGCGGCAGGGCAGCGGTCCGTCGCGTTCCGCGTTCCAAGGCCTGGCCAGCGGGCCGGTCTTGTCGACCGAAGAAGCGGGGTTTCGTCTCCGCCTCGAGTCCGAGCAGACGCAACCGCTCGATCGCGGCGCGCCGGTGACTTATCGCGGGGTCAAAGTCGGCCGCGTGCGCGAACAATCGCTTTCGCCGGAGGGCAAGCCTTACCTCGACCTGTCGATCGAGCAGACCAAGCGCGCGCTGCTCAAGACGAGTTCGCGCTTCTGGACCGTGCCCGCGTCGTCCGTCACGATGGGACCGGGCGGGATCAAAGTGGATGTCTCCGGCCTCGACACGCTCATCCAGGGCGCTGTGGCGTTCGACGATTTCGGCGTCGAGGGCGCGCTGCTGGATGAAGAGGCCACCGTGCCGTTGCTGGCCTCCGAGGCTTTGGCGCGCGCTTGCGGCGAGCCCGTGACCATTTCGTTTCCCAATGGACGCGGCCTGCGCGCCGGGCAAACGCGTATGACATACTTCGGCATCCCGGTCGGCATGGTCACCGCGGTCGCGGTGGCGGGCGGACAGGTGCAGGTCACCGCGCGATTCGACCCCGGCTTCGAATTCCTACGCTCGGGCGGCTCGCGTTTTGTCCTGGTCGAACCGGAAATTTCGCTGCAAGGCATCAGCGGGCTTGAGACGCTCATCACCGGCGTGGTCATCGAGTGTGAACCGGGCCACGGAGGATCGCTGGAGACAAAGTTTGCCGGCATCGTGCCCAAGGGCGACGACACGGCCGCGGCGGTCACGGCCGAAGAGACTTCGTTTCGCATGCGCCTCGAGTCCGACCGGACCCAACAGCTCGACCGCGGCGCGCCGGTCACCTACCGCGGGGTCAAGATCGGCCGCGTGCGCGAGCAATCCCTCACGCCCGAGGGCAAGCCTTACCTCGAGATCGGCATCGACCGGGCGAAAAGTGGATTACTCAAGACGAGTTCGCGTTTCTGGAGCGTCCCGGCCTCGTCGGTCACGATGGGCCCGGGCGGGATCAAAGTGGATGTCTCCGGCTTGGACGCCCTCATCCAGGGGGCGGTGGCCTTCGATGATTTCGGCGTCGAGGGCGAACCGTTGGCGTCCGGCGCGACGGCGCCGTTGCTCGATTCCGAGGCGCTGGCCCGCGCGTGCGGCGAGCCTTTCACCATCACCTTCCCGACCGGCCGCGGGGTGCGCGCCGGTCAAACGCGGCTGATGCGTCTCGGTATTGCCGCGGGCATGGTCACGAGCATCAAGGCGCTGGACAAAAGTGTGCAGGTCACCGCGCAGCTCAATCCGGGCTTCGACTTCCTGCGCGCCGCCGGCTCGAAATTCACCCTCGTCGAACCGGATATCTCGTTGAAAGGCGTGAGTGGACTCGAGACGCTGGTCACCGGCGTGATCATCGAGTGCGAACCCGGCCGTGGGGCCGCGCGCGAGACGGGCTTCGCCGGCCGC
>JBBEEK010000038.1:0-6998 GCA_040880825.1 Chthoniobacterales bacterium
GCGTGTCGGCATTGGTGCGGACCCCAAGGCGGGTCGCTTTGGAGCACCAGCTCATCAGTTGGGCAAAGCCTTTGTAAATCTCGCTCTTCGCGGGGCTCAGCGACTTCTCGACAAGAACCTGGACGATTTCCGACGGAGCGGTCTTGATCTGTCCGTTATAGACTTCGCCGGCCGTGCCATCGATCGAGAGATAATCTCCCTCGTGGTAAGTGTGATCGCCGACCTTGAGCGTCTTGTCGTGGTAATCAATGTGAAGCGCGCCGGCACCACAGACGCAGACTTTGCCCATCTGACGGGCCACGAGGGCAGCGTGCGAACTGACACCACCGCGCGCCGTAAGAATGCCTTCAGCCGCGATCATGCCACGCAAATCTTCGGGCGAGGTTTCGACGCGCACGAGGAGGACCTTCTCGCCGGCGGCCGCGGCTTCGACGCAACGTTCGGCGTTGAAGTAAATCTTGCCGGAGGCCGCGCCGGGACCGGCGGGGAGGCCTTTGGCGATGACCTTGGCCGCTTTGACCGCATGGCGGTCAAAGATGGGGGCGAGGACTTGGTCGAGCTGTTCGGCCGGGACGCGGTGCACGGCGGTTTTCCAATCGATGAGTTTTTCTTTCACCATGTCGCAGGCGATTTTCACCGCGGCGAGGCCGGTGCGTTTGCCGTTGCGGGTCTGCAGCATGAAAAGTTTGCCGTCCTCGACGGTGAACTCGAAGTCCTGCATGTCCTTGAAGTGCTTCTCAAGGGTCTTCTGGACCTTGAGAAGTTGTCGGTAGGCCGGCGGGAATTGTTTTGCCATGCCAATGACCGCTTCCGGCGTGCGTACGCCGGCGACAACGTCTTCGCCCTGCGCGTTGACCAGAAATTCGCCGTAGAGGACTTTCGTGCCGCTGGCCGGGTCGCGCGTGAAGGCCACGCCGGAACCGCTGGAGTCACCCATGTTGCCGAAGACCATGCCTTGCACGTTGACCGCCGTGCCCCACTCGTGGGGGATGCCGTATTTGCGGCGGTAGACGTTGGCGCGTTCGTTGTTCCAAGAACCGAAGACGGCACCGACCGCGCCCATGAGCTGCTGGCGCGGATCGTTGGGGAAGCTTTTCCCGGTGCGCTCTTTGACCAAAGCCTTGAAGCGTTTGACCATCTCCTTCAGCGCCTTGGCGTCGAGCGCCGTGTCGCCGATGTGGGGATCTTGCGGGAAGAGTTCGGCCTTGAGTTCTTCGATGACCGTCTCGAAGGGTTCGTGCTCCTCGCCGGGACGTTTTTGCACGCCCATGACGACGTCGCCATACATCTGGATGAAACGGCGGTAGCAGTCGTAGGCGAAACGCTCGTTGTTGGTCAGGCGGGCCAAGCCTTCGACCGTGGCATCGTTGAGACCGAGGTTGAGGATGGTGTCCATCATGCCCGGCATGGAGTCGCGGGCGCCGGAGCGGACGGCAACGAGCAGCGGGTTTTCCACGCTGCCAAATTTTTTGCCCATGGATTTCTCCATTTTAACCACGGCCGCGTCGATCTGCGCGTTGAGTTGCTTCGGGTAGGTGCGTTTGTGGTCGTAGTAGTAAGTGCAGACTTCGGTGCTGATGGTGAAACCGCAGGGCACGGGGAGTCCGATGCGCGTCATTTCGCCGAGGTTCGCGCCCTTGCCGCCGAGCAACGCCTTCATCGTGCCGTCGCCGTCCGCTTTTCCGTCGCCGAAATAGTAAACGTATTTTCCTTTGGTTCCCGCGGTCGTCTTTGCTTTTTTGCCGCTTTTTTTCTTCGAGGTTTTGCTCATGAGATTTTTGTAAAAATGGATTTGAGAGAACGCGTAGAATTATCCGGCGGGGAGGACGGTGTCAATTTCCACCGCAAATCTCGCGAATGCTCCGACGCAAGGCCCCGACGGCCCGCTCAAGTTCCGACTCGGTGAAGCAGAGCGGGGGCATGAGGACCAAGGTATCCCGGATCGGGCGCGTGAGCAGACCATGACGGCGGGCGGCCACGCAGATTTTCGCGCCCGTCTGTTCCTGCCAGGGGTAGGGGGTGCCGTTGGCGCGGGCCACGTCGATGCCTGCGATGAAGCCGCATTGGCGCACGGCCGCAACGTGCGGTTCGGCGGCGAGATCGCACAACAGCTCGCCGAGGCGGTCAATCTTCGGCCGCAAATTTTCCAAGGTGCGTTCCTCCGCGAAGACTTCGAGGCTGGCCAGTCCGGCGGCGCAACCGAGCGGGTTGCCGCAATAGCTGTGGCCGTAAAAGAGCGTCTTCATCTCGGCATAGTCGCCGAGGAAAGCTTCGAAGACGCGTTCGGTCGTCAGGGTGGCGGCCAGCGGCATGGTCCCGCCGGAGAGACCTTTGGCCAGCGCGAGGAAGTCCGGAACGACATGTTCGTGTTCACAGGCGAACATCTTCCCGGTGCGGCCGAAACCGGTCATGACCTCGTCGCAGATGAGGAAGACGCCGTGGTCGTCGCACCATGTGCGGAGGTCGTGCAGCAGTCCTTTGGGCCAAGTCCGCATGCCGCCGGCCCCTTGGATGAGCGGCTCGATAACCATGCCCGCCAGCGATCGAACGGTCTCCGCATCCAACGTCTGCAAAGCGGCGAGGTCCGACACGCGCACGACGGGAAAGCCGATCGACGCGAAGCGATTTTGGAACGCGGCAATCCCGCCGAGACTGGCCGCGCCGGCGGTGTCGCCATGGTAGGCGTGATCAAACGCGGCGAAGCGGCAACGTTCGGGGTGTCCGGTCAACTGGTGGTATTGCACGGCCATTTTGAGCGCAACCTCGATGGCCGTGGAGCCGTCGTCGGAATAAAAAACGCGGGTGAGAGTCTGCGGCGGGAAAAGCGCGACAAGTTTTTCCGCGAGGCGGATGGCCGGTTCGTTGGTGAGGCCGAGGAACGAGCTGTGCGCAAGTTTGGCCGCTTGCTGCTGGATGGCGGCGACGATTTTCGGATGCGAGTGACCATGGATGTTTGTCCAGATCGAGCTGTTGCCATCGAGATACGCGTTCCCTCCGGCGTCGAGAAGCGTGCTGCCGCGCCCTTCGACCAGCACGAGTGGCTCGTGCGCCGGATCGCACCAGTCGCGCATCTGGGTGAACGGGTGCCAGAGGTGCGCTTTGTCGGCTTGCTGCAGCGAGGTGAGGCACATTTCTCGTCAGCATAAGATGACGCCCGCGCAGGACAAGCCGCCGCAAAGGACTTTGCAGCGCGTGCACCTTGTGCCATAGCCTTAAGGCGGTGGTCGCAAGTATCGGCAGTTACACGGTCAGACAAGTGCGCGGGCTGGGCGACTTCGCCCTCTTTATCAGCCGTTCGCTCGGGGCGGTCTTCGCCACGCGGCGTCTGGCCGGACGCGTGGCGCGGGCGATTTACGAGCAGGGGTTCCGGTGTCTGCCGGTCATTCTCATCGTCGGCATGTTCACGGGTCTCGTCCTCGGGCTGCAGGGGTATTATGTGCTGAACCGCTTCGGCTCGGCGGGGCTCCTCGGCACATTGGTCTCGCTCAGTCTCGTGCGGGAAATGGCGCCGGTCCTGGCCGCCTTGATGCTCGTCGGGCAGGCGGGTTCGGCGCTGGCCGCGGAGCTGGGTATCCAGCGCAACTCGGAACAAATCGCGGCACTCGACACGATGGGGGTTAGCAGCTGCGGGTATCTGGTCACCCCGCGCCTGCTGGCCGCCCTGTTTGTTTTTCCGGCGCAAACCGCGCTTTTTGTCGCCGTCGGTTTGTGGGGGGGCAGCTTGTCGGGCTCGTTGTTGTTGGGGGTTGACCCCGGCATTTATTGGTCGTCCGTCCAAAGGGCGGTCGAAAGCGAGGACGTGCGCGAGTGCCTCCTCAAGGCGGTGACCTTCGGAATATTGACCATCAGCATTTGCGCCTACTCGGGTTTCCACGCCCACCGCATCCGCCGGGCCACGGGGGCGCGTGCGGTGAGCGCCGCCACGACGAAAGCCGTGGTTGTCTCGAGCATCGCCGTGCTGGCGGCCGACTACGTGATCACGTCGTTCCTGGTCTGACCCATGAGTTCGCCCGCGGCCATGAATGGTGTTTTGCTCGAAGTCGAAGGACTGCGGAAAAGTTTCGGCGACCGCCCCGTCCTGTGCGGTGTCGGGTTTGCTGTGCGGCGCGGCAGTGTGTTCAGCGTGCTCGGACCGAGCGGTGCGGGCAAATCTGTCTTGCTCAAATGCCTCGCCAATATCGAGCAGCCGGACGAGGGACGGATCGCCTTCGAGGGACGGACGCTCGATTTCGCCGATCGCGAGATGCGGGAGTCGTTCCGTCGGAGGTGCAGCTTTTTGTTTCAGGGCAACGCGCTCTTCGATTCGCTCACGGCCCTGCAAAATGTGGCGCTGCCGTTGGAGCAGACGACGCGGCTGTCGCGCACGGAGGTCCGGCAACGCGCCATGGAAGCACTCGAGCAGCTCGAACTGCACGAGCACGCCGATCGCTATCCGGGCATGCTCTCGGGCGGGATGCAGAAGCGGCTGGCCTTGGCGCGGGCCATTGTCACCCAGCCGGAGATGGTCTTTTTCGACGAGCCCACGGCCGGGCTCGACCCGCTGCGGCGCAATGCCGTTTTTGCCATGATCGCCAAATACCAGTTGGTCTTTGGCTTCACCGCGCTCATCGTGACCCACGATGTGGTCGAGGCTTTGGCCGCGAGCAGCACGGTCGGGCTGCTCTACCGCGGCGAAATCTGCTTTTGCGGGACGCCGGATGAGTTTGCTTGCTCGGAGCATCCACTGGTTCAATCTTTCCGCGACAGCCCCGGCGCCCTGCGCTCCACCTTGGAGACCCTGCGGCGGGGCGGTCGTTTGCCGGAGGAAGAAGCATGACCAGAGACAAAAAATTCGAGTTCGGGGTGGGCCTGTTTGTCCTGCTGGGACTGGTGGCCCTCGCCTATCTGACCTTGAAACTGGGGGCAGGCGCTTTGATCGGCGCCGAGACCTACCCTGTGGAGGCGCGCTTTGCCAACACCGGCGGCCTGAACACCGGGGCGACTGTCATGCTTGCCGGGGTCAACGTCGGCCGGGTTGAGGATATCCGGTTGGACCCCTCCGACTACAGCGCCATCGTCGCGATGAGCCTCCGCTCGGCCGTGCAGCTGCCGGCCGACACGATGGCCTCGATCAAAACTTCCGGGCTTATCGGTGATAAATTTATTGCGCTCGCGCCCGGTGCGGACGAAGAATTTCTGCAACCTGCTTCCCGCATCACTTTGACCGAATCGGCCCTCGAACTGGAGTCCCTCATCAGCAAGATGGCTTTCGGCAGCGTGGAGGAGGCGGAGGAGGAAACCCCAACACAAGATTCTTCACCGTGACAAACCGTATTGCCTTAGGACTCGTGATGGCTGCGGCGTTCTCAGCGCCGCTGTGTGCTTCGACCGCCGACGCGGAGAACTCCCTGCGCGCCGCGGTCGACCAAGTCCTGGTCATCACCCAGAAATCGAAAGGCGGCCGCGGCATGGCCGAGCAACTCCAGCCGATCCTCGAGCAGCACATGTGTTTCGCATCCATGACCCGCCGCGCCGTCGGTCCGGGCTGGAGGCAGTTCACCCCGGAGCAACAAACCGAAGCCACCGAGCTTTTCACCAAACTCGTCATCCGCAGCTACAGCGAAAAATTCACCCCCGGCGAGCTGCCGCAGATCAAATACCTCAAGGCCGCCACTCCCGGTGCGGGCAAAGTCGAGATTCCCACCAGCACGCTTTACAAAGGCAGTCGCTACGTCGTGACCTACCGTTTGGAGAACCTCGGCAAATGGTTGATCACCGACATTCTGGCCGAGGGCGTGAGCTTCGTGGCCAACTACCGGGCGCAGTTCGACGCGCTGGTCAAAAAAGGCGGCGCCGGCGCAGTGCTCGACTCGCTCAAGCAGTCGGTAAAACGCACGTGATGAAGCCGGCTTGCGCACTTCTTGCCGGCTTGTTGCTGGTGGCCCTGGCTGGTTGCGCGGGGCGCTCCCGTGAACCGGCACCGGCGCCGGCCATGACCGGACAGCCCGCCGCCGCGGGCAAAGCAACGGTGGCCCAGGGCGGCGACGATGACTGGGATGAGGTGGCCGAAGTCAAAGTCCATGACCCCATCGAACCCGTCAACCGCGGTATCTTCTGGTTCAATCATCAGCTCTACACCTACGTCGCCAAACCGTTTTCGACCGCCTACAAATTCATCCTCCCGGATCTCATGCGGCAGGGCATCCGTAATGCCTATGACAACATTCGCTTCCCGGTGCGCTTCGTCAACCACACCCTGCAAGGCCGTCTCGACCGCACGGCGCAAGAAACCGGCCGATTTGTGGTCAACAGCACCGCCGGCATCGGTGGGCTCATGAGGCCCGCGGACAAAATTCCCGCCCTGGCCGAAGTGCCGAAAGCCGACACCGGCCAGACTTTTGCCAAGTGGGGCGTTCCGCACGGACCCTATCTGGTCTTTCCCGTCGTCGGGCCGACGACTTGCCGCGACCTGGTGGGAACTGCGGGTGACGCCGCCCTTAATCCCGTCTCGTGGGTCACTTTCGCGTTTGGCGGGGCGGGGTGGACGACCGCTGTCTCGGCGCCCTCCGGGGCCCACGCTTTGCCCGACCAAATGGACCGCTACGATTTAGCCACCAAAGACGCCCTCGACCCCTACATTTCGGCTCGCACCGGTTACATCCAATACCGCAACGCCGCTGCCCAGCGCTAGCTGCTGGCGAGGTCGGCCAGCATCTTGTCGGCCAGCACCACATCCTCGTAGGAGGCCCGGCGGCGCTGGTATTTGCGCCAGAGAATTTCCCTTAACTCCTCGAGGTCCGAACGCTCCGGGGCTTCATAATATGTCCACTCTGCCTCGTGCTTCAGCTTCGATTGCAGTTTCCAACGACCCTGGTTTTTCACCGCCCGCACCTCCCGCTTCTCGCCGTCCTCGGTGCGGTGGGTCCAAGCGTGAAGGTTGCGCATGGCTGGGATTCAGGAGAGGGCGGGCATTTTTGGCAAGGATGATTGACGCCCTCCGCCGCGGGTCGTAGAAAACC
>JBBEEK010000039.1:0-6966 GCA_040880825.1 Chthoniobacterales bacterium
CTCCGGCATGTGGAATCGTTTTTCTTTTCCAGTGCGCGCTTTGAGATCCACGCCGATCACGGCGGGGATCACTTCACCGGCTTTTTCGACAAAGACGTGGTCGCCGATGCGGATGTCTTTGCGGGCGATTTCTTCCTCGTTGTGCAAAGTTGCGCGGGCCACGCGGCTGCCGGCGAGGGGCACGGGCTCGAGTTCGGCCACCGGCGTGAGTGTGCCGGTGCGGCCGACTTGCACGGTGATGTCGTTGAGCCGGGTGCGGGCGCGCTCGGCTTCGTATTTGTAGGCCATGGCCCAGCGCGGGGCTTTCGAAGTGCTGCCGATCTGCTCGCGGCGCTTGAATTCGTCGAGTTTGATGACGGCGCCGTCGGTTTCGAAAGGGAAGTCGTGGCGGAGTTTTTCGAGGGCCGCGATGGCGTCGCGCACGCTTCGGGCATCGTCGGCTTCCCAGAATTTCGGCACGACGGGCAGACCGGCCTTTTGCAGCCAGTGGAGGAGGTTGGTTTGCGCGGTGGGGGCGTGGTCGCCCTCGATGGCGCCGAGTCCGTAGAAGACGGCGTCGAGGCCGCGGCGGGCCACGATCGAGGAATCAAGCAACTTGAGCGAGCCGGCGGCGGCGTTGCGGGGATTGGCGAAGAGTGCTTCGCCTTCTTTTTCCCGCCCGGCGTTGAGCGCGGCGAATTTTTTCTTGGGCAGGTAGACCTCGCCGCGGATTTCCACGAGGGCGGGGACTTTGCCTTCGAGCTTCAGCGGGATGCTGCGGATGGTGCGGATGTTTTGCGTGACGTCATCTCCGGTCGTGCCGTCGCCGCGGGTGGCGGCCAGGGCGAGCAAACCGTCGCGGTAGGTCAGGGAGAGCGCGACGCCGTCGACTTTCGGTTCGATCGTCCAGCACAGCTTGATGTTAGGCAGCAGTTTTTCCACGCGGGCGAGGAAGGCATCGGCCTCTTCGAGCGAGTAGGTGTTGTCGAGGCTTTGCATGGGTACGCGGTGACGCACTGGCGTGAAGCCTTCGAGCGGGCCACCGGCCACGCGTTGGGTCGGCGAGTCGGGCGCGCGGAGTTCGGGGTGCGCGGCTTCGAGGTCCTGCAGTTCCCGCAGGAGGGCGTCGAATTCACGGTCGGTGATCTCGGGCGCAGCTTTGTCATAGTAAAGCCGGTCGTGGTGCGCGATCTGGCGCCGGAGTTCACGGACGCGGGATGAGGCGGTCGAGGCGGGCATGGGTCAGGAGAGAAAATATTGCTCCGGCGATGGCGCCGAGGGAATCCGCAATCCAGTCCTGGAAGTCGGCGCCGGTGCGTCCGGGGGTGTAAAGCTGGAGAAGTTCATCGAGGGCGCCGAAGGCGGACACGAGGACGATGGCCAAAATCAAGGGCCGGACGACGCGGGTGCCGGGACGACTGGTGCGCAGGGCCGTGGCGGTCAGCCAACCGCCGACGGCGAAGGCGATGAAGTGGTTGAATTTGTCCCAGGTGAGGAAGGCGGCGGACGGGAGTTCGCCCGGGCTGAGGGACGAGAGCCAGAGAATGGCGGCGCACCAGCCGAGCAGGGCGGACCAGAGCAGGCTGGCGAGGATACGACGGGGCACGTGGCTTACGGAACACGTCTGGCGTTCCTTGAACAAGCCGGATGTGTCGGTGGCGATTTCCGGCCATGGGGGCCGGCGGCGCCAGAGTAGAGGGGCCTCGGGGAACGGTTGGCACGCCGATTGCTTTACTAACTCCGTGCCTGCTCCGGCGGGTCGCAGCCTGGTTGATCCGAAAGCAGCGCGAGTCCGGGGGGAACTCAATTGCGGGATCAATCAGGCTGTTTTTTTTCTCCCGGCACGACGATGAATCCTGTGCCTTCGTCGCCGAGGATTTCCATCGCCCGCCGGCCGTGCACGGCCCACTGCCATCCGACCAAAGCGCAGAGCAGGGCATCCGTCTGATCCTCGATATCTTTGCTCCACGGCGTGCGGAGCAGGGTGGTTGTCGCGGGCAGTTGGAGAATTTCCGGAGCCTGCCCACTGAGCCACCGGCGCAGGAGGCGCTGCAGGCGCGCGAATTCACCGCGCCGCGCGGCCACGGGTCCGCGCTTGTATTTGATGGTGCGTGGAAGGCCGAACCATCGGACCGTCGCGGGATGCGGAAAGACTTCGACGAGGGCGCGCGGCGTTGCGGGCCATCCGGTGGTGATGACGAATCCGGCACGTTGCAAACGCCGGACCACGCGCAGCGGGCGGGGGCAAAGGGTGCGGTTGGCCGGATGCGCTGCGGCTTGCACGTGGTGGAAGAGCCGGTGGGTCAGCCGGTCGACGGGCCGCGCGCCGGTCCGGTTCGGACAAACCACCGGCGCGTCAAGACAGAGCAAGAGCGGTCCGTCGGGCGGGGCTTCGCGGCGCAGCCAATCGAGCAACGCATCGTCGCCGCGGGTCAGCGCGTGGCGCACGTCGACCACCCGGCGGCCCGCACCTTGCAGCAGGCAAAGTCCGTCGGGGCGGCGTTCCCCCCAGGCCAGATCCAAGCCGGCCACGGCCCAACGGTGCGGGCCAGGCATGGGTCAAAGCCCGCGCGGCGTCTCCGGAGGATCACCGGCCAGCATGGTGACCGGCACCTCGGCCGCCGGCGGGGTGGCGTCCGGTTCCGCCGAGGCGACGAGCTTGGGCAAACGCCGGGCCAGCGGTTCATGGAAAATATCGATGCGTGCCCCGATTCCGACGCGGTCGTGGAGGGCCACCACATCGCGCGAGCGCATGCGGATGCAGCCGTAGCTCACGGGCCGTCCGATGTTGCGCTCCTCCGGTGTGCCGTGGATGTAGATGAAACGCCCGAAGCTGTTGCGGTTTTGCGGTTCTTTCCCGTCGAGCCAGAGGATGCGCGTCACGATGGGATCGCGGCCGGGGGCGTCGACCGGTAGAACCTCGCCGGTGAAGCGGCGGGATTTGAAGACCGCACCTGGCGGCAGGCCGTGGCCGATTTTTTTCACCACGCGATGTTTGCCCAACGGCGTGGCGTAACTGCCGGGCTGCGAGCCGAGCCCGAACTTCGAGGTGGAGACCGGGTAGCTCGCGACGGGTTGACCTTGTTCGGTCACCAGCATTTTTTGGTCGGCCACGCTGATGTGTATGACATGGCGGTTGTCGAGTTGGGTGCAGCCGGCCAAGGCGGCGGACAGCAAGAGGATCGGCAGCCGGACTTTCATCGCGAGGCGAACGATAGCACAGGACGCCCGAAGGGGCCAGACGGGCCGAAATGCGGATCTGAGATGGATTTACCATTGTGACTTTTTTGTCACCATTCAGAGGTTTGGGGCGACCGGAAAATTTTTTTGAACGCCCGCCAACCCGCGCGGTCAAAGGTATCGGTTTGGTTTGCGCCAAGAGCCGCCGGGCCGGTCAGTTTTCTTGTTTTCTGACCGGAATCACCGGCGGCTCACTTTTTGGTTTGAGTGGAGTGCCTTCCTTCTTAGCGTCCAAGCCGTGAAGGTGGACGAAACAGCACAGGACGCCGTCTTGGTCATCGAGGACGAATCGGATGTGCTCGAGTTGGTGCGCTACAACATGTCCAAGGCCGGCTTCCGCGTGCTGGTGGCGCGCGACGGGGCGGTGGGCCTCCAAGTGGCCCGCACCGAAATCCCTGATGCCATCGTGCTCGACCTCATGTTGCCCGAGATGTCCGGCGAGGAGGTGTGCCGTCAGCTCAAAGCCGGTCCGGACACCGCATCCATTCCGGTCATCATGCTCACAGCCAAAGCGCAACCGGAGGAACGCGTCGCCGGTCTGGAACTCGGAGCCGATGATTATGTGGCCAAGCCCTTCAGTCCGCGCGAACTGGTGCTGCGTGTGGAAGGCGTGCTGCGCCGGCTCCGGGCCCCGGGGTTGGGCGACAAATTGACCATGGGCCCCTTCGAACTCGACCGCGGAACCTTCGAGGTGCGGCTGGAAGGTGAGACGCTCGACCTGACCGGGATCGAATTCAAACTCCTCGTGGCGCTGATGGAAAAGCGCGGCGAACCGATGTCGCGCGAAGTGCTGTTGCGCGACGTGTGGGGTTACCGAAATCCGATCGACAGCCGCACGGTTGACACGCACATGCGCCGCTTGCGGGCCAAGCTCGGACGCCACGCCGACTGCCTGGCCACCGTGCGCGGTGAGGGCTACCGCTTCAGCCTGGAGGGAGTGGCGGATTGAGCGGGTGGTGGACGGCGGCCCTGTTCGCCGCGCTCCTGCTGGCCTGGGTTGCGGTCCGCTATGTGGCGGGGATTTTGCGTTTGCGTGCGGCCCTGCGCCGGGTGGCGCACGGTGATCTCGGACGGCCGCTGGCCCTCGATTTGCCGCGTGGCCTGCGCGCCGCGCAGCGGGACCTTGAATCGATCGCGCGCCAGGTGCGGGATTTGGACCAAGCGGCGCACCGCGAGCGGTCCGAATTGAATGCCATCCTGGCGAGCATTCCCGAGGGCATCTTCACCGTGGACGACCGCCTGCGCGTCTTGCAGGCCAACCGCGGTGTCGAGACCATGTTCCAGCTCGGCGACTCGCCGGTGGGCGGCACGGTGGTCGAGGCTTTCGGCCACGCCGCCATGCACCGCTTGGTGCAGGAAGGATTGACCGGCGGCAAACCTCACCGCGGCGAGATCGCGGTCGACCAAGGCGACACCCGCCGGGTTTTCGAGCTGAGTATTTCGCCGCTGGAAACCTCCCCGGGCCGCGCCGGTGCCGTCGTCGTGCTGCACAACATCACGCGGATCAAAAGTCTCGAGCAGGTGCGCCGTGATTTCGTGGCCAATGTCTCGCACGAGCTGCGCACCCCGCTGACCATCATCAACGGCTATCTCGAAACCCTCATCGACGGCGGTCTCGAGGATCGCGCCATGACGGACAAGGCGCTCGGTGTGATGTTCAAACACGCCGACCGGCTGGCCCGGCTCGTCGACGACCTGCTGACCATTTCGCGCGCGGAGTCGCGCTCTGTCCCGCTCGAAACCCATCGCCTTGATCTGCGGGATTTGTTGCGGCGGGTGGTCGAGCAGTTCGACGGTCCCATCCGCAGTCAAGCTGCCACCGTGCGCATCACCACGGCGGGCCCCGACCTTTCGCTCGAAGCCGATGCCGGGCGGCTGGAGCAGGTCTTTCTCAACCTCCTCGAAAACGCGCTGAAATACGGCAACCGTCCCGGGCTGACCGTCGACCTCTACGCCGAGCGGGCCGGCCCGAACATCCACGTGCAGATCACCGATAACGGTCCGGGTATCCCGCGCGAAGACCAGGAGCACATTTTCGAGCGCTTCTATCGCGTGCACAAAGACCGATCGCGCGAGACCGGCGGGACGGGACTCGGTCTGTCCATCGTGAAAAATGTCGTGCAAGCCCACGGCGGCACCGTGTCGGTGCGGAGCACGCCGGGCGAGGGCTCGACTTTTCATGTCGCCCTCCCCGTGCGCCAACCCGCCCGACTCGCGCCGCCCCCGTGGTCGGCCGGAAAAAAGGCTGCAACCTCGGACGCGGTGGGGGGTTGAATCAAGCATGACGAAAACACCTGTCCTGTCCGTCGCCCTGTGGGCGGCCATCCTCTCCCTCGGCGTGTGCTCTCTGCAGGCCCAACCGGCCGGCCCAGGTGAACGCCCCGGCAAGCCGAAGGGGAACAAATCCGCATCCGGTGAACAACGTGTGCCCGGACTCAGCCGCGAGGAAGGGCAGCGCCTGGCCGCCGCGCGCGAGAAAGCCAAAGACGACCCGACCGTGCGTTCTCTCAAACAAGCGCTCGCCGCCGTCCAGCAGCAACTGGAAAACGCCATGAACGCAGCCATGATCGCGGCTGATCCCGGCTTGGCGCCGACGCTCGAAAAAGTGAAGCAATCGCGCGACCGGGCCAAAGGCATGCGCGACCGTTTCGAGTCGCTCAGGCCGGAGCAGCGCGAGCAACTCAAGTCCGCCCGCGAAACAGCGAAAAGTGATCCTGAAGTCGTCGCCGCCCGCGAAAAAATGAAAGCCGCCGACTCGCCGGAAGCACGTCGCGATGCCGGCCAAGCCATGCACGAGGCGATGAAAGCCGCCGTCACCAAGCAAAATCCCGACTTGGCCCCCTTGCTTGAAAGGCTTGAACCGCCGAAGCCCCGCGGCCCGATGGGTCCGCGACCAACGGGACAACCGGGTGGGCCTCCGCCGCCGCCTTCCGGCATGGATGGGGAAGAATAAATTCCGCCGCTCACCAAAAGAGTCCCCGCCCCCGAGGCGCCGACGGCGGGATTTCTTTATTGCAAACGCGTCGGCCCGCAGTAGTGTCGCAGAGTCTTTTTCGACACGACAGCCATGATTGTTGTTACGTCTTGTCTGCGGGCAACTTGCGCATCCGGACACTTCCTGTCCGGCCTGCTGGCCATCCTGCTGAACCTGCCGGTTTTCCGCCGGTTGGGGCGCGGCATTCCTGCTGTCCACGAAAAATACACGGAAATGCCATCCGGCTGCGGACCCCATTCCGCCCGGTCGGCTGGCGCCGAGTTGGCGCCGCCTCCGTTTCACCTCCGCGGGAAGCATCCCCGGCGCGAAGAGCGCGCCCCGCGGTCCACACAACCATGCCATATCGATCGTTCCAATGAATTCAAGTCACTCCAATTCGGGTCCCCGTCGCCACCGTCGTGGTGGCCGCACCCGCAGTTCGTCCTCGCGTCCGCGTTCGGGCGACAACTTCAAAGTCACCCGCGAGCCCCGCAAGCCGGCCGGCCTGTGGGATAAAATCAAAGCGTTCCTCGGCCTCGCGCCGGAACCCGCCAAACCCTCCGCCAACGGCCACGAGCGTCGCGAGCGTCCTCGTGACGAAGCCCGCGAGGATCGAGCCCGCGAGGATCGTCCGTCCCGCGCGCCGCGCGAGGCCCGTCCGCCTCGCGAATCGCGCAAACCGGAGATGATCGAGGTCACCACCCCGCGTCTCTACATCGGCAACCTGTCCTATGACGCGGCCGAGAGCGACCTCTCGGAGCTTTTCTCCGGCG
>JBBEEK010000040.1:0-6867 GCA_040880825.1 Chthoniobacterales bacterium
CCGCACGGCCAGCCGGTTCCCATGCTTCAGGAGCCCGAAAGGGTTCTCTTGACGGACGCTGCCGAAATGATGGGCGCTTCGAGGGCGGTCAGCAATTTCAGCAAGCCGGCACCTTTCCCACTCTGACCAATCTGCTTTAAAAACCGATCCCGGCTGATACGAAACGAATGCGTAACTCGCGAAAAAGTCTCCTCATCGGTCCTCTTGGAAGTCCGTCTGTGGGAAGGCGCCGATCGTCCTGCGCCAGAATTCGGACGCATACTCCGCGCCGGCGATTTGTTTGATTTCCCATTTCCCGGGCAAGTCCCGCCAGACCGGATGGGCGAATTTCCGCCCCCATGCTTGTTTGCGGAAAGAAGGAACAACGTAGAATTCAGCCACCTCGTATGATCCGTCGTCTTTGATCCGGACCGCGATAAAGCCCGCAATACCCTGTACCCACGAGCGCGAACTACGCCCGGGAAGTCGGGGGCTTGAGCCCGAAGAAAACAACGTAGAGCACCGGCACGACAACGAGCGTCAAGATGGACGCAAACATCAGCCCGACAACGATGGTCACAGCCATCGCTCCGAAGAAGACATCAAAGAGGAGCGGGATCAGGCCGAACACGGTAGTGAGCACGGCCATCATGACCGGACGCACGCGACTCACAGAAGCGTCAAGCACAGCGACCCAAGGATCTTTGCTCGCCGCCAGTTGGGCGTTGATTTCGTCGATCAGAACGATGCCGTTCTTGATCAGCATACCCGAAAGACTGATCGCGCCGAGCAGGGCCATGAAGCCGAAGGGCTGGTTGAATGAAAGCAGGCCAATAACAATTCCGATGATGGAAAGTGGCACCGTGATCCAGATGATGAGCGTTGTACGCAGGCAATTGAACAGGCAGACCACAATGAGAACCATCATGAGCAAAAAAGCGGGCAGTGTTTCGGCGAGTGCGGTCTTGGCTTGGTTGGAGCCCTCGTATTCGCCGCCCCACTCCATGCTGTAGCCGGACGGAAGTTCGATCGCCTCGATTTGGTCGCGAATCCGGTTGTGAAGCGTGCTGGCGAGGCCGCTTGTCTGGTCAGCATGGACGGTGATCGTGGGCATACGGTCGCGACGCATGATGATCGGGTCCTCCAGTTCGGTTTGGAAACCCGAGACGACCTGCCTAACCGGGATGAACCTATCCGCGACCGGGCTGAAAATCTGAACATCCCGGATCATGTCGGGATCGGCACGCTCGGCTTCGGGACCTCGCGCCATGATCGGCAGCAATTCGTCCCCCTCACGATAAACACCGATCCGGCGCCCGCTGAATGCGGTCTGCAATGTCTGGGCCAGGTCGGTGCGGGTCACGCCGGCCAGGCGCGACTGGGCCTCGGAAAATTGCGGACGCAGAACGGGCACAGTCTCACGGCTGTTGATGCGGATACCCTTGGCCCCTCCGTCTCTGCGTAAAATATCCATCGCTCGGCTGGCCAGCGGACGCAGTGTTCCCATCTCCGGCCCGGAGAGGCGGATCTGGATACGCCCGCCCTGGCCCGGCCCGAGCAAAAATCTTTTCGCGACAATTTGTGCATCGGGATACTGGTCGGAGAGATCCTGCTGCACGCGCGGGAGAATCTCGCTGATCATGCCGTGGTCATCGACGTCGATGAGAAACTGCGCGTAGGACGAATCGAATTGTTCGGGCGAGTAGGTGAGGAGGAATCGGAGGGCCCCTTGACCGACGGTTGTCGCCACGTGCGTGATGCCGGGAATGGCCCGGATATCCTTTTCCATCCCGGCGGTGACGCGGTCCGTCTCATCGATCCGCGTGCCCCCGGGCAACCAGACATCGACCATGAACTGGGCTCGGGTCGAGTCCGGAAAGAAACTGTGCTGCAGGGCTCCGAAACCGAAAATCGCGGCTCCCAGCATGAGAACAAGCACGGCAATGGTGAGAAACCGGGCCTTCATGCAGTGAACCAAGATCCCCCGATACGCTTTGTAGACCGGTCCGCCATAGGGATCTTTCGGCTTCTCCCCGGCCGGAGCGGCCTTGAGGAAAAGGTAAGCAAAAAGAGGCGTGATGGTCACCGCGGTGATCCAGCTCAACACGAGCGAGATCAGGATGACGTAAAAAAGCGAGCGGCAGTATTCGCCGGTCATGTCATCGGAAAGCCCGATGGCGCCGAAGGCCAGAACCGCAATCGCCGTAGAGCCCAGGAGAGGCACCGCGGTCTGGGCGACCACATCTTTTGCCGCCTGCAGTTTACCGCGCCCCCTCTGCATGGCGACGAGCATGCCATCCGTGATGACGATGGCATTATCAACCAACATCACGAGCGAGATGATGAGGGCTCCAAGGGAAATTCGCTCGAGAATAATACCGGTCAGGTCCATGATAAACATCGTCCCGCACATCGTAATCATGAGAATCGTCCCGACGATAAGCCCACTGCGCAGACCCATGGCGACGAGCAGGACCACAAAAACGATCACGACGGACATGCCGAGATTGGCAATGAATTCGTTGATCGCTTTCGTCACGGAGTCCGCCTGGAACGAGACTTTGTGGAGCTCCATGCCGAGAGGAATCTGCGGACCCAGCGCCCGGATGCGCCGCTCGACGTCGGCTCCTTTTCTCACCACATTGCCGCCGCCTACGGTCGAAATTCCAAGGCCGATCGCCGGCTGGCCGTCATAGCGCAGCAATGTCGACGGCGGGTCCGAGTAGTCGCGGCGAACCGTGGCGATATCGCGCAGATAGATGAGCTTGCCGGTCTGTGCCGCACCGCGGAGAAGAAGGTTTTCAAAATCCGCGACTCCCGTCCACTCACCGGTGGGATTGATCGTGATGGAACGCGGACCGACATCCACTTCACCGCTGTTGATCACCAGATTCTGCTCGCGGAGAGCCGCATAGATCGTCTCGGGATGAATTCCGAGCTGCGCCATCTGATCGCGGGCCAGCTCGATGTAGATGACTTCCTGCTGGATCCCGAAGAGCTCGACTTTTTTGACATCGGGAACCAGGAGCAATTCCCGGCGCAGAAGCTTGGCGGTTTCATTGAGCTCGGAGGCGCTGTAGTCGGGGCCGGTCAGCGCGAAGAAAATCCCGAAGACGTCGCCGAAATCGTCGAAAACCATCGAGGGGCCGGCACCCGGCGGAAGCAGCCGCTGCGCATCGCCGATTCGGCGGCGGAGTTCGTCCCAGACTTGCGGCAGTGAATGTCGGTCGAATTGATCCCGGATGGTCACAGTGACCGTGCTGCGTCCGTGTTCCGAGCGGGAGACGACGCGCGCCAGTTGCTCGAGTTGCTGGGCGGCAAGCTCGATCACGTCGCTCACCTCCATCTCGACCTCCTCGGCCGATGCCCCGGGGTAAGGGGTGACGATGAGCGCCTCCTTGATCGTGAATTCCGGATCTTCCAGACGCGGCAAGTGGATGTAGGACCGGACGCCGAGCACCACGAGCAAAACGGCAAAAACCAGCGTGACTGTTTTGTTGCGTATCGACGCCTCGGCGATGTTCATCGGGGCCCCGTGGATGGGAGCCGCCGCACGGACATCCCTTCCGTGAGAAGGCGCACGCCTGAGCTGACGAGTTCATCGCCTTCCATCAAGTCCTCGGCACGGACCCGCAGGTTCCCGTCTCTGACCGCAAGAATCTCGACCGGAATACGCGAGACCTCCATGTTGGCGGGATCGATCCGCCAGACAGAGGCGGCCGCGCCGTCTGTTGAGACTGCTTGCACGGGAAGGTCGTAAACTCCGCGCGGGCCATCAGCCACCGCAAAACTGGTCCTGTAACGCACCAAAGCCGTGCACGTCATGCCCGGTAAAATGTTTTTGTTCTCCGGGGGCCTGAGCTCGAAGGTCACACGGAATGTCCTTGTCGACTGGCTTGCTTGGATTTCGAAAGACCTGAGTTCCAGAGGAAACTGCTCACCCGGCAATGCGGCAAACTCCACCATCGCCTCGATCATCTCCCGAGCGGAGGCAGCCGTCACCCCTTGCCCAGCGAAGGACATGTCGGCTTCGGGCACATTAATATCCACATCCAGCGTGGCCAGGTTCTGAAACACCAGCGCCGGCTCCTGCGCCTGCACGTTCTGGAAATTGTTCACGATCCTCTGGGCCACCCGGCCATCGAAAGGTGCCAGCAACTCCGTGTCATCAAGCGCCCGCTGAGCCGCCCGCAGGTTGGCATCGGCCACTTTGAAAGACTCCTGAAATTGATCGAACTCGCTACGGGAAATCACCCCCCGCTCAAGGAGCAGCCTCCGCCGGTTGAATTCCTCGTTGGCGCTTTTGAACTGGGCGCGCGCTGCGTCGCGCCGGGCGATGTAATTCGTCTGGTCGAGGCGCGCAAGGAGGCTCCCCTTCTGAAAAACTTTACCCTGCTCCGCGGGAAGTTGCACGATACGCCCGGGGACATCGAAAGACATTCTTGAGGTTGCCGCCGCCGCCACCTCGCCGGGAAAACGCCGGAACGGAGGCTCGGTTTTTCTGTCCAGAAGAAAGGTGCGGACCGGAGGTGCAACAGGAACGGGCTCCTCGGGCTTCGAGCATCCCGTCAGCAGAGGAATCAGAGCCGCCGAAATCACGCCGCACGCGTTCAGGATATGAATTTGTTTCAGGTTCATTCTCAGGCTTTCCGTCGCCGTGCGGCGGTTGACGAAAGCAATCGCTCCGCAAATTTGGCCACCCGACCACTTGGTGTAAAGAGACAACCATCCGGAGCAAGGATGGATTTGCAACATGGTGTTGATGGCCCGGCCGATACGAAAGTCGGCCATGGGAGGGGGGTTGGTTCTGCCCAGGTGCGTGCCCTCCGCACCCTGACTTAGCCTTGCTTCAGGGGCCCGAAAGGGTTTTCCTACCCGGGATATAGGGCCTCGGGAGCGGTCGGAAGTTTCAGCAAGCTGGCAGCCTGTTCGCTCTAACCGCCCTGCTCCAGAGCAGGTGTCGGACGATACCAACAAATGCGCCGTTCGCGAAAAAATCTCCTCATCACGTTTGCTGCGGCACTGATCTTCGCGCTCGGTTTCGGGCTTGCGTGGCTCATGACGAACCCACCCCGCTTCGACCTGAGGCAAATCGCGTTCCCCCACAGCGTGCGCGAGTATCACGACATGCCGGTTATCGAGGTTTTCTTCGTAACCAACCGCGCGGAACTTCCCGGCGGACAAGGCGGGGACTTTTCCAACTCCTCGGGAGAGGCCCTCGCTTACGGGGTGGCAGAGGTGAGGATTCCTGCAAAATTTCGTATGACGGACGTGCAGCGTCCCGAAATCGCACGCGGCGTGGTGGATGATTGGTCGGCTGCTGTCCTCGGCGTGGACACTCTCACGCCCGCCGAGTTCCACAGCAGGTTGCAGGCCCGTCTTGCCGCATGCGGTTCGGCCAACGCCACACTTTTCGTCCACGGCATCCAGCACAGTTTCGACTCCGCTGTCCGGTATGGGGGCGCCCTGGCCTTCTCGCTCAATCTCCCGCAACCCATGGTGGTCTTTGCCTGGCCGAGCGATCCCAATCTCTCGAGGGCAGCCTACAACCGTTCCCGCGAGCAGGTGCCCCAAGCTGCACGGTCCCTGGCGGAATTCCTGCGGTCGGAGGGACCGCAAAATTTCGACATCATCGGCCACAGCCTCGGTTGCAAGGTGGTTTGCCGCGCCATCGCCGATATCGCCCAGAATAGACCGGTCACAGAAGCCCCCGCCCCGGGGAAAGATGTGGCGAATCTGGTATTGGCGGCACCGGATGTGGAGGTCGCTGACTTCTCTACCGCGTTTCTCGGATATCTCGCCGCGACGGCACGGCACACCACCGTCTATGTGGCCCGCAACGACCATGCGCTGTTTTTTTCCTCGCTGCTTAACGGAGGCCAGCGTGCCGGGAGCGGACTGGGCCCGGACACCGCCATCGAGGTCCTGTTCGACAATGACGCCGGAGATACGGCATCTCTGGAAATTATCGACGCCACCTTCGTCAACAACGTATTCACCTCGCACGGTTACTTCGTGCAAAACCGCGCCGCGCTGGCAGATTTGCAAAACCTTCTGCGCAACGACATCCCCGCATGCCAGCGCCAACTCCTGCGCCATGAAAGAGCGATGCATGCGAACTACTGGATAATCCCACCGTGAGCAGGCCGCAGAGCATTTTCGACTGTCGGGCATGGGCGAACCCATTGCCCCGGGAAACACCCTGACCTGCGAGCCTCCGCAGGTGCACTCCGCGATGAACGACTCCGGCCAAACCCGGAGCTATACTGTTTTCAAAACGAATGTCACCGAAGATGACACCTGCTGAGCTTGACCATAAATCCTCCGCGTCTTCGAGACAGGCTTCCCGCGGGCTGAAGACGGTTATCGGCACGATCCCGGCCACGGCCATGGCCGAAGTGGGAGCCGACATAACCAAAGGCCAAGGTGCTGAGCCCGGCACAAAGCCAAACCAGCAACCAAGGGGAGAAGAGTAAACTGTGCATAGCCGGCATCCTCCAATCCCAAGGCGGAGACCTGCACCGGAGTGCAGCGGAGATGGCCCATAGTCCCTGAACCCGCGCGTTGGCGGGTGAAAAGGGGCAGTTGGTCCGGTCGCCGGGCGACCGGACCCTACCGGGGGATTTGTTTTTTATGGTAGGGACGGCGGGGCTTCCGTAACTCGAGTTAGTCGGAAGGCAAACGCCCGTGCTTCCTGATTCGGAGCAGTAGCATCGGCATCCTGCCGATGACGACAAGACATCATCGGCAGGATGCCGATGCCACTACCAGAATGCGGAGAGGTAAAGCTTGGCAACAAAACGCCTCTGCGCTCTCCGTGCCCTCTGTCCCCCTTCGTTCGCTTCGCTACGTTGACTCCTTCGCTCCCGCTCATGTCGCCCTGCGGGT
>JBBEEK010000041.1:0-6855 GCA_040880825.1 Chthoniobacterales bacterium
CGTGCCCGTTTTGAATTTTTACGGCTTAGATTGTTCTCTACCCGAATTCTAGCCGAGGCACTCCGTGCCGCGGCTACAAAATATCTTGAGCCGCTCTCAAAAATCTCCCGCGCGTAGCGATTCGAACGCCCGCCCGAGATTGTCGAGCACATCGACCGGGGCGAGGGACTCGGCTGACGCACCTCCGCGTGTGACCGCGATTTCCGCCGCGCGTCCGCAGACCCACGCGCCGATGGAGGCGGCCAGATAGGCGTCCGCGCCTTGCCCGAGCAGCGCGGTGCACACGCCGGTCAGGACATCACCCATGCCGCCCGTGGCCATGCCCGGATGTCCCGTCGTGTTGTAGCGCAGCGGACGTCCTTTTTCGGCGATGACTGTGCGGGCGCCTTTGAGGAGCAGGGTCACGGGATGTTGGTCGGTGAAGGCGCGGGCCACCGCGGCGCGGTCTTTGATTTTTTTCCCGGCCAGCAAACGCGTCATCTCCCCCGGATGCGGCGTGAGCAGACGCGGGCCTTTGGCCTGGTCGAGGTGTTGCATTCCGGCATGCGCGACGATGGTCAGTGCATCGGCATCGACCACCGCCGGACACGAAGCCTCACGCACGATGCGCAGGGCCCGGGCCGCGGACCCGGTGCCGAGCCCCGGACCGATGCCGATGGCATCGACCGGCAGGGTGAAGACGTCGGTGAGTTGCTGGAGCGGACGCACCATGACTTCGGGCATGACCGTGGTGGCCAGCAGTTCGTAAGCGTCGGGCAAGGCGCCGAGCGAGACCAGCCCACCCCCGCCGCGCACCGCCCCCGCGGTGGCAAAATAGGCGGCCCCGAGCGTGCCGCGCGATCCGGCGAGAATGACGACCCGCCCGCACATGCCTTTGTTCGTGTCAAAGGCGCGCGGCGGCCAATGGCGGCGCAGGTGCGGCGCGGTCAGCACTTCGGGTCCGCCCTGCTCCTCCACGACGAAATCCGGGATCTCGAGCACGGCGAGGCGACCGACGTGGTTGGTCGCGGCATCGGCGACGAGTCCCGTTTTGGCGAAGCCGATCGCGGCGGTGAGGTCGGCTATGACACATGGATCGCCGGGCGTGCCGGTCTCCGGATCGAGTCCCGAGGGAAAATCGACCGACACCGTGTGCGCGCCCGCCTCGCGGCGCAGGGTGTTCATCTCGACGACGAGCGAGGCCAGCGGCTCGCGCAACGCTCCGCGGGCCCCGAGCCCGACGAGGGCGTCGAGTTGCACCAGGGGTCCTTCCTGCGGGACGGAGGGCTGGAAGGGGCTGCGCAGCACGGCCGGACGGAGCTGCTCGAACTTTTCCCGCGAGAGCGGGGCGAGGTCCGCGACATCGCAGGCACCGCGCACGAGCACGCGCCAGCCGGCCACCGTCAGATGCCGGGCGGCCACGAAGGCGTCGCCCGCGTTGTGGCCCTTGCCGGTGTAGCAGACGAGCAGTCCGGGCCGCGGGTAAAATTGCGTGAGGCACCGCGCGAGTTTCGCGCCGGCCGTTTCCATCAGCACGTCGGCCGCGATACCGCGGGCCATGGTGCGCTCTTCGAGCGCTTGCATGGACTGGCGGGAAAGGATCATGGGTCGGTCCCGCGCCAAGATTCGCTACTCTTTCTTCGCCTCGGCGTAGCGCTGCGCCACGTAGTCCCAGTCGATGACATTCCACCACGTGTCGACGTATTCGACACGGCGGTTCTGGTTTTTCAGGTAGTAGGCGTGCTCCCAGACATCGAGGCCGAGGAGGGGGTGTCCGCCGTTCATCATCGGGTTGTCCTGGTTGGGTGTCGTCTCGATGACCATCTCGCCGTCGGGGGTGATGCTCAACCAAGCCCAGCCGCTGCCGAAGACCTTCATGGCGGCGGCGGTGAATTCTTTTTTGAATCTCTCGAAGCTGCCGAAATTCTCGTCGATGGCCCCGGCCAGTTGTCCGGAGGGTTGGCCCCCGCCGCCGGGTTTCATCATGAGCCAAAAAAGCGAATGGTTGGCGTGGCCGCCGGCGTTGTTGCGCAGGGTGGTGCGGATATCGTCGGGCACCTCGTCGAGGTGTCTGACCAGATCCCAGACGGACATCTTGGCCAGATCCGGGTGCCCTTGGAGGGCCTGGTTGGCGTTGTTCACGTAGGCCGCGTGGTGCTTGTTGTGGTGGATCTCCATCGTCTCCTTGTCGATGTGCGGCTCGAGGGCGTCGTAGGCGTAGGGCAGCTCGGGCAAGGTGAAGGGGCCGGACGGCGGCGTGTCGGCGGCCGGAACGGCCAGGCTCGAGGCGATCAGGAGGAGGGCGGCGGATAAGAGGACTTTCATGGTTCTAATGAGCCGAACACGGCCCGCCGCCGGGCGCAAGGTTTCCCGTCAGGTTGACATGATCGCGCCCTGCATTACGCTGGCGCGGCAAGGCGCGAATTCATGGAAAAAGTCCTCTTTATCTGCACCGGCAATGTTTGCCGCAGCCCGATGGCCGAGGGGCTGCTCCGGCGCCGACTGGGCGACCGGGCCGAGGTGTTTTCCGCCGGGCTGGGGGCCGGACGCGGTCAACCGCCGAGCGCCCACGCGGTCGAAGTGCTGCGGCGGGAAGGCATCGATATCTCCGGGATCCGCAGCCAGCCGGTCAGCGCCGACCTGCTGCGCCGGGCCGACCATATTTTCACCATGACGCAGGATCACCTCGACATGCTGCTCCTGCTTTTCCCCGAGATGGCGCCGAAAGCGCGCCTTTTGCGCTTCAAAGACGCAGCCAAAGGCGGCCGTCTGGACGTAAAAGACCCTATAGGAGGGACGCGCGAAACCTACGAGCTTTGCAAGGAAGAGATCAAAGCTGCGCTCCCCTCGGTCATTGAAATCATCACCGGAAACAAATCAGCCATGAACACCACCACCGCCCGCCCGCCGACCGCCTTCGAAATCTCCGACATCCCCGCGCTGGAGTCGGCCGACCCTGCCATTGCCGCGGCCGTCCACGACGAGGAGCGCCGGCAGTTTGAAAACATCGAACTCATCGCCTCGGAAAATTTCACCAGCCGCGCCGTGCGCGAGGCCCAAGGCTCGGCCCTGACCAACAAATACGCCGAGGGCTATCCCGGACGGCGCTGGTATGGCGGCTGCGAGCACGTCGATGTGGTCGAGACTCTCGCCATCGAGCGGGCCAAGGAACTCTTCGGCGCCGAGCACGCCAACGTCCAGCCGCACAGCGGCAGCCAGGCCAACACCGCGGTTTACTTCGCCTCGCTGGCCGTGGGCGACCGCATCCTGACCATGGACCTCGCCCATGGCGGGCACCTCACGCACGGGCACAAAGCGAATTTCTCCGGCAAACTTTACGACGTCGTGCACTACGGCGTCAGCCCCGAGACCGAGCAGATCGACTATGACGTGCTGGCCAAGCTGGCGCTGGAATGCCGTCCGAAAATGATCACCGCCGGTGCCTCGGCCTATTCGCGCGTCATCGATTTCGAACGCATGCGCCGCATCGCCGACGACGCGGGCGCGCTGCTTTTCGTCGACATGGCGCACATCGCGGGGTTGGTGGCCGGCGGCGTGCATCCCAGCCCTGTGCCTTACGCGGATTTCATCACCAGCACGACCCACAAGAGCCTGCGCGGACCGCGCTCCGGCGTCATCTTGTGCAAGGCGGATTACGCCAAGAAAATCGACGCCCTCGTTTTCCCCGGCGTGCAGGGCGGACCGCTCATGCACGTCATCGCGGCCAAAGCCGTCTGTTTCCGCGAGGCGCTGCAGCCGTCGTTCAAGGACTACGCCGCACAGGTCGTCTCCAACGCTCGCGCCTTGGCCGCGCGCCTGTCCATGCTTGGTTACCGCATCGTTTCCGGCGGCACGGACAACCACGTGCTCCTCGTCGACCTCCGGCCCAAGGGTCTCAACGGCCAGCAGGCGCAAGAGGCCCTCGATCTGGCCGGCATCACGGTCAACAAGAACGCCATTCCGTTCGACACCGAGACGATCATGAAGACCGGCGGCATCCGCATCGGCACCCCGGCCATGACAACGCGCGGCATGAAGGAGGAGGAGATGATGGAAATCGCCGACCTCATCCACGCGGCGCTGCAGAAGGCCGACGAGGCCGCAAGCCTGGCCACGTTGAAAAACCGCGTCCACGCCTTCACCTCGCGTTATCCGCTGCCATGACCAAACGCGTCCTCTGCCTCGTAGCCGACGGCGTTGAGGAGTTGGAACTTATCGCGCCGGTCGATGTGTTGCGTCGCGCGGGTGCGGAGGTCGTGTTGGCTGCGGTCGGCGAGGGGATTCACGTGACCGGACGCAACGACCTCGTGCTGCACGCGGATCAAACTCTCGACGCGGTGCAGGCGGAGGACTTTGATCTGCTCTTCATCCCCGGCGGCGCGGCTGTGGCCGGGTTGCGCGCCGACGGACGTCCGGCCGTGCTGGCCCAAAGTTTCGTGCAAGCCGGCAAACCGGTGGCGGCCATCTGCGCCGGGCCGCTCGTCTTGGCCGACGCCGGCTTGCTCGAGGGCAAGCGCTTCACTGCGCATTTCTCCGTGGTCAACGAACTCCCCGCCGCCCAGACCGGCGAGCGGGTGGTCGAGGACGGTTTGATCATCACCTCGCGCGGGGCGGGCACGGCGCTGGAATTCGGACTGGCGCTGGTCGACCGGCTGTTCGGCGAGGCCCAAGAGGAAGAGATCGCCCGGGCCATCATGGCCTGAGCCGGCTTCTGCTTTTCCGGCAGAATCACTTTTTTTGCCAATGCGGGTTGACATCAGGGGGCGCGCGGTATCTCATTGCCTCGTTCCGATTGTCCGCGCTGTTCGTCGCGCTCCCCTTTTGAGGCGATTCCGGCATCAGGTTGCCACAGTCCGGCGCACAATCCTCCAAGAACAATAAAAGATAACGAATTCCATTACCGGGGCCCGGGTCGAGATCTGGGTAACACTTCATGGCCGGCCACAACAAGTGGTCCAAAGTCAAGCGCATCAAAGGCGTGTCCGGCTGTGAGCAGCCCTGTCCTTGGTACGCACCCAAAATATGCCCAGCGATAACATAGAACGCGTCATCAAGCGCGGCAGCGGCGACACCGGCCAATAGATCGCCGCGCCAAATTAATTTTTACCCAAGCAACCATGGACGAAACCACCGATAAACCCGCCCCGGCTCTGCCGGCCCACGAACGTGAACTGGCTCTGCCCGAGCACCGTGCCCCCGACGCCTTGCCGTCCGGCGACAACCACAATGGTCCCCGTGAGCCTGGACGCCGCGGCCGCCAGCGCAATTTCCGTCGCGGGCGCGACCGGCGTTTCCGGGGCGACGACCGGGACAACCGGGACAACCGGGACAACCGCGGCGACCGTGCCCCGCGCGGCGGCGGACAGGATGGACCGTCCGACGCCGGCGTGCCTCTCGAGGATGAGCCGTCGGGCGAGCCCGTCTTCGCCGAGGGCATTGTCGAGGTCAGCGGCAAAGGTTTCGGCTTCCTCCGCAACCCGAAGCGCAACTTCACGCAGTCCAACAACGACATCTTCGTCACCCCCGAGATCGTGCGCGCATTCAGCCTGCGCGACGGCGTCTGGATCAAAGGCGAGATCCGCAAGGGCAGCCGCGGTCCGCAACTTTTTCGTTGCACCGAGA
Organism: Chthoniobacterales bacterium; assembly: GCA_040880825.1. Lineage (GTDB taxonomy): Bacteria > Verrucomicrobiota > Verrucomicrobiia > Chthoniobacterales > JACTMZ01 > JACTMZ01. The sequence goes on from JBBEEK010000041.1 coordinate 5,602, forward strand.
TCGAAGGCGAGGACCCGGCGAAATACGCCAACATCCCTTTCTTCGAAGAGCTGACCACGATCAACCCGAATTCCCGCATCAACCTCGAGACCGTGCCCGAGCGCTACACCACGCGCGTCATGGATATCATGACGCCGATCGGCAAAGGCCAGCGCGGTTTGATCGTCGCCCCCCCGCGCACGGGCAAGACGACACTCTTGCAGCACATCGCCGAGGCCGTGGTCAAGAACCACCCCGAGATGAAGCTCATCATCCTGCTGGTCGACGAGCGTCCGGAAGAAGTGACCGAGATCCGGCGCACCGTGCCGGAGGCCGAGCTGATGGCCAGTTCGAACGACAGCGACATCAAAAGCCACACCCGCATTGCCATTCTCGCCGTCGAGCGCGCCAAGCGTCTCGTCGAGATGGGCAAGGATGTCTTCATCCTGATGGACTCCCTGACCCGCATCGGCCGCGCTTTCAACAACGCGACTGGCGGCGGCGGACGCACCATGAGCGGCGGCGTCGATTCACGCGCGCTGGAAATCCCGCGCAAACTTTTCGCCGCGGCCCGCAACACGGAGGAAGCCGGTTCTCTCACCATCATGGCCACCGCGCTCATCGATACCGGCAGCCGCATGGACGAACTTATTTTCCAAGAGTTCAAAGGCACGGGCAACATGGAGTTGGTGCTCGACCGCAAGGTCAGCGACCAGCGCATCTATCCGGCGGTCGACATCTTCCTCTCCGGCACCCGCCGCGAGGAGTTGCTCCTGCCCGAGGATCAATTGCACAAAATCAACGTCATCCGCCGCGGTCTGGCCGGCCACAAGCCGATCGAAGCCATCGAGCGCCTGCTCCACTTCGTCCGCAAATACCCGACCAACGCCGAAATGCTCAAAAGCCTCCCGGGCTAAGCCGTGACTATGCAGAACAGTCTGCGTTTTTCGTCACTCTGCCAGAAGCGCCCCTGAGCCAAAGTCGACTCACTCTTTGGTCAGCGCGCGATGGCTTGGGCCAGGAGCACGGGCGCCTCTCCGAGCCGTATCAGTTGGTCGCCGGGCGACCTGTCTCGCAGACTCGACTGGCTCTACGAGCTGGAGGCCCTGCCCGTCACGACCAGACATCATCGGTCCCGCGACCGCGGGACCGATGCCACCTTCAACAAAGAGAAGGATGCTCAACGAAGAGAAGGGTGCGACGGTGGGGACACCGCCGCGACACCTCGTTGGATGATGTAGCGGCGGCAGCCTGTCCGCCCGTGTGCGGATCCCC
>JBBEEK010000042.1:0-1217 GCA_040880825.1 Chthoniobacterales bacterium
TCTTCCTGCGGCATTTTGCCCCGACGGTCAGTCCGGGAACCATCTGCCTGAAGGGGGGAGTCAACCTGCGCCTCTATCACCACAGCCCCCGCCTTTCCGAGGACATCGATTTCGACGCCAGAGTCGTCGGCGTCGAAATCCTCAAAAAGCATGTCTCCAAAGTCTTGACCAGCCGTCCCCTCCGCACCGAACTCGCCGCTGCGGGAATCACCCTGAGCGAGATCAAGCCGGCCAAGCAGACCCCGACCGTGCAGCGCTGGAAGTTCCACGTCATTTTTCAGGACACCCCCACACCGACACGCCTGGAATTTTCCCGCCGCGGCGAAGAGGAGTTCAAAGAATGCCGCGCCGAGCCACCGTCCGCATCACTTCTGGCCGAACAGCAGGTCGTGCCGTTCATCTTCAACCGCTACAACGCCAAGGCCGCCTACCGGCAGAAGATCCATGCCCTCGCCGCTCGCACCTTGGTGCAGGCCAGGGACGTGTTCGACCTGCATCATCTCGCTCCCGCCGCCGCGGGCGCGAAGGACGTTCCCCGCGAAACCATCAATCAAGCGCTGGAGCAACTCGGCTTGGTCACCTTCGAAATGTTCAGGGAACAGGTCATTCCATTTTTGCCATCCGACCTCGCCGCGCACTACGGAACCGCCGCGGCATGGAGAACCATGACAGAAAAAGTCCGGGCCGATCTGGCGCCGACCGCACGCCCCTCCGAGTCATGAACGCCATCGCCTTCTACCAAAAACTGCAGGGCCACCAGCGGATCACCACCCGGGAGGCCGCCCAACTGACCGACCTGAGTGTTCCCGCCGCCTCCATGGCTTTGCGACGACTTGCCACCGGAGGACTCGCCACGCCGCTCAAGAGGGGGCATTGGTTTCTCGGAAAATCGGCCAAGCCCGGCGTGCTGATCACCGCGGCCGCCGATCCCTACCAAGCTTATCTCTCGGGCTGGTCCGCCCTGCGCTTGCACGAGCGCATTCAGCAAATCCCGCAAAAGCTGTTCGCCATCACTCTCGGGCGCCCGGGCGAAGTCGTCATCGCCGGCACCACGCTAACCCTCCACCATCTCACGTCTGCATTGTTCGGTGGCTATGAATATGACATTGGAGCGGACGGCTTTGTCGCGTCGCCCGAAAAAGCCATCTTCGACCTTGCCTACCTCGCCGCCATGAATCGAAGCCGGATCAGCGCGCATTTGCCGGAAACCGATCTGC
>JBBEEK010000043.1:0-1217 GCA_040880825.1 Chthoniobacterales bacterium
ATGGACGGTCACCCTCCACGCCCATGACGGTGGCCAACCAAATCACGCTGGTGCGTATCTTGCTCATCCCGGTGTTCGTCGTTTTCGCCGTCTATTATTCGGTGGGAGTGCGCGAGGGGGTTCCGGAGGAGTGGTTGCGCTGGTGCGCCGTGGGGGTTTTCGTGTTGGCTGCGGCCAGCGACGGGCTCGACGGTTGGATCGCGCGCCGCTTCAACCAACGCAGCGCGTTGGGCGTGGTGCTCGACCCGATCGCGGACAAAGGGCTCCTGCTCACCGCCATCATTACGCTCAGTTTTTATCCGTGGCCGGTCAGTTTGCCGTTGTGGTTTCCCGTGCTCGTTATCGCGCGCGACGTGGTGATTCTCGTCGGCTGTGGACTGCTCAAATTTTTCACCGGTGACGTCGAAGTTCGTCCGAGTGCACTCGGTAAAATCGCCACGGCGCTGCAAATGGCCACCGTGGCCTGGGTGCTCTTGCAAATTCCCGAGCAGCAATGGGTCGTGTGGGCCGCAGGGCTTTTCACCTTGCTCAGCGGTCTCGGTTACACGTGGCGCGGCATGCATGCCATGGGCGGAGCGGCCCAAGCGACATGAAAAAGGCCGTCCTCGTCGGGCGCCCGAATGTCGGGAAATCCGCCCTCTTCAACCGCCTCGCGGGGCGGCGCATCTCCATCGTGCACGACCAAGCCGGTGTGACGCGCGATCGCATCGAAGCGGTGTGCAAGCTGGGCGACACGCCTTTCGGGATTGTCGATACCGGCGGCATCGGAGCCTCGCCGGATCCGGATTTTGCCGAGGCCACGCACCGGGCGGCAGATGACGCCGTTGCCGAAGCGGATGTCGTGCTTTTTGTCGTTGATGCCAAGGACGGACTCCTGCCGCTCGACACCGAACTTGCGGCCAAACTTCGTCGCGCCTCGCGTCCGGTTGTTCTCGTGGTCAACAAACTCGATGACCTGAAGCACGACGACCTCGAGGCGGAATTTTTGCAGCTAGGCTTTCCCGTTGTCGTCGGGGTCAGTGCGGCGCACGGGCGCGGCACGAGCGACTTGCTGGCCGCCGTTGCCGGCGCCCTCGGGGCCGGGGAACCGGAGGTGGCTCTTCCCGAGACCAAGATTCCGCCGCGGATCGTCATCATCGGGCGACCCAACGTCGGCAAATCTTCCCTCACCAACGCCCTCCTCGGCAGTGCGCGCGCCATCGTCAGCGAAATCGCCG
>JBBEEK010000044.1:0-4997 GCA_040880825.1 Chthoniobacterales bacterium
GGCTTGCCGAATTCGAAGGGTGAGGCGCTAAGATTGAGGAGGAGATCGATGCCGGCTTTTTCGAGTTGCCGGAGCGGGCTGTGCCCGTAGTAGTCGCGCGGCAGATATTCTGGCGTCCACAGATCCTCGCAGATGGTGATGGCGGTGCGGAGGCCATTGATCGTGGCGACGGTGAATTTTTCGGCCGGCTCGAAGTAGCGTCCTTCGTCGAAGACGTCATAAGTCGGGAGGAGTGATTTGTGGGCGACGGCGACGCGTTTACCGTTTTGCAGAACGACGGCGCTGTTGTGGCAGGGGCGTCCGTGGGGCGAGGCGTTCGGTTCGACGGTGCCGACAATGAGCGGCACGTCGCCGGCGTCGACGGCCAGCGCGCTGACGTGGCGTTCGGCGGCGGCGATGAAGCCGGAGCGGAAGACGAGGTCCATCGGCGGGTAGCCGCAGACGGCGAGTTCGGGGGTGACGACGAAATCGGCGCCGGCTTTGACCAACTCGCGGTAGGCGCGGAGGATTTTGTCCGTATTCCCGGCGAAGTCACCGACGGTGGTATTGATCTGGGCGAGGCCGGCGTTCACGGAAGTTGAGGGATGAGGGTGAGTTGGAGACTTGAGTGAGGAGGTGCGGTGCAGCCTACCAGAATCCCCATTGGCCGGTTTGCATGATGTAGAGACCGAGGCCGAGGTTGGTCACGGCGTGGGCGAGGACGCAACATTTGAGGCTGCGGGTTTTGATCGCGAGCAAGTTGTAGATGGCGCCGGTCAGGAGGGCGGGGATGAAGTCGGGTCCGAAATGGGCGAGCCCGAACATGACGGTGACCACGCCGAAGGAGAACCACGAGAAGGCGCCGAAGGGGACGCGGGTGAAATCCTCTTTGATGAGGTAGCGCAGGAGGAAGCCGCGCCAGAAAATTTCCTCGAGCAGCGGGACGATGATGACGAGGCGGCCGAAGCGGAAAAGCAGCGAGCCCCAGTAGAGGGCGGCGGAGCCGGCAAAGAGGTCCGGATCGAATCCTTCGGTGCGCGGCTCGGCGCCGGGGAGCCATTGCGGGGCGATCCAAAGGGCGAGGACGACGAGGCCGGTGAGGACTGCGGTGACCGCGTGCCATTGGGCTCCCCACTCGTAGGTTTTCCAGAACCAGAGAAGCAGCGCGCCGCAGAGGATGGTCTGCAGCGGGTAGACCCAGTATTTCGGGTCGGCGAGCCAGAGTGGGGCGTTCTCGGCGGGAGCGAACGATTGCACGAGCGAGACGAGGGCCAAGCCGCCCATGAAGACGGCGAAGGGGAGCACGTAAGCCCAGAGGGCGCGGGAATTGGGACGGTCTTCGTTCATAGGTGCAGGAGCTTTGTGGCGAAAAGCGCCTTGACGGGCAAGTCTGCGGGGACAAGCTAGAACTCGGTCGGGGGTCCCCAACCCGTGGCCGGTCGATCCGTTGTCCCCCCACCGCGCGTATTTTATCCATGGAAACCCCTCCCTCCACGCCTACCGGCCGGCGAATTTTCAGTCTGATTTCCCGTGGGGAGACGATCACTTACGGTTATGTCGCCCTTATTTTGTTGGGCATCGCGGCAGCCATCGCGGTCTATCTCGTCAAGTTCGTGGTCATGGCGTTCCAGGCGCAGGATCCGTTTTTCCTCACCCTCATCGCACTGATCAACGAGATCCTGCTTCTGCTCATCGTCATGGAATTGCTGCGCACGGTCACGCGGTTGCTGGTGTCGCCGACGCACGAGGTGGGGATCGAGGATTTGAATCCCTTTTTGGTCATCGCGGGCATCAGCGTGACGCGGCGGATTTTGACGATCGGCGCCGGGTTGTCCGTCCACGAAACCGAGTCGCACGTGATCGACCCCGTGAAGTTCCAGCAGGCCATGACCGAGCTGGTCGTCAGCGGCTTGATCATCCTGCTGGTGTCCGTCGCGCTGTGGCTGATCAATCGTCCGCACACCCGGAACCAGAGAGTGCCCGGGGGGGTGCCGCAAAACCGTCTTGACCGGCCCGCCGATGCGGACAAGTTATAGGCAGTTCGCGGGCATAGTTTAGTGGTAAAACTCCAGCCTTCCAAGCTGGCTATGAGGGTTCGATTCCCTCTGCCCGCTGACTTCTTGTCCGCCGCAGTCCGCCTGCTCACCTCCTTATGAAAGCTGTTATCGGTGCGGTTTTGGCGCGGTGTCCGCGGGCCTCGGCGGGACATACGTGCGCGGTGATGAATTGGGTGAAGGCGCTGGAGTCGCTGGGTTGGGAGGTATGGATCGCGGAGCATTTGTCGTCCGACGAACTCGAAGCGCCGGAGGCGGGGCGCGCGCGCAGTCCGCAGGAGGAATTCTGGCACGCGACGGCGGCGGAGTTCGGGTTGGCGGAGCGGCAATGTTTGATCGTGGACGGGCGGAGTCCGGATTTGGAGGCGTTCCGCGATTTCGCGGCGGAGGCGGATTTATTTTTGAATTATTCCGGCCAATTCAAGCGGCTCGATCTGCTCGGGGCGCGGGTGACGAAGGGTTATTTGGATGTCGATCCGGGTTTCACGCAATTGTGGGCGGCGACCTGCGGGACGGATATGAATTTTGCGGGGCATGATTTGTTTTTCACGGTGGGGGCAAATTTCCGTTCGCCGAATTTGCGACTTCCGCGCACGGCGCAGGAGTGGGTTCCGTTGGTGCCGCCCGTGCCGGGGGAATATTGGCGCCAGCGGCTGGCCGCGGCGGGCGGGGCGCCGGCGGGCAACGCTTGGACGACGGTGTCGCACTGGTATGGCTACAACGATCTGGTTTGGGAGGGGAAGACCTATGGCGGCAAGCGCGACAGTCTGCGGGCCATGGCGGATTTGCCGATGATGACGGGGCGCGGTTTTGCCATCGCGAGCGATTTGCAGCCGGGTTGGGAGGATTATGACGCTTACATCGGCGGCGGGTGGCGGTTGGTCTCGTCGGCTGAGGTGTGTTGCGATGTGCCGTCCTATTTGCGCTTCATCGCGGAGTCGCGCGGCGAGATCGGCGTGGCCAAGGGCGGTTATGTGGTGTCGCGTGGCGGATGGATCAGCGATCGCAGCGTCATTTATCTGGCGCTGGGGCGCCCGGTGGTGCTGCAGGACACGGGGTGGCCGGAGGCGGTGCCGCCGGGTGCGGGGCTGCGGCCATTTGCCGACACGGCGGGCGCGGCGCAGCGGATCGCGGAGGTGGAGGCTGAGTATGCGGCGGAGCAGGAAGGGGCGCGGCGTTTGGCGGACGGGGTGTTCGGGCCGGCGGGGGCCTTGGGGCCGATGTTGGCGCGGGTTTAGGCAGCGGCCCGCGGGAGTCTTACCGACGAGGTGGTGCTCGGGAAGGGAGTCGAACCCTTACTCCTTACGGAACCAGATCCTAAGTCTGGCGCGTCTGCCAGTTCCGCCACCCGAGCGACAGTGAAGCGATAGCATGGGCGCGGGCGGCTGGCCAGCGCGGGGGTGGATTGTTGTGGCCCTCTGACTTTCGGCGCCGGGGACGGCGCCGCAACATTTGCGGCTGCGGCGGCGTCCCCCCCGCGGGGGGTATCTTTACTGTGGTGGTCACAATTGATTTGCCATGCACGGATTTGCGGGTATTCTTGGGCGCTTATCTATGGCCCGACACGCTCAGAGTTTTTCACGTAAGTCAATTTGCCTCAGATATTTGGTGGTAGTCGGGGTATTGGTCTGGCTGACTCCTGCTCCGGCGGAGGCGAGCCGGAAGACGACGGTTCGTCTGCCTGCGGAGCTGGCCACCGAGACGTTGGTCTCGGGGCCGGAGGCGGCGGCCGGGCAAGTGGCGGAGGTGCCCGCCGAGGATCAGCCGGCTCCTGCGCCGGCGCCGCGGCGCAGTTTTTTTGATGTGTTGTTCGGTCGCAAGGTCGAGTCCAAAGCCGCGGAGGCGCAGATGGACGGGCGCATGCTGGATGCGGTGCGGGTGGCGGAGCGTTCGGCGCGGCGTCGGTCGATCAACCGGTGCTGGCGTTTTGTCAAACGCGCCCTGCAGGAGGCCGAGTTGGTGGAGTGCTACCCGCAAACGGCTTTGGCCAAGGAGGCGGCGGTCGAGTTGCCCGAGCGCTATGGCTTCAAGCAGATCGAGGTGGAGTGTCCGCACGACGCGCCGGTCGGGGCGGTCATCGTTTATGGCGGTCGCGGGGCGGGGCATGTGGAATTGCGCAGCAAGACGGGCTTCGTGAGCGACCATGCGTCGCGCAAACCCTCGCCGCGCCCGATGATCGGAGTGTTCATCAAAACGCTCGGTCCGCTCGAGGGCTGAGCGGCGGCGATTCCCGTTTGCGCGGACGGTCCGGATGGGCTCCATTGCGAGGAGAGTTTCCCCGGCGATGAAAGCTTCGATTTTTTTTCTGGCCATCCTGTTCGTGGTCGCGGCGGTGTCCGGTGTGCGGGCGCAGGCTTTTCATGCGGATTTCGGCACCTGCGGTTTCTCGCGTCCGGGCCTGTCGGTGACCTGGGCGGGCTATCCCTCGATCCGGCTCAATACGGGTTGGGGAGGGGGATATCGTTACGCGGCGCCTCGTGCGCTTTATTGTGCGCCGGTGGTTCGTTATGTCTGCTACCCGGCGCCGGTGGTGAACTATTACTACGGATCGGGTCCGGTTTTCGGGGGTCTTTCCACCACGAGCACAAGCACGCGGCGTGGGCGATTCGCCGCGCGTCCGGCGGGTGGTGCGTCCATCGTGCCCAATCCGGTGGTGTTCGGAACCTCCGAACAGGCGGCGCCGCATGATGTGCAACGTCCGCTGCGCTGAACTCACGCCGCGCTGGCGGCTTGGCGCAGGACGGCGGCGAGGAACACGCGCACATTTTCGGGCAAAAGCGCGCCGAACTTCACGGTCGGTGATCCCGTGGTCATGACGATCTCGCGTCGCGGGCGTCCGTTGACAGGCATCCTGCTCGGGGCGAAGCGGATCACGGTGTCGCGTCCGAGCGGCGTATACTGCCGGCGTCCGAAGGGTCCGACGCCGCAGAAAATTTCGGCCGTGCCGCGGTTGAGGCGCACGCG
>JBBEEK010000044.1:5097-6787 GCA_040880825.1 Chthoniobacterales bacterium
CGGTGGTCGACTTTCACACCGCGGGGCGGCGCGGCGAAACCGACCGTGGCAATTTCATCCGGCGGGAGGATGGCGGAAAAGGCCATGGTCCGGCCGCAAGTGCGGCAGAGAGCGACATCGGTCGCGACGTTGGTATCGGCCAGATCGAGGACTTGTCCGCAGTGGAGGCAGTGAGGAGCGGGGGCCATGACCTCCCTGTTACCCGCCGGCCGCGGTAGGATCTACAACTTCGCGCCGACGGCGTGGCGGCGTTCGGCTTCCTTGACGATGGCATCGACGGTGTTCGAGGCTTCTTTGAGAGCTTGGCCGCGGAGGCCGGCGACGAGTTTGGTGGCGGGCTCGACGTGGTTGGCGTAGCAGATGATGGCGGTTTCGCCATGGGGCTCGACGCGGAGGTTGCCCACGGCGGACTTGGCGAAGAAGGACTCGAGGAGGTTCCAGTGCACGGTGTAGCCGCCGGGTGTTTTCTCGTAGCGGTTGCGCACGAGGTAGCTGATGGTGAAGAGGACAGGCAGCCTGACGGTGTAACGCACGTCTTTGGTGTTGCCGTCGGGTTGCTTCTCAACCACCGCCGAGTCCAGGTTGTGAATGAAGGAATCGGCGTTTTCGTAGTCGAGGAAAAGGTCGGTCACACCTTCCGGCGTGGCTTTCACTTTGCGGTAGATGCGCACTTCGGGCCAGATGGCGCCGGGTTTCTCGATGGTCACGAGGACGCTCTGGCCGGACTCCAGCTTGTCGCGGTCGCCGGGATTGAGCTCCTTGAGCATGGAGGCGCCGGCGGGGGCGGTGAGGAGGAGAGAGGTAAAAAACAAAGCAAGCGGTTGGCGCATGATCCAATAGACAGGGGCCGGGTGAAGTTCGTTCATTCGTTAACTGGTTGCAGATATCGCATCATGCTAGCACAAGAGGCTGTGCAAATCGACATCCTCACGCTCTTTCCCGCCATGGGCGAAGGCATTCTCGGCGAGAGCATGTTGCGCATTGCACGGGAGAAAAAGTTGGCCGACATCCGACTGCGCAATCTGCGCGACTGGGCGCCGGGCAAGCATCGCGTGACCGATGAGCCGCCTTACGGCGGAGGCGCGGGGATGGTGTTGAAGGTCGAGCCGGTCTGCCAAGCGCTCGAGGAACTGCGGCGGCCGGAGTCGCGCGTCATTTTACTGTCAGCCGCCGGCGCGCGTTTCGACCAAGCGATGGCACAGCGTTTGGCCGGGGAGAAACATCTCATCCTGATTTCCGGTCACTACGAGGGCGTGGACCAGCGGGTGGCGGATCATTTGGTCGATGAAGAGATTTCGCTCGGCGACTACGTGCTGACCAATGGCACGCTGGCCGCGTTGGTGGTGAGCGATGCGGTGGTGCGTTTGCTGCCCGGCGTGCTGGGCGATGCCGCATCGGCGGCCGACGAATCCTTTTCGCACGGACTGCTGGAGTATCCGCATTACACGCGGCCGGCGGAGTTCGCAGGATGGAAAGTTCCCGACGTATTGTTGTCCGGCAACCACGCCGCCATCGAAGTGTGGCGGCGCGAACAGGCGCGCGAGCGGACGCGGCAGCGGCGGCCCGATCTGGGGAATCCGTGACAGCGCGGCGCATCCATGTAAATTGATACGGGCGTTTAATCTTCGGCGTCTGGTTTCTATGAAGCTCAAATCTTTCCTCTTGGCCCTGCTTTTCCTGCTCGTCGTGG
>JBBEEK010000045.1:0-6645 GCA_040880825.1 Chthoniobacterales bacterium
CGACGCGCTCGAAGACGCGTTCGCCGAGGACGCGGAGGATTTTGACTTGGGTGGCGGCATCGATCTCGCCGATCTCGTCGAGAAAGAGCGTGCCGCCGGCGGCCTGCTCGAAGCGGCCGATGCGGCGTTCGCCGGCGCCGGTGAAAGCACCTTTCTCGTGGCCGAAGAGTTCGCTCTCGAGCAACTGCGGCGAAAGGGCGGCGCAATGCACGGCGACGAAAGGTCCGCGGGCGCGCGGGCTCAGGCGGTGCATGGCGTGGGCGGCCAGTTCTTTGCCCGTGCCACTTTCGCCGGTGATGAGAACGGTGGCGCGCGAGGGGGCGACCTGTTTGATCGTCTCGAGGACGTGGGCCATGGCGGGCGAGTCGCCGACGAAATTTTCCAAACCGTAACGTTTGTCGATCTGCTCGCGCAGGCGGACGTTCTCGCGCTCGATGGCCGAGCCGTGCAGGGCGCGTTTGATGAGCAGGGAAAGGCGGTCGATGTTGACCGGCTTGGTCACGAAGTCATAGGCGCCGGCTTTCATGGCCTCGACGGCGGATTCGATGCCGCCGTAGGCCGTCATCATCATGCAGACCGGCGCGTGATGTTGGCGCAGGGCCCACGAGAGCAGTTCCATCCCGTTGTCGGCCCCGAGACGCAAGTCGGTGAGCAGGAGGTCGACCGGGTCGGTCTCCATGACGGCGCGGGCCCCGGCCGCGTCGGCGGCCACGTAGACTTCGTAGTCCTCTTCCAGCGTGTGGCGCAGGCCCTCGCGGGTGTTTTTTTCGTCATCGACGATGAGGATGGTTTTTTTCAAGGGACAGAGTGTCGGGTGTGACATTTTTTCTCCATTGCCCGCATGCGGAAGGCAACACACAAGTTCGGTCGCTGGCCGTTTCTGCTTGCCTTGGAGCCGGGATGGACTACTGGTGCGCGCATGAAGAACGTTCTTATTATCCGCTCCTTTCTGATGATCTCCGCCGCGGCCCTGCTCGGTTTGACCGGGTGCGAGACGAGCAAAATGGGCGCAGGAAACAGCTCTTTTAGCTTTGACCCACCGGTCCAGCAGCCGACGAATCCGTCCAATGTGAAGGTCAAGTTGAGCACCGGGGCCCAGCGCCTTTACGTGGTGGAGGGCGACAAAGTCCTGTTGGCCACGCCGGTCTCGGTCGGCAAGTCCTCCTCGCCGACGCCGCAGGGCAACTACACAATTTACTCCAAGACGGCCAATCGTCGCCGCTTCAGCAGTCCGGGATCGGGCTACCCGATGACTTATTGGATGGAGTTCAAACCCGCCTACGGCATGCACTGGGGTTTCATGAAGCCGTATCCGAACACCATGGGCTGCGTGCGCATGCCGCTCAAGGCCGCGCAGAAGACCTTCGCTCTCGTCCGCTCGGGCACGCCGATCAACATCTCCGCCAGCCAGCCGTGGGACGCCACCATTGGCAAGTCGTTGCCCAAGCTTGACGACTCGCATCTGCCCGATCCGCCAATGTCCTACATGCTCAGCCCGCAGGTTTTCGCCGACGCGCGGCAGGGCAAGCTTTGGCGGTTTTGATCAATCCTCCAGCAGGCACGGAGTGATGAGATAAAGCGCGCCGTGTGGTGATTCGGCCAGACGGTGCGCGCAATCGCGCCACGGTTGCCGGGAGTCCGGCCACTTTTCCTGCTCGCGGCGCCCCCAAAACAGGTATTGCACGCGCAGGTCGCGTGCCGCCTGACGCCAGCCATCTGCGCCGTCCATGAGCGTTTCCAGTTTTTGCAGCACCGGCCCGTAGTCGAGCCCCTGGCTGAAAAGGTGGCCGTCGTGGCCCATGACGACCGGCTGTCCGAGCAGCAGCAACGGATGCTCGAAGGACGGCGTGCAGGCCACGCGCGCGTTGACCGGCACGCGACGCAGCATGACTTGCAAGTCGGCCAGTTCCGCGCGGTCGGCAATTTTGTAGCCGTGTCGCGCGTCGAGTCCGACCCCCAGAGCCACAGCCCCGGAGGCAAAGAGGAGGAAGCAGGCGGTGGCTTGAACCCAGAGAGCACGGCGGGCCAGCAGTTTTTCCCAAAGCAGTGGAGCCAATCCGAGGTAGCCCCAAATCATCAGCTTGGTGTTGTCCCAGGGCCATGGGGCGAGCAGAAAGAGGAAACAAAAGAGCAAGGTGCCGGCCGATATTGGGTAGAAGATGCGGGTGGCGCGGTCGGCCCCGCCGCGCCGGAAGATGACCACGCCGAGCCAGGCGGCCAGCGGCAGAAAGATCCCGAAATTCCACAGCCAGAACCACCATCCACCGTCGCCCTGCATCCAACCGGGTGCGAAACGGAAGGCGCTCGGGGCGGTGAAGCTGACCGTGACCAAGCTGACCAGCCACGTCGCGGGAATGACGCTGAGCAGTGCGACGACAAGAAACGGCCGTCGGAGCCCCCGCGCCCAGCCGGCGAGGAAGCAGGCGGCGAGCAAAGCGCTGAGGAAGAGGAAGGCCGGCGCATTGAAAAACGGCATGCCGGCATAGAGGGCGACCTGGGCGAGCAGCGGCAGGCGCGGGCCGTCGCTCCCGGCCAACCGGGCCCGCCAGACTGTCATAAGGACGAGACCGGCCGGCAACGAGTAAAGCAAGCCGCGCTGCGTGACCAGCATGGTGAGGAAGAGGTTTTTCCATTCGGTCTCCGCTTGCATGATGTCCACGCCGTTTTGCCTCATCGCCACGACGCCCAATCCGCCGGCGAAAAGGAACGCGGCAAGGGCGAAGCCGCGGCCCCAGCGCCAGAGGGCGGCGGCGCTGGCGGCGGCGCCGAGCAGCCCGGTCCAGCGCAAGCCTTCGTAAACCGGCACACCGGCCACGCGCAGCACGGCATTCCAGAAGTCCATGCCCGGGTGGTAGGCAAAACCTGCGCCGGCCAGGAAAGGGTTGTCCGGCCAGAACGCGCCACCGTTGGCCCAGCGCAGGATGAGGTTGAGGTGCAGTGCCATGTCGCCGAGGTTGTGCGGGGAGAGGACCTTCAGTTCGTTCTGCTGGGCATAAACGACCCACAGAAAGGCGCGCAGAGAAGCCAGGGCGAAGACGATGAAGAGGATGGTGTCCGCCAGCGTGATCTTCTGCCGCGGTGCGTGCGCGGCGCGCCCGGTGAGCGCGGCGGCGATCGTCCCGGCGGCGAGGGCGATCCACACGCTGCGCGTCTCGAGGCGTCCGGCCAGCGTGGATAAGCCCGCCGCTGTGATCGTTGTCACGGCGACAAAGACCAAGCCGCCGCAGAGAACGCGCCAACCAATCACGGTTCGCCCCTCCGCGGTTGACGTTGGCGCGGCAGTTGGCGGATCGCTTCCATCAGGTCGGCCGCAAAAAAGGCGGTGCAGTCGCCGACACCGGAGCGCACTTGGAACGGGATTTCCTCGTAACCGGCGCCGAGCTGCGCGCGGATGGTGTCCGCTTTTTCCGTCTCGATGACGTGGAACTTCGCTTCGGGCAATTGCTCCGGAATGGTGCCGCCGTGGTAGCCGATGTTCGGGAAGTGACCGAAGACCCAGGGCAACGGGTAATAGCTTTCGAGGTAGATCGCGCCGGGAGTTTGGGCCCGGCGCGGATCGGCCGCGGCCAGCGCGAGGAGCGGGCCGGTGAAGTCGTCCATGGACCGGAAGGTCTGCACGTAAACGTAGGGTTCCTCGTCCAGCTCGTAGCGGAAGAAATTGAGCCGGATGGATTGGACGAGCGAGGCGCCGACCAAGACCACGGCGAGCAGTCGTGTCCACCGGCGGCCGGAAGCCTCGACGGCGGCGCCGAAAAAGAGGAACCAGGGCCACATGATGGCCGCGATGCACCACGGGGTTTTGTAGGGCACGACCGAGTAAGCGAGCAGGATGCCGCCGCCGAGGATGGCCAGCAGGCGGGGCGCGGCGGGAGCGGGCCACGCGTAGCGGACGGACCAGATCAATCCGGCCAGCGCCGGCCACTCGTAGCGGGCCAGCAGGGCGAGCCAGTAGTAGCTGACGAAAGGGAGCAGATCATACGTCTCCTTCTCGTGCCCGTTGCCGGCCGCGCCGGTTTTCGTCCACGCGACGAGCGCCTCGAACGGCCCGAGCAAGCCGGGCGGATGAAGGAAATGTCCGGAGTAGAAAAAAACGAGCAGGAACACCGCGACTGCTGCCGCTGTCCACGCCTCGCGGGTGGTCCAAGCGCGCGCCGCGGCGCGCGCGACCGGCGGCCGCACCGGGGAAACCTTCCCCCAGAGCGCGAAGACGACGCCGGCCAAGGCCAGCGAGCCGGCGTGGATGAGGTAGGTCTCTTTGTTGAGGATCATGCCGGTGAGTCCGAGCACGGCAGCCCACAGTCCGGCGCGGTCGCGTTCGAGCCACAACGCCATGGCGCCCCACGTGAAGAGCATGGTGAAGAGCACAAACCACGGTTCGTGGATCGAATAGCGCCCGTAGAAAAGCCCGGCGGGTGACACGGCAAAGGCCAGCGCAGCCCAGCGCACGGCGGGGCGTCCGAACCAGCGGCCGAAAAGAAAAAAGACCGGCACGGCCAGCACGCTGGCTAGCACGGCCGGCAGGCGCAGCGCCCAGAGATTGCGTCCGAGCAGTTCCTGCGAGAGAAAGACGGTGTAAAAATGCCAAGGTCCGTGGAAATTGTCCGGTGTGTAGCGGAAGGTGCCTGTCTCGCGCATCTGGTCGGCGAACCAGCCGTTGACGCCCTCGTCGAAGTGCGGGGCCTTGAGGTCGAGGAAAAGCAACCGCAGCACGGCGGCCAGCACCGTGATGGCAATCAGATCCCACGGCCCAGGCCGCAATGTTCCGGTCCAACGCATGAAAGGCGGATTTTATGGCAGAAATAGCGCGCGGTGACGTGTCAATTGTCATTCCCGCCTACGCCGAGGAACACCGCATCGGCCGCGCGATCAAGGAACTGCGCGCCCTGGCGGCCGGTTTTCCCCGCCTGCGCGAGGTCATCGTGGTCATCGAGCCATCCGGCGACGACACGGCCGGGGTGGCGCGCGCCGCGGCGGAGGCCGACCCGCTTGTGCGCCTGCACGAGGTTTCCGAGCACCGCGGCAAGGGCCGTGCGGTGCGCACGGGCATGCTGGAAGCGGCGGGGGAGATCATTTTTTTCATGGATACGGACCTGAGCGTGCCGCTGGAGCACGTGGCGCCGTTTGTCGCCCACCTTGATGAGCATCCGCAGACGGCCGCGGCCATCGGCAACCGGCGGCATCCGGGCAGCGTCATCACGCGGCGGCAGCACGAGCTGCGCGAGCGGGCCGGACGGCTGTTCAACCGGACGGTGCGCGCGTTGGGCCTGAGCGCGAGCGAGGACACCCAATGCGGGTTCAAGGCCTTCCGTCGTGGGGCGGCGCGGGAGATTTTCGGACGGGCGCGGATCGACGGGTTTGCTTTCGACGCGGAGATCCTTCTCTTGGCTGCGCGGCTCGGCTACCGGGTCGACGAGTTGCCCGTCGAGTGGATCAACGACGAGGAGACGAAGTTCCGTCCGCTGCGCGACGGCTGGCAGAGCTTCCGCGATTTGCTGCGGATCCGGCACCTGCGGCAAAAGATGTAGCGGCGACATCTCCGTGGCCGGTCGTGAGATCGGGTCGCCCTCGGGGACGGCGGCGCTACAGGATTGAGGCTGCAGCCGGGCTTTCGGGTTCCTGCACGCGGAAGGTGAGCAGGGCGGCCAGCAGGAGGCACAGGCCGCCGAAGGCCACGGCGCCGATGGGGTCGTTGCCCAAGAATTGCTTCACGAACAGCCCGAGGCCGAGGGCGGCCACGACTTGCGGGATGACGATGAAGAAATTGAAGATGCCCATGTAGAGCCCCATCTTCTTCGGATCGACGGCGCCCGAGAGCATGGCGTAGGGCATGGAGAGGATCGAAGCCCAGGCGATACCGACGCCGGTCATGGAAAGCAGCAGGAGTTTCGGGTCGGTGAAGAGCACGACAGAGCCGAGTCCGGCCGCGCCGCAGAGCAGGCAGAGGATGTGGATGGCTTTGGCGCTGTAGCGTCGCGCGAGGGCCATGATGACGAAGGAAAAAATGAAGCAGACAGCGTTGTAAGCGGCGAAGCACAGGCCGGCCCAGGCCACGCCTTCGCTGAAAAGTTTGCGCTGCTCGTCGGTGCCTTCGGCCGCGCCGCCGTAGAAATGCACGCCCACGCTGACCGAGAAATAAATCCACATGGCGAAAAGTCCGAGCCACGTGAAAAACTGCACGGCGGCCAGTTGCCTCATCACTTGCGGCATGGCGGCGATGCCGTCGAAAATGGCCCGCACCCCGCGCCAGAATCCCCTGGTTTCCTCTTTCTCGCGGAGAAATGCCGCCACGTCTTCGGGCGGGTATTCCGGCGTGGTCAGGATGGTGACAAGCACGGCGAAGAGGAAGGCGCCGGCGCCGATGTAGAAGGCGAGTTTGATGGCTGCGGGGATGTGGCCCTCGGCGGCTTCCATCGACATGCCGAAGTGGTTGCTGAGGAGCCAGGGGAGGGCGGAGGCAATGACGGCGCCGAGTCCGATAAAGACGCTCTGCATGGCGAAACCCTGCTTGCGTTGTTCCTCGGGGAGTTTGTCCGCCACGAACGCGCGGAAGGGCTCCATCGTGATGTTGATCGACGCGTCGAGGATCCAGAGCAGGCCGACGGCCATCCAGAGGAAGGCCGAGTTGGGCATGGCCACGAGGGCGAA
>JBBEEK010000046.1:0-1187 GCA_040880825.1 Chthoniobacterales bacterium
TGTTGAGGAGGATTTGTAATTTGTCTGCGCAGGCGGCAACCATGCGCTCGAACATTTTGGTGTAGCCATCTTTGGGCAGCGCTTGGAATTCTTCGCGCAAATAACGGTCGTCGCGGTTGGTGCGGATCGGGATGCGTCCGCAGACGGAGGCGTCGAGTTCCTTCGGATCACGCCGCCACTGCTTGAGAGTGTAGCCTTTGAAAAATTTCTCGTAGAGTTCCCAGCCGACTTGGCTGACGATGACTTCTTCGGAGTTGGCCGGGTTTTCGATGGGGACGCGTTTTTCGGCGAGCCAGGCTTCCATTTCTTCCGAGGTGGAGGGGCGTCCGAGGAACTGCTCGAAGGTGTTGAGATTGATCGGGAAGTTCCAGTAGTGGCCGTCGGTGTGGGAAAGAATCTGGTATTCGACCGGGTGCCATTCGGTGAACTGGCTCAGGTAGTCGACGATGCGCGGGGCGTTGGTGCGGAAGTAGTGCGGTCCGTAGTTATGCACGAGGACGCCGGCCGCGTCGTATTTGTCATAAGCATTGCCTCCAAGGTGATCGCGTTTCTCGACCACGAGACACGTCTTCCCCTGCTGCGTGGTGAGACGCTCGGCGATGGTCAGGCCGGAAAATCCGGCACCGACGATGAGGCAATCGACGCTTTTGAGCATGGAGCAGGGAGCGGGGAGCTTGGAGTCAGAGCAGGCCGGACTGAGCCGTGAGGCTTACTGTTCGGCCTTCAAACGCGCTTGGGAGATGGGTCCAGTTGCGAACGAGAGCTTCTTTGCTGGAATCACTATCGATGCCGGAGTTGGTCAGCGTTCACGGAACAATGGCAAAAATCCGGCCACGCTCCTCTTCCGAGAGAAGCCCGGCAAACGGCGACGATTGCCGGAGTCGGCAAGCGTCTTCATCGTCGCTTTCGAGTATCTCAAGCAGTCGCTCCGGCCCAGATTGCAGTAGGCGGTCCCACATGGAAAAATCTTCGCAGTCGACGCCTCTCTGCCGCCAGCGCTGTAAATTGTCCAAACCGAAACGCACAACATCACCGGGAGACTGCCGCAAACGATCGGCAACCAAGCGGTGCATCAACAAGCTGCGTTGCTCGTGCTTGCGGTGAGCGTTTTCCATAAGAAAAGCCTGTGAAGCGCCGGAGCCAAAGTCAAGGGTCGCTACTCGGGCTTTTCGGCGACGCGGGCGGTC
>JBBEEK010000047.1:0-1184 GCA_040880825.1 Chthoniobacterales bacterium
CGAGGAGGAGGGCGGCGGAGGCGCGGAGGTCGCTGGCCATGACGGGTGCGCCGCTGAGGTGTCCGTTGCCGGTGATGACGGCGGTGGGGTGAGAAAGTTTGATTTGCGCGCCCATGCGGGTGAGTTCGGCCACGTGCATGAAGCGCTGGGGGAAGACGTGATCGGTGATGACGCTGACGCCGGGGGCGCGGACGAGGAGGGCGCACATCTGGGCCTGCATGTCGGTGGGGAAGCCGGGGTAGGGGCTGGTTTCGAGGTGGAGTGGTTTGGTCGCGCCGTTCGGGCTGATGGTGACGGACTTGGCGGCGGCTTCGACATGGAAGCCGGCTTGTTGCAGCGGGGCGATGATGGCGGCGAGGTGGTCGGGGCGGACGTGGTCGACGGTGAGTTTTTCCCCGGCGATGGCGCCGGCCACGAGCATGGTGCCGGCTTCGATGCGGTCGGGGATGACGTGGTAGTCGGTGCCGTGGAGTTCTTTGACCCCTTCGATGGTGATGTGGCGGGTGCCGGCGCCGGTGATTTTGGCGCCCATGGAATTGAGGAAGTTGGCGAGGTCGACGACTTCGGGTTCTTCGGCGGCGTCGTAGATTTCGGTGATGCCGTCGGCGAGGACGGCGGCCATGATGACATTGTCGGTGCCGAGCACGGTGGTGCCGTTGGTGCCGCGCATGCTGATGGTGTTGCCGCGGAGGGCGGAGGCGAAAAGTTTGATGTTGCCGCCTTGGACGCGGACGGCCGAGCCGAGGGCCTCGAAGCCGCGGAGGTGGAGGTCGATGGGGCGGTCGCCTATGACACAGCCGCCGGGGAGGGAGACGCAGGCTTCGTGTTCGCGGCCGAGGAGGGGGCCGAGCACGCAGACGGAGGCGCGCATTTTGCGGACGAGTTCGTAGGGGGCTTCGGTGCGGATTTTTTCAGCTTTGATGCTGACCGTGCCGCTGGCGCGTTCCACTTCGCAGCCGAGCGAGCTGAGGATGGTCAGCATGTAGTGGATGTCGCTGAGGTCGGGGACGCCGCGGATGACGCAGCGTTCTTTGGTCAGGAGGGCGGCGGCGAGGATGGGGAGGGACGAATTTTTCGACCCGCTGATGCGGACGGTGCCGTTCAGTTTGCGTCCGCCGTGAACGAGAATTTTATCCATGGAAACCGACCGCGAAACGCGGGATGTTTTGATAGTCCGTCCGGAG
>JBBEEK010000048.1:0-6478 GCA_040880825.1 Chthoniobacterales bacterium
TCCAGTTCGGCGGCACCGGCTTCAGCGATTTCTTCGAGTCGTTTTTCGGACGCGGCGCGCGCGGCGGGCGGCGGGGCAGCGCGTTCTACGGCGAGGACGCGCCGCTGCGCGGGCAGGATGCGGAGGCGGACATCATGGTCACGCTCGAGGAAGCGCTGCATGGCTCGACGCGACAGATTTCCTTTACCCGCGGGCGCGCCGGCAAAGTCGAGACCTACACGGTGAAAATTCCCAAGGGCGTGCGCGAGGGTCAGCGGATCCGTCTGGCCGGCATCGGCGGCGAGGGGCGCGGCGGCGGGGCGGCGGGCGACTTGTATCTGCGTGTGCGCTTCGAGCGGAATCCGGAATTCACCGTCGAGGGCACGGATATCATCCATGAGATCGAATTGCCCGTGACGCAGTCCGTGCTGGGCGGCGAGGTCATGGTGCCGACGCTTGATGGCCGGGCGAAACTGAAGATACCGCCGCTCACGCAGAACGGCCGCAAGTTCCGCATTCCCGGCAAGGGCTTGCCGCAGCGCGGCGGGACGCGCGGGGATTTTTACGCGGTCGTCGATGTGCAGCTTCCGACGGGTCTTTCCGACGCCCAGCGCGCCGCGTGGGAGGCGCTGGCCAAATCTTGAGGCCATGGCCGAGTTGACCGACATCGCTTCCCTGCGCGTCGCCGCCCGCGGAGGCCGCGCCCGCGCGGTGCTGCCGGTGCTGGTCGAGGCGGTCAACGAAAAGGCGTCGAAGGACGGCAAGCCGTTTCTCGAGATCCAACTTGTCGACGCGCGCGACCGCTTCGTGCTGCGGGTTTGGTCGGACAACGCCCAATTCACCTCCGCGCAGGAACTGGCCACCGGCGCTTGCCTCCAACTCGAAGGCGAGTTCACCCTGCATCCGCAATTCGGTCTGGAAGCGAAGCGCTGGAGCTTCGTGCCCTTGACCGGCGAGGCGAAGGACGAGTTCCTCGCCGGCCCTGCCGATTTGCGGGCCCGGCAAGAGGCAGACTACGGGCTTATCGTCTCCGAAGTCGCCGCGATGAAAGACCCGCGGCTCAAAGCGCTCGGTGAAACATTTCTCGAAAAATTCGGTCCGCGCTTCCGCCGCACGGCCGCCGCGCGTTTTTTCCACCACGCGCGCCGTGGCGGACTTGTCGAGCATGTCGCGCAGATGATGCGTTACGGAAGCGCCATCTGCACGGCCAACCCGGTGCTGCACCGCGACCTGCTGCAATCCGGCGTCCTCTTCCACGATTGCGGCAAGCTCTGGGAAAATTGCATCGAGGAGGGCGGGTTCTCCATGCCCTTCGACGAACGGGGGGAATTGCTCGGACACATCAATATCGGGATCGAACTGGTCAACACGCTGTGGAAGACTCTGCCGCTCGACGAGTGGAAAGACCTCCAACCGGACAACGAAGACGTGCGCTTGCATCTTCTGCATCTCATCGCCGCGCACCACGGCGAACTGGCCTTCGGTTCGCCCGTGCAACCCAAGACGCCGGAGGCTATTGCCCTCCATTATGTCGACAACCTTGATGCCAAGCTCGAGATGCTGGCCCGTGGCTACGAGGGCGGCGCTTCGGTGGCCGAGCGAATATATGACAAAGTCAAGCCGCTCAACGTCCGCCTGGTCGCTCCCCTCGGGCCCGGCGCATGAACGCGGTCGCGCGTGCGGTGCTGCGCGGGGCGCTGTGCCTTGTCTGGTCCGGCGTGCTGCGGGCGGAGCCTCCCGCCCCCCGTCTCGAGCCGGAACTCGGCGCACCGGACCGCACCCCGTCGATCCCCGCGGCGGTGGAGACCGCGGAGCCGCGCGCGAAAGTTTTTTTCGCTCTCATGCCCGCCGCGGTTGAAGGTGGCACGGTGCGCGAGGGCATGGTGCGGCGCATGGTCGACGAGGTGGTCATGGCCGCCGCGGCCCGGCCGGGTCTCGCCGAGGCGTGGCGGGTCTTCGTCCAACCGCAGGATCGCGTCGGCATCAAGGTTTCCGCCACGGCCGCGCCGCTCTCTTCGACCCATCCGGCGGTCGTCGCCGCCGTGGCCGAGGGATTGGTCGCCGCCGGGGTCGAACCGCGGCGGATTGTCATCTGGGATCGCTCGGCCCGCGATTTGGAGCGGGCCGGCTACGGCGAACTGGCGCGCCGCTTCCGCGTGGTCGGCACCGACCGGGCCGGCGGCTATTCCGAAAAAGAAACCGTGACGGCGGCCGTCATGGGCAAGCTGATCAGCGGCGACCGGGGATTCGACGCCCAAAAGAAGGCACCGACCAGCAGCAAAAGCCATTTGTCGTCGGTCCTCATCGACGAAGTGGACAAAGTGATCCATGTGCCGTCGTTGACCGACAGCGTGTTCGCCGGCTTGCATGGGGCGCTGGCCGGCATGGTGCTCGACAATCTGGACAACTGGCGGCGGTTGGCCCGCGCCCCGCATTACGGCGATCCTTTTCTCCCCGAGTTGTATGCCGATCCGCGACTGGGCGGCAAAGTCGTCCTGACCATCCTCGACGCGCTGCGCCCTCAGTATGGCGGCGGTCCTTTTCCCGGGGCGGAATTCAAAACGAATTACGGTGCCATCTTCGCCTCGCGCGACGCGGTGGCGATCGACGTCACGGGATTGCGGTTGCTCGATAACTTCCGTGAGGAAGCGGGTATGACGCTCCTGGCCGGAAAAATCCACTGGCCGGGCACGGCCGCGATGCTCGGTCTCGGCACGGCCGACGAGGAGGCGATCGAGATGGTGCGCGCCGGGCTGGAAGCCGAGGTGCGTTGGAGCGAGCCATGAACGAAAACGAAATCCTGCGCCGCACCGCGCGCTCGTTTTATCTGACCATCCGTCTGCTGCCGCGCAGCTTGCGCGATGATATCGCGTTGGCTTACCTGCTCGCGCGGGCCACGGACACCATCGCCGATGCTTCGTCGGCGCCGGAAGAGCAGCGTCTCGGGCTGCTGCGGGCGGCCCGCGCCTCGTTGGGACGTCCATCCATCGCGAGCTACGATCCCGGAGTTTGGGCGCGGTGGCAGCGCGATGCGGCCGAGCGTCAATTGCTCGTTGCACTTCCCGGGTTGTGGGCCCGCCTGGGGGAACGCGGGGACGGCCTCGTCGCCGGAGTGCTGGACCGGATTTTGGAAGGCCAAATTTTCGACTTGGAGCGGTTCGGGTCCGACGCCGCGCCTCTCTGCGACGAGGAATTGGAGCGCTACACTTATCTCGTGGCCGGCAGTGTCGGGGAGTTCTGGACCGACTTGTGCGCGGCCCGGTTGGGGGATTTCGCGAGGGATCCGGCGGACCTCATGCGTCAGCGCGCGCGGCACTACGGGCAGGCTTTGCAGTTGGTCAACATCCTGCGCGACCGCCACATGGATGCGGCGCTCGGGCGGATTTATGTCACCGAGGCGGATGCCGGTCGTTGGACGGAGCAGGCCACGGCCTGGCTGGGCGAGGGGGCGGATTATTGCGCCGCGCTGCGTTCCGGCCGTCTGCGTTACGCGACGTTACTGCCGGCCTTGCTCGGATGGCGGACGCTGTCCTTGGTCGCGGTGCAGCCGCCCGGCCTGCTCACGCCCTCCAAAGTTTCGCGCGGTGAATTGCGCCAATGGATGTGGCGCGCCTTGCCGGTCTGGTGGTCGTCGGAACGGGTCCGCCGGTTGGCTGCCGTTTGTTCAGAATAAGACCAACGACACCGCGGCGAGGATGAGGATGCTGCCGACGACGCGCAGGGCCAGTGTGCGCCGGTCGAATATACTATCCGTTATTCCGAGGTGGCGGGCGAGCAAGGCGAGGAGCAGCAGACTCCATAAGCCACGCGAGCCGTAGATGACATTGGCGCCGGTGGCGTCGCCGAAGAGACCGATCGCTGTGCCCAAGCCGACGGCTTGTAGTCCGAGGAGCACAACGCCGACCGTCATCCAGCGCCGTGCGCCGGATGCCTGAATGTGCTGTTTGCGACGAATGACATGCGGCCAGAGCAGTGGGAGGGAATAGAGTGCCACGCTGCCGAACATGAGCGGCATGAAGAGGGTGAACCCGGCGGCGGGAGCCCTGGTCTGCACCACGATATCGGTGGCCGCGAAACTGAACGCGGCGAAGAGGGCCCAAGCCAGGGTCGGCAGCGGACGGGATGCGGGGCGCGATGGCCCGCGGTGCAGCAGGATGACCCCGCCCATGGTGAGCAGGACGGCCAGCCACAGGTCCGGATCCGGGCGGCTGCCGGGAATGGCCAGACTGAGCAAAGCAACGAAGACGACTTTGGCCGCCAACGCGGGCGTGGCGATGGAAACATCCCCGCTTTGCAGCGAGCGGAACGTGCCGATTTGCCCGAGGAAGAAAAGCGCGCCGGCCAACAACGCCCAAGGTGCGGCCGCGAGGTTCCAGCCGTCCGTGCCGCCGAACAGCAGCGGCAGAAAAAACAGCCCGAGCACCATGTTGCTGAAGAACATCACGGCCCACGTGGTCATGCCGCGGCCCAGAGCCATCTTCAGACAAATCGCGGCCATGGCATAGAGCACGGCCGAGGCGAGGGGCAGGAAAAAAGGGAGAGGCAAAGCCCCGCCAATTTACGCGGTGCGGTGGCGGGGGGCCAGCGGCGAGGCGCCGTTGGTCCCGCGGGAATTCGAGCAGTGCCGAGGTGCAGGTCGGAGATTCGACCGGTGCAACTCGCAGGTGCGTCTTGAGCCGGTGGCCACCGTGCTTTAGGCATGGTGACATCATGCGCGGCCAAAAACCGAAAAACCCGCTGGTCGGGGTCATCATGGGCAGCAAGTCCGACGCCGAGACAATGCGTTGCGCCGTTCAGATACTCAAACGGCTGGGCATCCCGCACGAGGAGTGTGTGGTTTCCGCGCACCGCACGCCGGGCCGCATGGCCGCCTACGCCAAGGAAGCGCGCGGGCGCGGACTGCGGGTCATCATTGCCGGCGCCGGCGGCGCCGCCCACCTTCCCGGCATGATCGCCGCGCACACCGATTTGCCGGTGCTCGGCGTGCCCGTGGTCAGCCGGGCGCTGGACGGTCTTGATTCGCTCCTTTCCATGGTGCAAATGCCCGCCGGGATCCCGGTCGGCACCTTGGCCATCGGTCCGGCCGGGGCGACCAATGCCGCCCTGCTCGCCGCCTCCATCCTTTCGTTGTCTGATGACAAAGTGCATGCCGCGCTGGCCGCCTACCGGGCGGAGCAGACGGACAAAGTGCTGCGCTCCAGCGCCACCCGATGAGCCGCGTGCACGGTCCGGGTAGCCGTCTCGGCATCATGGGCGGCGGCCAACTCGGACGGATGCTAGCCCTGGCTGCGCGCCGTTTGGGTTACGGCGTGCACGTTTTCGCCCCGGGTGGCGGCTCGCTCGCCGGCCAAGTGGCCGATGTCGAAGTCTCCGCGGATTATGGCGACGAGGAGGCGGTGCGTGCTTTTGCCGCGGGGGTCGACGTGTTGACTTTCGAGTTCGAGAACGTGCCGGCCGACACGGTGCGCTGGGCGGCGGAGCATTGCGAGGTGCGGCCGGGTGCGAACGCGCTCGGCATCGCGCAAAACCGCGTGCGCGAAAAAACGTTTCTGGCCGACGGCGGGTTTCCGGTCGCCCCGTGGGCGGAAGTGACATCGCCCGCGGAGCTTTCCGCCGCCGCGGTCTGCCTCGGTTGGCCCGTCGTGCTCAAGACGGCGGAGTCCGGCTATGACGGCAAGGGTCAGCGCAAACTGGAAAAGCCGGAGGATCTCGACGCTCCCGACCTGCCGCCGTTCCCCGGTGTGCTTGAAGCGTGGGTGCCTTTCGTTATGGAAATATCCGTGGTGCTGGCCCGCGGGGCGGATGGAATCATCGCGGTTTTTCCGGTGGCCGAAAATATCCACCGTCATCACATCCTCGATGCCACCGTGGTGCCGGCCCGCCTTGATCCGGCGGTGGCGCGCCGCGCCGGCGAACTGGCATCCGCAGTGGCCGCGCGGCTGGATTTCACCGGGGTGCTGGCTGTGGAAATGTTCGTGCAGGCGGACGGCGCCCTCCTGGTCAACGAGATCGCCCCGCGGCCGCACAACTCCGGGCACTACACCCTGGACGCGTGCGTGACCGATCAATTCGAACAACAGTTGCGGGCGGTTTGCGGATTGCCGCTCGGCTCGACCGAACTGCTGCGGCCGTGCGCGATGGCCAATTTGCTAGGCGATTTGTGGGCCGGCGGGGAGCCCGACTGGTCGGCGGTGGCGGGGTTTGGCGACGTGAAAATCCATCTCTATGGGAAAGACCGCGCCATCCCGGGCCGCAAGATGGGGCATCTCACGGTGCTCGGCGCGACGGCGGACGCGGCGCTGGAACGGGTGCGCGCAGCGCGGGCGGCGTTGGGATAACTGTAGCCGCGGCACTCTGTGCCACGCGATGGGGGGAACGCAGCACACAGTGCCGCGGTTACAGCTTTTACGTAAACCGCACGGTGCGCTCGCCGAGCACCACGCGGCCGATTGTGTGGACCGGTTCGGCGATCGACTCGCGGATGGCCGTCTCGTCGCTC
>JBBEEK010000049.1:0-6419 GCA_040880825.1 Chthoniobacterales bacterium
GGTTTCCGGTCTATGTGGTCGAGTCGCCGCGGCGTCCGGGGCCGCGTCTTTATTTTTCGGCGGGCATCCATGGCGACGAGCCGGCGGCGACCGAGGCGTTGTTGACGTGGTGTGCCCGGCGGGCGCGGGCGCTGCGAAAATGCGAGGTGCTAATTTTCCCGTGCCTCAACCCGTGGGGCTTGCAGCACAACAGCCGGAATGACGCGCGGGGGCGCGATCTGAACCGCGGATACCATCGCCGTGATGTGCCGGTCATTGCGGCGCAAAAAGAGATTCTGCGCGAGCGGACTTTTGATGCGGCGGTCATGCTGCATGAGGATTTCGACGCGCACGGGGTTTATCTTTACGAGATTCCGGGGGCGCGGCCGTTTTGGGGCGAGCGGTTGCTGGCGGCGGCGGCCCAGCAGCTGCCGCGTGAGCCGCGGTCGCGGGTCGAGGGGCGGCGGAGCCGGCGTGGGTTGATCCGCACGCGGGTGACGCCGGAAACTTTACCGGAGCATCCGGAGGCGTTTTGCCTGCGGTTCGGGCACACGTTGCGGAGTCTGACCTTCGAGACGCCCTCGGAATTTTCCATGACGGCGAGGGTGCGGGCGCACGGGGCGGTGTTGGACGAGGTTTTGCGCTTGCTCGAGAAATAGATTCCGCCGCGCCGGGTGTCGTGCGAATCATGGCGGATGACATTCTTGGTAACTTCCGGATTTGTTTTTGCCGGGTTGGTCGCGGCGGCGGTGCTCTGCCGGGTCTGCTACGCGGTGTTTCCGCGGTTGGTTTTCGCACCGTGGTTGGACGTGGCGGTCAGCCTGTTCACCTGGATGCCGTGGGCGGCGGCCTATGTTTGGGCGGGCTGGACCGGGGTGGGGGCGGCACTGCTGGCGCAGTTCGTTTTTCTGCACGGCTTTTGTCTTTTCGACCGGGCGGTGCGGGGCCGGGGCGGGCGGACGCTCGAGGGGGCGCATGCGAAAAAGCTCGGTTGGGTGCGCAACGAGATCGCGCTCCTGCTGACCACGCCGGCCGTCCTCGTCTTTTTCCTCGTGCGGGCCGCGGAGGTTCTTTTTTACCCGCCGATGGCGTGGATGGCGAAAATGCCGCGCTACCGGACCTCGGAATGGATCAATCTTTCCCGCCACAAATTCGACGGGCTGGTCGGGCATGATCTGGTGTGGTGTTGGTATTGCGACTGGATGACGGGGGTGTGGGCTTTGGGGAGTGAGATGCTGCGCAATGTGGAGTCATTCTGGTGTCCGATCCGTTTCTGCGAGGACTGCAAAAACCGGCATGCGTGCACGGATTTCCCGGACGTCGAGAAGTGGGCGCAGGCTGGGGGCACGGTCGAGGACGCGGTGCGGGTGTTCGAGGAGCAATACGGCGGCCGCGAGGAGAACAGCTGGTGGGGGCATCCGGACCGGAAAAAGTCCTGATTCTGTTTGTCCGCCGCCGTCCCGCCGGATAATATGCCGGATCTTTTCAACCATGGATATCTCTGTCGACAAACAACCCAACTGCCTCGCCACCCTCCGCGCCACCGTCCCCGCCGCCACGGTCAAACAGAAAATGGAAAAGCTGGCGGGCGAATACCGGCGGTCGGCCAAGCTGCCGGGGTTCCGTCCGGGCAAGGCGCCGCTACCGGTGGTGGCGCGCAAATACAAGGACGCGATCACGGAGGATGCGGTGAAGGATTTGCTGCGCGAGGCGGTCAACCAGGCGGCTCAGGACAACCGGTTGACGGTGCTCAACGTCTTCGGTCTTCAGCACGGTGCGGTGGGGGAAAACGACCTTGATCTCAGCGTGCAGCTGACCCTTGAGCCGGACTTCAACTTGCCCGATGTGGAGAAGCTCGATGTTGAAGTGCTCGAGGAGTTGGTGACCGACGAGCATGTGGCGGGACACATCGATATGTTGCTCGAACGCATGGCGGAGTTCACGGACGTCAACGATCGTCCGCTGCAGATGGGCGATTACGCGGTGCTCGATTACGATGCGATGATTGAAGGCCAACCGCTGGGCGAAGTCTGCCCGGAGGCCCCTTCCACCATGAAGGGTGGCGAAGGGCTGTGGGTCATCATGGCTGAGGACAGCCTGTGGCCGGGATTCTGCGCAGGTTTGGTGGGCGCCAAGGAGAGCGAAGAGCGCACGGTCGAAGTGACGGCCCCGGAGGATTTCGGGGTGGAGGCATTGCGCGGCAAGAAGATCACGCACCGCACGAAGGTGAAGGCGATCAAGGCCAAGAAGCTTCCGGAGTTGACCGACGAAGTGGCGCAGAAAATCGCGGGGCGGGGAGCGGAGGCGTTGCGTCAGGCATTGCGCGAGCGCCTCGGGGCGGCGGCCACCGAACAGACCGAGCGCAAAAAGCGGGCCGCGGCGGTCGAGCATCTGGTGAAAAACGTGGAATTCGAGGTGCCGATCTCGATGGTGGTCAGCGAGTCGCGCCGCGTGGTGCGGGAGATTGTCGAGGCCGAGCAGACGCGCGGCCTGAGCGACGAGGATTTGTTGAGCCAGAAAGACGAGATTTTTCAGCACGCCCAAATGGGTGCTCAGTTCCGGGTCAAGGCGGACTTCATCCTGACGCGGGTGGCCCGCGAGCAGAAAATCGAGGCCTCGCGGGAGGAGTTGGCCGAGCACATCGCGCACATGGCCCAGCGGCTCGGCATGCCGATGGACAAACTGGTCAAACAACTGGTCAAGCGCGAGGCCCTGGGTTCGGTCGAGGGGGAAGTGATCAGAGACAAGGCCCTTGATTTTCTGGCTGCCAAAGTTAAGGTCAAGTCAGCCGAGGCGAAGGCGTAAGGCCGGTCGCCGTGGCCCAAATTTTATGAACCGCCCTGATTATTCCGGACCCGTCACTCCCCGCAATTCGCTCCTCGTACCCATGGTGGTCGAGCAGACCGGCCGCGGGGAGCGCAGCTACGACATTTACTCGCGACTGCTCAAAGACCGCATCATTTTCATCGGCACGCCGATCGACGATTACGTGGCCAACTTGGTCATTGCCCAGATGCTCTTTCTGCAAATGGAGGATGCGAAGAAGGACATGCACATTTACATCAACTCGCCGGGCGGTTCGGTCACGGCGGGGTTGGCTATTTATGACACGATGCAGTTCGTGACCTGCGATGTGAATACGTATTGCATGGGTATGGCGGCGAGCATGGGCGCGGTTTTGCTCTGTGCCGGGACCAAGGGCAAACGTTACGCGTTGCCGAACTCCGACATCATGATCCACCAAGTGAGCGGCGGGGCCCAGGGCCAGGCCAGCGACGTCGAGCGTCAGGTCGAGTTCATGTTCAAACTGAAGCGCCGGCTCGAGGCGATCATCGCGCAACACACCGGCAAGCCGGTGGAGCAGGTGCACAAGGATGCCGACCGCGATTACTACATGAGCGCGCCGGAGGCCAAGGACTACGGTCTGGTCGACGAAGTGGTCAAGTCCCGCAAAGAAATCCCTGGGGCGGTGCCCGCCTGATTGTATGGCCCGCGCGACGAACCTCACGATGTGCTCTTTCTGCGGGAAGAGTCACAGCGAGGTGCGCAAGCTGATCGCCGGCCCGGGGGTCTACATTTGCGACAGCTGCGTAAGTCTCTGCAAAGGGATCCTCGACAAGGAACTGAAGGAGGAGTCGAAGAAGAAGGGCGACGCAGTGCGTGTGCCCAAGCCGGTGGAGATCCGGGCCGATTTGGATCAATTTGTCATCGGTCAGGATCTGGCCAAAAAGACCCTCTCGGTCGCGGTGCACAATCACTACAAACGCATTTTGCATCAGTCTTCGTCGCGCGAGATCGCGCTGCCCGGCAGCGAGGATGTGGAGTTGGACAAAAGCAACATCCTGCTCATCGGTCCGACGGGATCGGGCAAGACTTTGCTGGCCCGCACGCTGGCGCGCATCATTGATGTGCCGTTCTGTATTGCCGATGCCACGACGCTGACCGAAGCGGGTTACGTCGGCGAGGACGTCGAGAATATTGTCCTGCGGCTGTTACAAGCGGCCGACTACGACGTGAAGCGGGCCGAGATCGGCATTGTTTACATTGACGAGATCGACAAGATCGGGCGCAAGACGGACAACGTGAGCATCACGCGCGACGTCTCGGGCGAGGGAGTGCAGCAGGCCTTGCTGAAAATCCTGGAGGGCACGACGTGCAATGTGCCTCCGCAAGGCGGGCGCAAGCACCCGCAGCAGGAATACATCCAAGTCAATACCGACAAAATTCTCTTCATTTGTGGCGGAGCGTTCGTGGGACTGGACAAGATCATCCAGCGCCGCCTGGGCAACCGCGTGCTGGGCTTCCATGCGCGGGCGGGGAGCGAGGCCAAAGATCCGGTGGCGGCTTCGACCGCGACGATCCACCAGGCGGAGCCGGAGGACTTGTTGAGTTTCGGTCTGATTCCCGAGTTTGTCGGACGTTTGCCGGTGGTCACGGCGCTGGACCACCTGACGGAAGACGAGTTGGTGACAATTTTGACCGAGCCGAAGAACGCGATGGTCAAGCAATACGCCAAACTGATGTCCATGGAGGACGTGGATCTCAACATCACGAAGGATGGCTTGCGCGCCTTGGCCGAGCGGGCGGTGAGCAAGGGCACGGGGGCGCGGGCGCTGCGTTCGATGATGGAGAAGATCATGCTCGATGTGATGTATGATGTGCCCAGCCGCGAAGACATTGCCGAAGTGACGATCAACCGAGCGGTGGTCGAAGGCCGCAAGCCGCCGCTCCTGCGTCGCAAGCAGGACAAAGACGCGGCTTAGCCGGAACGATGCAGTGGGAGACGCAATCCAAGTGTGTCCCGTCTTGGCTTTTCCAGAAGGTGCCGGCGTCCCGCCAAGGTGGGGTGTAGATGGCCTTCAGGCCAACGGCCTTGCCGCTGAGGAACGTGGCACGGGCATCTTGCCCGTGATGACCGGAGATCATCGGCAGGATGCCGACGCCACGCTTGAAATCGCCACAGTCCGTCAATCGCTCATGCTGTGTGGTTGCGGCTTAGCGGGAACGATGCAGTGGAACAACGGAGCGGCGGCCGGGGACGGCCGCCCTCCAGCGCACCAGACCTCTGGAGGGCGAGCGTCCTCGCGAGCCGCGACCCACCGTGCGTGGGCGCCTGAATCGACTGACCAAAGAGTGAGCAGAAATTCAAAGGCACTTTCTTCTGCCGCAGGCCGTCAATCGCTGCTGCTCCATGGTTCCGGCGTAGGTAGATGCCGGCGGGGATGACGGCACCGGGGGGGACGACTGTCGCCGGGGACGGCGATGCGAAGTTTCCGGAGTTTCCCGTGGCGCAGCCACTCGTGCTCGATCTCGGGTGCGGGAATGGGGTCTTTCTGGCGGGTTTGGCCGAAGCGCAGCCGGGTTGGAATGTTCTCGGCATCGAGAAAAAGGGCTACCGCGTCCGTCAGGCGCGGCGGCGGGCGGGGGACCGGCCCAATGCGCGCGTGCGGCAAGGCGAGGTGATGGAGGTGCTCGGCGGTAGGCCCGCCGGGTCGGTGGCCCGCGTCTATTTGCTTTTCAGCGACCCTTGGCCGAAGCGGCGGCATGCGGTGCGGCGACTGGTGCAGGGAGAGTTTGCCGACCTTCTGGCGGAGAAGCTGCAAACGGACGGGACTTTTTTCTTCGCCTCGGACTCCGGGGAATACGACGGGTGGGCGAGGGAGATTTTCGCGGAGCGCGGGTGGCGGATGGGCGCGTGGAGGGTGCCGGAGGGTTGGCCGCAGACCGAATTCGAGCAACGATTTGCTTCGGCGGGGTTGAATATCTGGAGGTTCCAAGCAACGCGGTGACTGAAGAGGAGAAAAAAATGGATAGAGGATTCGGCATGGTCGAACCGCGCCCGGATGATGATGCGCAGTTGGTTGGTTTGATGCGGCGGGTGCGGGAGGGTGATGAGGCGGCGTTCCGCGAGTTGGTCGAGTCGACAGAGGACCGGGTCTTCGGGACCATCGTGAAGATGCTGGGTGGCGTGGAGGGGGCGGAGGATTTGGCGCAGAAAGTCTATCTGCGCATTTGGCAGGCACGAAAGCGCTACCGGCCGACGGCGAAGTTCAGCACGTGGATGTTTTCCATCACGCGGCGCCTCGTGCTCAACGAGCGGCGCGGGCGGGCCCGGCGCGGCGCGGTCTTCTATGATCCCTCGCCGGACGAACCGTCCCGTGATCCGGGCGGCGGACCTTCACCGGCAGCCGAGGCACAGGCATCCGAACTGGCGCGGGTTATTGATGCGGCGTTGGCCGATTTGCCGGAGGAGCAACGGACGGCGATGATTTTGCGCCGCTACGAAGAAATGCCTTACGAGGAAATCGCCGCGGTCTTGGGGACGACCGTGCCGGCGGTGAAGAGTTTGCTGTTTCGGGCGCGGGGAATTTTGCGCGTCAAACTTGCGGCGTGGCTTTGACCCGGGTTTCCAGCGATGCCGTCGCCCGATTGCTCCTCGC
>JBBEEK010000050.1:0-1157 GCA_040880825.1 Chthoniobacterales bacterium
TCATGCGGCTCGCCGAAAAATCCGGACTCATGCACGCCCTGGCCCGCGCCCTGCGGCCGCTCATGACCCGTATTTTCCCGGACGTCCCCGCCGAACATCCCGCCATGGGCTCCATGATCATGAACATGTCGGCCAACATGCTCGGCCTGGCCAATGCCGCCACCCCGCTCGGACTTCGCGCCATGCAGGACCTGGAGAAACTCAACCCCCGCCCCGGCACCGCATCCAACGCGATGTGCACCTTCCTCGCCCTCAACACCAGCTCGGTCCAACTCATCCCCGCCAGCGCCGTGGCCATCCTCGCCGCTGCCGGCTCCGTCGAACCCACCGCCATCATCGGCACCGCCCTCGTCGCCACCCTCTGCTCGACCATCGCGGGACTCACCGCAGTCAAAACATTGGAAAAACTTCCCTTCTACAAATTGCCGCCCGTCACCCCCGCCGACGACCAGGCCAAAGAAATCGAGGAAGCCGCCGCGCCCGAACCCGTCACCGTCGCCCCCCCCAAACCTCTCTCAATCTGGTCCCGTCTCCTCCTCGCCGCCTTCGGTGTCTTTTTTCTCTTCCTCCTCTGGCGCACCGCGGGCGAAGGCTATGACGGTGACCGCGGCTGGTTTGCATCCTATGTCACCGCCATCTCCCTCCTCGCCATCCCGTTCCTCCTCTCTTTTTTCCCTCTCTACGCCATCCTCCGGCACGTGCCGGTTTACGAAGAATTCGTCGAAGGCGCCAAGGAGGGCATCCAAGTGGCCCTGCGCATCATCCCGTTTCTCGTCGCCATCCTCGTGGCCATCGGCATGTTCCGCGGAGCTGGCGGCATCGACCTCATCAGCCGCGCTCTCGATCCCGTCTTCCAAGTCGTCGGCTTCCCCACCGAACTCCTCCCCATGGCCCTCATGCGACCGCTCAGCGGTAGCGGCACCCTCGGCATTTTCTCCGAACTCGTCGCCACCCACGGCGCGGATAGCCTCCTCGCCCGCATGGCCGGCACCATCATGGGTAGCACCGAGACGACCTTCTACGTTCTCGCCGTCTACTTCGGCTCCGTCGCCATCCGCCGCACCCGCCACGCCGTCCCCGCCGGCCTCATCGCCGACCTCATCGGCATCATCGCCGCCGTCACCGTCTGCCGGATTGTTTTCGCCTGAAACCCGTGG
>JBBEEK010000051.1:0-1146 GCA_040880825.1 Chthoniobacterales bacterium
CCTCTAATCCGCAGTTGGGGTTGAGGATGAGGGGCGCAAGTGCTTATGGTTTTGGCATTTGAAGACGAAAACGAGCGAATCATTGGTTCACCCATTGGGTGAAGGAGAACTGGATTTCAAATTTCTGCCAGCGGGCGGTCAATTCCACTTGCGCGGCAGTGACGAGGCACTCACCGCGTATGGCGGCCTGGTCGCGTGGGATCACTTTCTGGAACGCTGTGGAGTGATTGCCAAACTCGCCGAGTATTATCCGATTCCACGCACCAGTCCCAATGCCACCCCAGTGGGCGACATCCTCAAGGCTTTTTCCCTGAATTGTTTGGTGGGCGGCACGCGTTTCGCGCATACTCGGCGGCTGCAGGACGATGCTGCGGTGGCCACCATCACCGGTATGAGCAAAGGCCGCCTTTGCGGAGAAGATGCTTTCCGCAGGCTCTGCGATAAGCTCGACGCCCAACAAGTGGAAGGATGGTTCGCACCCGCCGAGCAAATGATCCATCAGGCGATCCCACCCAATGCGATTGCGGATTGGGATTCCACCGTGGTCGTGCGCTACGGCAAGCAGGAGGACGCGGCCGTCGGCTACAACCCGCAAAAACCCGGGCGACCAAGTCATCATCCGCTTGCCTGCGTGATCAGCGGCACGCGCCTTTGCCTGCACATGGAGTGGCGCAAGGGAAACACAGTGAGCGCGAGTGGCTGGACCGAGGCGATGGAAAAAGTCTGGCGAAGCCCGGTTGCGCAACATCGCATCCGGCTCAATCGGGGAGACATCGGCTTCGGCCAGGAGTCAATCATGGCCTGGCACGAACAAGGCAAAGGCAAACGCCCGTCGTTCCTCTTCAAGCTCAAGCTCACCGCCAATGTCAAAAAGGCCATTGCAGCCGTGCCGTGGGAAGACTGGCAGGGCAAGTCCAACGAGGGCCTCGTGCAGTTGGTCGAACTCAAGCTCAAGCTCCACGGTTGGAGCAAGGAACGCCGGGTCATTGTCCAACGCAGGCTCAAGCCGCTCAATGCGAGTCCGCAGGGCACGTTTTGGAAGCAGTGTGTCGAGGACTTCAGTGCCTACGTCACCAATCTAACTATCGAGGAGGCCGATGCATTTCAAATCGTCGCACTTTACCGTCAGCGTGCGGATGCGGAAAA
>JBBEEK010000052.1:0-1134 GCA_040880825.1 Chthoniobacterales bacterium
TTGGTCGTTAGCTGCGCCGAAAGCGACGGAGTACAGATAGAGAGTGCGACGAAAACAACTGTAGCGAGCTGTGCGGCCGAAGCGGTCGAGGGGGTGTAGTTATTAGTGCTCATGAGGGGTCTAATCGCCGGCTGAATCAGCCCGCACTCGGTAGAAGTTTTTGCCGGTCGCCGGAACGACGAACTCCCGGCGCACATACTCGGGGGCCAGCAGCACGCCGCTCTGGTTGGTCGAATTCGAGATGGTGACGGCCGCCGGACCGGTCCAGCCATTGGTCAGAGAACTGCTCGTTTGCACCTCGTAAGTCACTCCATTGGTGCGCTCAATCCAGTTGAAGACGGAATTGGTGCCCACCCCGCGAGCTGTCATCAGGGCCGGAGTGCCGACCGTGGGATTGCCGCCGAAAGCAAACTCCACATCGTTGGCCAACCCGTCCCCGTCGGGGTCCGCCGCGGGAAGGGCATTCGTGCCGGTCAACGAGGGATAGTTGGTTAACCAGTTGGCGTAGTTGTCCGCCGGCGTGTCACCCGGAACGGAGAGCACCCCGGTCGACTGCTCGAACCGGTAAGTGACACCGTTGGTGGCGAGGGTCCAAGTGCCGCCCGAACCATTGAAACCGCTGACGAGAAAATTCGGGCCGTAGCTCTTGCCGAGCGAAGCGGCCACGATGGTCCAACTGTCGCCGCTATTGGTCGACGCACTGTCCAAGTCGAAGACAAACCTGCCGTCAATGGAAACATCCGCCGAACCGACCAGGGCGTTATTGACCGTACTCTCACCGATGGCGAAGCCCAAGGAACCACCGGTCGCTATCTCAAGCGTCCCTTCGTCGATCGACGTGTTTCCTCTGTAGGCATTGTCCCCGCCGAGGGTCAGCGTGCCGAAGCCGGATTTGACCAATCCGTTCGTGTTGCTGCTGTCGATGACCTCGGCCAAGGTGACATTGTTGCCCCCGGTATCCAACCGGATGGTGCCGCTGCTGCTCTTGAGGCGCGTGGCCCAGTCGGTCCCCGCCGAGGCGGCCGTGTAGCGGATGGTGCCCGTGTTGGCACCCTCAATGCGGAAGGTGATATCACCAGTGCCCAGCGCGTTGGCATCGCCGGCCACCAGGCTTCCGTCGAATAAAAGGGTCAC
>JBBEEK010000053.1:0-1123 GCA_040880825.1 Chthoniobacterales bacterium
TGGTTGCCGGGGACGGACCATGCGGGGATCGCCACGCAGACGGTGGTCGAGCGGCGGTTGCGGAAGGAGGAGGGGAAGACGCGGCGGGATCTGGGGCGGGAGGAATTTCTCAAGCGCGTGTGGGAGTGGAAGGAGAAGCACGGTGGGATCATCATCAAGCAATTGAAACGTCTGGGCTGCTCGTGCGATTGGGGCCGCGAGCGGTTCACCATGGATGCGGATTATTCGCGGGCGGTGCAAGACGTGTTCGTCAAACTGCACGAGCGGGGCATGATTTACCGAGGGAAGCGGATGGTTAACTGGTGTCCGGCTTCGCAGACGGCGCTGAGCGACGAGGAGGTGATCATGAAGCCGGCCAAGGGCCAACTTTACATCATGCGCTACGAGGTGGCGGAGGAGCCGGGGGCGTTTCTGGAGATCGCCACGACGCGGCCGGAGACGTTGATGGGTGACACGGCGGTGGCGGTGCATCCGGACGATCCGCGCTATCAGCGGTTTATCGGCAAGCATGCGGTGCGTCCGTTCCCGCGGGCCGAGATTCCGATCATTGCCGATACGAATCTTGATATGACATTCGGCACGGGCGTGTTGAAGGTCACACCGGCGCACGACAAGACGGACTTCGAGATGGGGCAGCGCCACGGGTTGGCAGTGATCGATATCATGCATCCGGATGGCACGCTGAATGAGTTGGCGGGGCCGGAATTTTCCGGGATGGAGCGTTTCAAGGCGCGGGAGCTGGCGGTGCAGAAGCTGGAGGAGATGGGGTTGCTCGTGCGGGTCGAGGATTACGCAAACAATGTCGGTTACAGCGAGCGGGCCGATGTGCCGATCGAGCCGCGGTTGAGCGAGCAGTGGTTCCTCAAATACCCGCAGGTGCCGGGTGCGCTGGAGGCGGTGACTTCCGGGAAAATCCGTTTTGTGCCCGAGCGTTGGGCAAAGATTTATGAGCACTGGATGACGAACATTCAGGATTGGTGCATCAGTCGTCAGCTGTGGTGGGGGCACCGCATCCCGGTGTGGTATCGGAAGGATGACCCTTCGATCATGCATGTCGGTCTGGAGGGTCCGGCCGATGCGGAGAACTGGCGGCAGGACGAGGATGTCCTCGATACTTGGTTCA
>JBBEEK010000054.1:0-1111 GCA_040880825.1 Chthoniobacterales bacterium
TCCAGCCGAGGTCGATGAGGTCGCGGCCGGTGAGGAGGGGCGGGGGAATGAGGGGTTCGTTGGCGAATTCTTCGGCTTTTGTTTTGAGGAAGTCGTAGTTGTCGAGGGCGCCGTGGCTGCTTTGGCAGTCGACGCGGTGGAGTTCGAGTTCTTCTTCGAAGCCTTCGCGGGCCATGAAGCGTTTTAATTTCGCGGTGCGCATGTTTTGCACGTCTTTGAAGACCATGTGCTGGCGGACGGCTTCGGCGACGCGCTCGATGTCGTGGCGGGAGAAGCGGAGGCGGTCCATGAGTTTTTCGGTCATGGCGGCGCCGACGCGGTCGTGTCCGCTGAAACGGATGCGGTCTTCATCGGCGTGGTAACGGAAAGTGGGGGGTTTGCCGATGTCGTGGAAGAGAACGGCGAGGGCGATGGTGGCGGGGGTGTCGGGCGGGAGTAGCTCGAGCATGGCGCGGGTGTGGACGAAGACGTCGCCTTCGGGATGGAATTGCGGGGGTTGCTCGCAGCCTTTGAGTTTTTCGATCTCGGGGAGGATTTCTTTGAGGAGTCCGCTTTGGTCGAGGAGGTCGAAGCCGCGGACGCGGTTCGGGTGGGCGAGGATTTTGACCAGTTCCTCGCGGATGCGTTCGGCGCTGACGGCGTGGATGTCGGAGGCGTGGGCGCGGATGGCGTCCCAGGTGAGCGGTTCGATGTCGTAGCCGAGACGGGCGGCGAAGCGGATGGCGCGGAGGAGGCGGAGTTTGTCTTCGCGGAAGCGGGCGGTGGGATCGCCGATGGCGCGGAGGGTGCGGGATTTGAGGTCGGCTTGGCCGCCGACGAAGTCGATGAACTGGTCCGCGACGGGATCGTGGAACATGCCGTTGATGGTGAAGTCGCGGCGGTCGGCGTCTTCCTCGGGCGTGGAGAAAGTGACCATCTCGGGGCGGCGTCCGTCGATGTATTCGTGGTCGGAGCGGAAGGTGGCGACTTCGAAGGCGCGGCCGTGTTCCATGACGAGGATGACGCCGAAGTGGGCGCCGACGGCTTGGGTGTGGGGGAAAAGTTTTTGCACCTCGGCGGGTTTGGCGGAGGTGGCGATGTCATAGTCGTGCGGGTCGAGTCCGAGGAGTTC
>JBBEEK010000055.1:0-6053 GCA_040880825.1 Chthoniobacterales bacterium
CCGTGTTGAAGGAAAACCGGCTGGCCGTGTAGCCGCGCATGCGCGAGGCGGGGAGCCCGGCGAAGAGTTGCCGGATTTCGTCGAAGACCTTGATGTAGGTGGCGGGCGTCGAGCGCGAGGTTTTGCCGATGGGTGACTGGTCGACCATGTGGACGGCGGCAACATGCTCGGCGCCGGTCAGTTTGTCATAAGGCGGCAGGGTGGCCTTGCGGGACGGTTTGCGTCCGCGCCGGGTCATCGAGTCTTTGAGCGCGGGAACCAGCGTGCCGCGCAGGAGGGAAGATTTGCCCGAACCGGAGATGCCGCAGGCCACGGTGAGGCGTCCGAGGGGGATGCGGACATCGATGTTTTGCAGGTTGTGCAATTTGGCGCCCTTGAGTTCCAGCCAGCGGAGGTCTTTGCCTTGGAGCGGACGGCGTGATCCGCGCGAGGGGCGTGGCGGGGGATTGGCGAGGCAGCGGCCGGTCACGGATTTTTCCGAGGCGCGGATTTCGTCGAGCGTGCCGACGGCAATCACCTCACCGCCGCGGGAACCGGCACCGGGTCCGAGGTCTATGATGCAGGTGGCGCGGCGCATCGTTTCCTCGTCATGTTCGACGACAAGGAGGGAGTTGCCTTGCCTGACCAGCTCATCGAGGGCGTCGAGCAGGCTGCGGTTGTCGCGCTCGTGGAGTCCGATGGTCGGTTCGTCGAGGACATAGAGGACACCGCGGAGGTTGGATCCGAGTTGTGCGGCGAGGCGGATGCGCTGGGCCTCGCCGCCGGAGAGGGTAGTGGCGGGGCGGTCGAGGGTGAGGTAGTCGAGTCCGACGCGTTGCATGAAGCCGAGTCGCTGGCGGATTTCCGGGAGGATATCCTCGGCCAGGGTTGCGTCGCGGGCATTGAAGGAGAGGGTATCAAGCAGGGCGGCGGCTTCGCCGGCGCTGGCGCGGGTGAAGTCGGCGATGGGATGGTTGTGCACGCGGACGTGACGGGCTTCGGTGTTGAGGCGGACGCCTTCGCATTCGGGGCAGGGTCGGGCGATGTCTTCGTCCGTTTCTTCACGCGCTTGTTCCTCCTGCAGGTCGGCCTCGAGCTGGGTGCGGGCCTGGTCTGTCTTGACTGGGCTGTCATAGACAAGGCCGAACCCCCGGCAGGTTTCGCACCAACCGTGCGGCGAATTGAAGGAGAACATGCGCGGGTCGAGCGACTCGAAGGCACGGGCGCAGGAGGGGCAGGCCATTTCGGTGCTGAGGAGTTCGCTCTCCTTGCCGCGGACCAGGCGTGCGGTGTTCTTGCCGATTTCGAGGGCGCGGCGGGCAAGTTCGAGGGCTCCTTCCTCGCTGGCCTTGGTGATTTGCCCGACAAGCACATCGATGGAGTGCTCGCGGTAGCGGGAGAGTTCGGGGAATTTGTCGGCTTTGATCAATTTGCCGTCGACAAGGAGAGTGTCGAAATTATGGCGCACGGCCCATTCGGCCACTTCCTTGTGGTAACCTTTGCGGGATTTGACCAGCGGGGCGAAGACTTGGACCGGTCCGGTCTGCGAAGCGGTGCGGACTTTTTCCGCCACCTCGGCCAGCGTGGTGGTGGCCACCGGCACGTGGCAGGCCGGACAGTATTGCGTGCCGAGCTTGGA
Organism: Chthoniobacterales bacterium; assembly: GCA_040880825.1. Classification (GTDB taxonomy): domain Bacteria; phylum Verrucomicrobiota; class Verrucomicrobiia; order Chthoniobacterales; family JACTMZ01; genus JACTMZ01. The sequence goes on from JBBEEK010000055.1 coordinate 1,619, forward strand.
GTAGAGGAGGCGGAGGAAGTGGTAGACTTCGGTGATGGTGGCGACGGTCGATTTGCCGCCGCCGCGCGAGATACGCTGCTCGATGGCCACGGCCGGGGGGAGTCCGTCGATATGATCGACGTCCGGTTTTTCCATCTGCTCGACGAATTGGCGCGCGTAGGTCGACATGCAGTCGAGGAAGCGGCGTTGGCCTTCGGCGAAGAGGATGTCGAAGGCGAGGGAGGATTTGCCGGAGCCGCTGAGGCCGGTGACGACGACGAATTCGTCGCGGGGGATTTCGAGCGAGATGTTTTTGAGGTTGTGCTCGCGGGCGCCGGTGATGCGGATGCGGTTGTTGTCCGTGGCGAAGGGCGGGGCGACAGGTTCGGCGGCGAGAAGGGTGGCTTCGTGCCGGCGTTCCTCGAGGGCGGCGCGGAGGAAGGGGGCGGTGCGGGACTCTTTGCTTTGGGCGACTTCCTCGGGAGTGCCGGCGGCGACGATTTGTCCGCCGTCCTCTCCGGCTTCGGGGCCGATGTCGATGACGTGGTCGGCGGACTTTATAACTTCCACGTTATGTTCGATGACGACGAGGGTGTGTCCGGCCTGGACGAGGCGGTGGAAGACGCCGAGCAGGCGGGCGATGTCGTCGAAGTGGAGTCCGGTGGTGGGCTCGTCGAAAAGGAGGAGCGCGGCCTCGGCTTCGGTGTCGGCCAGATGGGAGGCGAGCTTGAGGCGTTGGGATTCGCCGCCGGAGAGGAAGCTGGTGGGTTGTCCGAGCCGCAGGTAACCGAGGCCGACGTCCTCGAGGGTTTGCAATGGGGTGGTGATCTTTTGGTGCTTGGGGAAATTTTTGAAGAAGGTGATGGCTTGGGTGACGGTCATTTCGAGGACGTCGTGGACGGAGTATCCGTCGAGATGGACGCGCAGCACATGGGGCTGGAAGCGTTTGCCGCCGCACGATGTGCAGACGAGCGAGACGTCGCTGAGGAACTGCATTTCGATGCGCTCGTAGCCGAGGCCGGCGCAGCGTTCGCAGCGTCCGGCGTTGGAATTGAAGCTGAAGGCGGATGGTCCGAGGCCGGCGCCTTTGGCCGCGGGGGTCTGGGCGAAGAGGTCGCGGATGTGGTCCCATGCGCCGAGGTAGACGACGGGGGTCGAGCGGGAGGATTTGCCGGGTGGGGATTGGTCGACCATGACGACTTCGCCGATGTGTTCGATGCCGGTGAGTTTTTTGATCGTGCCGGCGTCTTCCTCGACGGGTTCGCCGCGTTCGCGGAGGAGGTTGCGGTGGAGGAGGCCGTGAACGAGGGTCGATTTGCCGGAGCCCGAGACACCGGTCACGCAGGTGAAGGCGCCGAGGGGGAAGTCGGCGTCGATTTTTTTGATGTTGTGGAGCGAGGCGCCGCGGAGTTTGAGGAACTTTTTACTTTTCCGGCGTTTGGCTGGAATCGGAATGGTGCGGCGTCCGAGGAGGTAATCAGCGGTGAGGGAATCTTTCTTCTCCGCGATTTGCGCGGGTGGTCCGGAGAACATGAGTTGTCCGCCGGTTTCCCCGCGTCCGGGACCGATGTCGGTGAGCCAGTCGGCGGCGCGGATGACGGCTTCTTCGTGTTCGACGACGAGGAGGGTGTTTCCGTTGTCGCGCAGGCGGCGCATGATGCCGAGGAGTTGTCCGAGATCGCGCGGGTGGAGACCGACGCTGGGCTCGTCCATGACAAAGAGTGTGTTGACCAATGAGGCGCCGAGGCAGGTGGTGAGGTTGACGCGCTGGACTTCGCCGCCGGAGAGGGTGCGGGTCGGGCGGTCGAGAGTGAGGTAGCCGAGGCCGACCTCCTCGAGGTAGGAGAGACGCGAGGTGACCTGCTCGAGGAGGAGCCGCGTGGTGTGGTCGGCGTCGGCAATCTGGACACCCGATAGAAATTCGCGGAGCCGGCGGATCGGGCGCGCGGCGATGGCGGGAAGGGTGAGGCTTTCGCCGCCCGCACCGGCCAGCCGGTAGTTGAGCGTCTCGGGTTGGTAACGTCCGCCGCGGCATTGCGGGCATTCGTTGTAGCTGCGGTAGCGGCTGAGGAGCACGCGGACGTGCATTTTGTAGGTTTTGGATTCGAGCCAATCGAAATAACCCTGCACGCCATACCAGCGGTCGTTGTCCCAGACCTCGTGCAGGGCTTCGCCGGGACGGCGTTCGCCCTTGATGACCCAATCCTGGTCGGACGCTGGCAGGTCTTCGAACGGGCAATGGATGTCGATATCGCGGCGGCGGGCGTGGCGGACGAGATCGGCTTGGCATTCCTGGGCCATGCCGCTTTGGAAGGGGCGCACAACGCATTCGGTGAGGGTGCGCGAGCGGTCGGGCATGATGCGCTGCCAGTCGAGGCCGATGACGCGCCCGAAGCCCCGGCATTCCGGGCAGGCGCCGAGCGGGTGGTTGAAGCTGAAGAGGCCCGGGGTGGGCGGACGGATGTCGAGGTCGCACCACGCGCAGTGCCATCCGGTGGAGAGCGGATGGCTTTGGTCGGTGTCCGCATCGACGAGCAGGATGCGGCCCTTGCCGAGGCGAAGGGCGGTTTCGACGGCCTCGGTCAGGCGGGTTTCGTCCGCGGCGGCAACGCGGTCTTGGATGACGTGGACAACGGGTGGCAGTGCGGGCGGCGGTTCTTCGTCGACGCGGAGAATTTTTTTATCGAGCCGGACCCGCAGGTAGCCCTGTTGCTGCAGGAATTCGAAGAACTGCGCGGGGTTGCGTTTTTCCACGTCGCCGGTGCCGACGGGGAAGGTGACAAGAAGGGTGCGTCCGGCGAAACGCGTCGCGGTATCACGGACGATGCTGCGGGCTGTCTCGGGCCGGATCGCTTTTTGGCATTGCGGGCAGGAGGCGCCGGCGAGGCGGGGAACGAGGAGTTTGAGGTAGTCGTTGATTTCGGTGATGGTGCCGACGGTCGAGCGGGTGGTTTTGACATGGTTCGACTGTTCGATGGCGATGGCGGGTGGGATGCCTTCAATCGCGTCGACGCGCGGTTTGTCCATGCGGTCGAAGAACTGCCTCGTGTAGGGCGAGAAGGTCTCGATGTAGCGGCGCTGGCCTTCGGCGTAGATGGTGTCGAAGGCGAGGGAGGATTTGCCTGAGCCGCTGGGGCCGGTGATGACGTGGAGGAGCCCGCGGGGCAGATCGAGGTCGAGTCCGCGGAGGTTATTCTGGCGGGCGCCGCGGATGCGGAGGACGTTTTGCGGGGTCGCGGGGCGCTGGCGGTTGGACATGCCGGGGAATCGCCGGCGGGGGGTGATCGCCGGCGAACCATGCAGAATAGGGCAAATGGCGCGTCAGGCAACGCGGCAAATCGCGTGTTCCCGGCCGGACAAAGGAAGCCCGGATGGAGGCGGACGCCTCAAGGCAGCAGGGAGAGGAGGGGGGCGGGGTAGACGCCGACCCAGATGATCAGGGCGCAGAGGAGGGCAATGGTGACCTTGGCCAAGGGACCGATTTCGATGTCGGGGGCGTCGGGGTCGGCGGGCTGTTGCCAATACATGGCGCGGATCACTTTGAGATAGTAGTAGAAACCGGCGGCCACGGTGATGACGCTGATGATGACGAGCACCCAATGCTGCTGTTCGATCGCGCATTCGAAGATGAACAGCTTTCCAAGGAATCCGGCGGTGAGCGGGATGCCGGCGAGCGAGAGCATGGCAAGCAAGAGAGCGAAGGCAAGATGGGGGGCGCGTTGGTTGAGTCCGTTGAAGTCGGAGATGTCATCCCCGCCGGTGGCTTGCGCGACGATGGTCATGACGAGGAACGCGAGCAATGTCATGAGCAGATACGCGGCGAGGTAGAAAAGGATGGCGGTGCCGGCGAAGGGCGCGCCGATGGAGACGATGCCGAGGAGGAGGTAACCGGCGTGGCCGATGCTCGAATAGGCGAGGAGGCGTTTGAGATTGGACTGTGGGAGTGCGGCGAGGTTGCCGAAGATCATGGTCGCACCGGCGATGACGGCGAGGAGCGGGAGGATTTTTTCCTGCAGGGCGGGGACGACGAGAAAAGTCTGCACCACGCGAAGGAGGACGATGAAGCCGGCGGCTTTGGAGGCGACGGAGAGGAAGGCGGCAACCGGAGTGGGCGCGCCTTGGTAGACGTCGGGGACCCAGAATTGGAAGGGGGCGGCGGCGACTTTGAAACCGAGGGCGATGAGGACGAGGCCGAAGCCGAAGAGGAGGGCGGGGGCGGCGGCTTGGTCGAGGGCGGGAAGTTTTTCCGCGATGGCGGCGAGGTTGAATTGTCCGGTCACGCCGTAGATCCAGGTGATGCCGTAGACGAGGAAGCCGGTGGAGAGCGCGCCGAGGACGAGATACTTGGTGCCGGCTTCGAGGCTGGCTTCGCTGCGGCGGAGGTAGGAGACGAGGATGTAAAAGGTGATGGTGACCAACTCGAGCGAGACGAAGATCATGACGAAGTCGACGGCGG